>NZ_CAWORF010000029.1:0-219627 GCF_963883545.1 Escherichia sp. E4702 | reverse complement strand
GCATGGTCAATCTTTGTCGACCTTTCAGCCAGCTCACCAGCTCATCGTGCCCTTTAGTGGTGTTAGCGAATTTTTGGTGCGATGACGACCATCAGGACGCAACACATCGACATCCAGTTTCTCTTTAGCGGTGTCGATACCGATATAATGAAGTTCATGTTCCATAGTGAAACCAACCTTGCAAATACGGATTACCGGGAAAACCGGTCCATGATACTGTCCGGTTTATCACTTTGGGAGAAAGGCAGCCCGCTGCATAAATCTACAACACAGGTTAGAACCCAAGGCCGGATACGGCATGCGGACTGCAGGCAGAGAAAACTGGCCAATTTTCTCTGCACAGGAGGGATAATACAAGGTCGGATAAGGCGTTTACGCCGCATCCGACATCAATGCCTGATGCGACGCTGCCGCGTCTTATCAGGCCTACGCCAGACAGCGCAATAGCCTGATTTAGCGTGATTTTGTAGGTCGGATAAGGCGTTTACGCCGCATCCGACATCAATGCCTGATGCGACGCTTGCCGCGTCTTATCAGGGCTACCTTAACCATTGGTTAATTTTTCAAACTCTTCACACCCGGTATCAAACCCTTCCATACAGCTCAGGTTCAACCAGTGCAGTGCCTTCTGTTTGTTCTTCTCGATAAAACCTTCTTCACCGTTTAAGAACATCATTCCTGCCCAGTACTCGGAATAACCGGTACGGGAAATCGCAGAGCTACGCTTGAAATACCAGGTCGCTTTCTCATCATCGGCCTTAATGCCTATGCCGTTGGCGTAAATCAAACCAAGCAGCATCTGGGCATCGACGGCGGAGTCGTTCTCCAGATCTTCCGAGGCGTTTTCTAACAGCGAAATCGCCTTCGGATAATCCGGTTTACCTGCCTGAGTATTCACCAGAATATGTGCCAACGTCACTTCACCTTCTTTACTGCCCGCTTGCGCTGCTTTTTCGGCGAGAATTTTTGCTTGTGGATAGTCCAGACTGACCGGATTGGTGATTTTAATCTGCGCCAGCAGCGCGCAGGCATCGGCATCACCACTGTCGGCGGCTTTCTGTGCCCAATATTCGGCTTTGCTCAAATCGCCGGAGCTAAACCAGCTGTCGGCAAGAAAATATTGTGCGCGTCTGTCTCCGGCCTCTGCCGCCTTTACATACTGGCTGCCAGGCTCGGAGTCATTCGCGTGGGCAAAGAATGTCAAAAACAACATCAATGCGATAATTTTTTTCATTTTGATAATACGATTGGGTAGGGTGTATCCAGTATAAAGAGTTCGAATGGATAAAAAAACAGCCTCCCAGAGGAGGCTGTAGAAGGGACTTATTTACGCCAGTGCCGCTTCGCGCAGGCGAGTTTTCAACTTGTTGTACTCGTCAATTACGTACTGCTCGGCGGCGCGCTGATCGGCGATCGGCTCGACGCGCACGGCGCAGTATTTGTACTCCGGCGTTTTGGTAATCGGGCTTAAGTTTTCGGTAACCAGCTCGTTACAGGCGCCAATCCACCACTGGTAGGTCATGTAAATCGCCCCTTTGTTAGGACGATCGCTGACCTGCGCACGGGTGATAATTTTGCCTTTACGCGAGTGCACCCAAACCAATGCCTCATCTTCAATACCCAGACGTTTGGCGTCTTCGGTATTGATTTGTGCGTAGCCAGGTTCATCAGCCAGCGCCGCCAGTGCCGCACAGTTACCGGTCATCGAACGGCAAGAGTAGTGGCCAACTTCACGCACCGTTGACAGTACCATCGGGTACTCGTCGGTGAGTTTGTCGATTGGCGCTACCCAGTCGCAGGTGAAGAACTGCGCCAGACCGTTCGGGGTATCAAACTTCTCTTTAAACAGATAAGAAGTCCCCTGATCGGCATCTGACGTATCGCGGCAAGGCCACTGAATGAAGCCCAGTTCGCCCATTTTCTCGTAAGTCGCACCGTAGAAATCCGGGCACAGATGACGCAACTCGTCCCAGATCTCCTGGGTGTTGTTGTAGTGCATCGGATAACCCATACGGGTGGCGATTTCACTGATAATCTGCCAGTCCGTTTTCAGATCCCACTTCGGTTCAACCGCCTTGAAGAAACGCTGGAAGCCACGGTCAGCCGCAGTATAGACACCTTCATGCTCGCCCCACGACGTTGACGGTAAAATGACATCCGCCGCCGACGCGGTTTTGGTCATAAAGATGTCCTGAACGATGACCAGTTCCAGATCTTCAAAGGCTTTACGGACTGCCGACAGTTCCGCATCCGTTTGCAGCGGATCTTCGCCCATAATGTACGCGGCACGCACTTCGCCATGCGCTGCGCGGTGCGGCAGCTCGCTGATGCGATAGCCGGTATGAGCAGGCAGGCTTTCTACGCCCCAGGCTTTGGCGAATTTCTCGCGGTTAGCCGGATCTTTCACGTACTGGTATCCCGGATACGTATCCGGCAGCGCGCCCATATCACAGGCGCCCTGCACGTTGTTCTGACCACGAACCGGGTTAACGCCCGCATGCGGCTTACCGAGGTTACCGGTCAGCATCGCGAGGCTGGTCAGAGAACGCACGGTTTCCACGCCCTGATAGAACTGGGTCACACCCATGCCCCACAGAATAGATGCGCTTTCCGCCTGGGCATACATCCGCGCCGCCTGACGAATCTCACTGGCGCTAACGCCGGTGATATCTTCAACCGACTCCGGCGTGTAGCCTTCAACGATTTTACGATACTCTTCAAAGCCTTCTGTACGAGAAGCGACGAACGCTTTGTCGTACAGATTTTCTTCAATAATGACATGGCCCATTGCATTCAACAGCGCGATGTTCGAGCCGTTTTTCAGTGCGATGTGCATGTCAGCAATGCGCGCGGTTTCAATTTTGCGCGGATCGCAGACGATAATTTTCGCCCCGTTACGTTTAGCGTTAATCACGTGATTCGCCACGATAGGGTGGGAATCCGCCGGGTTGTACCCGAAAACGAACACTAAATCGGTATTATCAATTTCGTTAATGGCATTGCTCATTGCGCCGTTACCGACCGATTGGTGCAGACCTGCAACCGATGGGCCGTGTCAGACGCGAGCGCAGCAGTCAACGTTATTGGTACCAATAACGGCGCGCGCAAATTTTTGCATTACATAGTTGGTTTCGTTACCCGTACCACGCGAGGAGCCTGTCGTCTGGATGGCATCCGGACCGTACTTCTCTTTGATGGCGCTCAGGCGCTCGGCAACGTAATTCAGTGCCTCATCCCAGGAAACAGGTTCGAGTTTGCCGCCACGCTGGCGACGGATCATGGGGGTTTTCAGGCGCGGGGTCAGGATCTGGGTATCGTTAATAAAATCCCAGCCATAATAACCCTTCAGACACAGAGTACCCTGGTTGGTTTTCCCCTGCGCTGCCTCCGCCCGGACGATTTTGCCGTTATCGACGACCAGGTTGATTTTGCAACCTGATGCGCAATAGGGGCAAACCGTGACGACTTTTTTCATCAGTCTCGCTCCAGTTAATCAAATCACGCATACGCGCTCTCGACCACAGTATGCATCTTTTATGCCACATTTTATTTGAGGCTATTCCCTGATATTACGGGCACTATTTATTCAAAACTCTGACGAAAAACAGGCTGTCGTCAGTTTTGACGTGACGAAACGAAATACCGCGTGACAGCCATCACGCGGCAGACATTTTATTTTTTCTCAACGACGGGAGCCGCCTGATACCCGCCGCCCAGCGATTTCATCAACTGAATACTTTGAATCACCCGGCGGCTGTCCAGCATCAGTAATGACATCTCTTCGGAAAGCACCGGCAACTGAGCTTCGGTGGCCAGTAAGCGGCTGGTTAGACCGCGTTGGTAGGCGGCGTCGGCGGCACGCTGGGTGAAGCGGGTTGCTTCTACGCGTTCTGCCTGCATCTCCCGCTCGTCGTTGAGCGTTTGCAGACGTGTGCCATTGACTGCAACGTCGCGCACCGCGTTCAGTACTGACTGGTTGTAACGTTCAATCATCATGTTGCTGGCGGCGCGAGTGCCTTCGAGATTGGCATTCAACCGTCCACCGTCAAACAGCGGCAATTTCAGACCCGGTATGAAGTTGAACTGGCGACTGGTTTTTTTGAATAAGGTATCCAGGTGGATGGAGTCCAGACCGAAAAACGCTTTGATATCAAAGCTCGGGTAGAACAACGCCCGCGCGGAATCTACCTGATCTAATGACGCCTGAACATACCAGCGCATGGCTTGCAGATCCGGGCGTCTGGCGAGCAACTCATAAGAGAGCGTCGCCGGAATGCCGGTCTGTACTTGCGGTAATGCCACCGGCTTGATCTCCGGCATATCGCTGGCTCCCGCGCCAATCAATGCACGCAGAGATTCTCGCGTTTCGGTGATTTGCCCTTTGACGGCAGCAATTTGTTTATCGACGGCCAGAATCTGCGCCCGCGCGCCGTGGAAAGGCACTTGCGCTTCCAGACCGTGCGCCACTTTACTCTGGTGCGCTTTCACCGCGTAATCAATCACATCGCGAGTTTGTTCTAACAGATCAAGCATCTGATAGCTGGCCTGCATACTGTAATAAAGCTGCGCTACGCCCGTGGTCAGCGATAGCTCTACTGCTGCGGTTTCTGCCAGCGCGGCATTATGCGCGCCAATAGCGGCGGCAACCGCCGAGCGATGTACACCCCACAAATCGAGATCCAGTCCGGCAAACAAACCTACTGTGGCTTCCGTATAGTACGGCCCGTCCATACCCAGTGCTGGCGCATCCATCGCATAAGGGCTTAAAAAACCGTTCGCCGAGACACGTTGGCGGTTGAGCATCCCTAACGCCGCCACCTGCAATTGTGAACCGGCATCTAACAGGTCGGCCTGCGATTGCGCTTTTTCTTCCCGTAGTTTCGCTTCAGCAAGCGTGTGTGAACCTTGCAGTGTGCGCTGGATCAGGGCATCCAGTTGCGGATCGTTAAATTGTTTCCACCACTGCGCCTGCGGCCAGCCGGAACTGGCCAGATGAATATCATCGGCAAGTTTGATTTGTTCCGGTTTGAGCTGTTGATGAGGCGCAGAATCCTTACGAACCAGGGCACAGCCGGAAATCAGCGTCGTGCTGCCGAGAATGCTGCACAACAGCAGGCGTGAAAGTTGACGATTGATCATTGCGTGGCTCCTTGTGCCTGTTCCGTGGCGGGCGTTAATGCCGGGGCTGTCCAGTCTGGCAAGCGGGCGAAAAGCTGGCAGACGTGTTGCTCCTGTTTTAATAAGGTCGGCAGGATGGCCTGCGAGGCGGGTGTTTCTTCAAGCGTTATTTGAGGAGAACGGCTGAGTGCGGTTGCCAGACCGGCGGCGTATTTCTCCAGTGCGTCGGCAAACTGGCCAGCTCTATCCGGCTGTAGTGCGTTATCCAGCGCCTGCGCCGAGTTCCAGGTTGCATCCCAGGCGTGAAGAATGTCGCGTCCCTGACGAATAACCGTTTGCGAACGTTCAATCAGTAATGCGCGTTCTTCGCTGTCCAGTTGACGTTCCAGCGCTACGCGTTGGCACATCTCTTCACCGGCATTAAACGCCGCATGCAGACCTATGCGAATTTGCAGATAAGAGCGCAGAGCCGTGGCTTCCTGCTGGCGTGGGATCCGCATTACTTTACTTAACATACCCAGCGCGCCAGCCAGTTTTTGCGGCAGTGTGCGCGCTTCACTTTCAGGCCAGACAAAGGTGTAAATCACCGCGGACACCACGGTACCAATGATGATACCCAGGGCGCGATCGCGAATTTCCACCAGGTCGTACACCGGGCCAAAAACGTTTTCGAGCGTGGCGAGCGCGAAGGTGACCACCATCTGTGTGCCGATATAAGAAGAACGTTCAGAGCTGGTGGCAATCCATGCGCCCAACAGGAAAATCGGTGCCAGCACAAACAGCAATTCGACAATATTGTCCAGCCAGGGCATGACCAGTAGCGTGAATAACAGCGCCAGAATCGCGCCGCAAAAAGCCCCGCCAAAACGCAGCACCATCTTCTGGTACGACGAACCGACGTTCGGGTTAGCGACGATCACGCAGGTCAGCATACAGGTGTGAATGCCTTCCCAGTCCACGCCGCTGTAGAAGGTGTAACAGATCAAACAGGCGAGCAGCGTTTTTACCGCGTAGCGAATATAGTCTGGATTGGTAAAAGCATCGGCGACCATTGACGGCGGTTTGGCTGCGGGCGTTGGCGGCGTATTCGGGTCCATCTGACCCAGTTGCAACAACGTCTGGCAGATATTCTCCAGGTTACATTCCCGTGCTGCCATCGCTTCACTTTCACTGATCCGCCAGTCGCTTTGCCAGCACTGACCTTTGGCAATGGCATGTTGCAGTTTGTTGATTTCTGAGGCTAATTTTTGCCGAAATTCAATGATTGCCTGAGAATCAGCAAAAGAGGTGGGATCGTAGCGATTCAGCGTCGAGTAAATGTAGGTTACCGTTGCCACGCAGCTTTGCCACCATGCGCTCTGGGTTCGCCAGTTGGCATCGTCCGCGAGACAAAAGACATTGAGTTTTTGCAGCGCCAGCGCCTCTCTTTCAATCCGCGTTTCGGGTAGCGGTGCGAGGCTGTCCGTCAGGTGACTAATGGCATCATCAAGCCGATCATTAAGCGCCTGATGCATTTGCGTAATGGCACGACTGGGAAACCACAGCACGCCGATTAACGTCATCAGCAAGGTTGGGTAGAGGCCGACAACAATACACCACAGCGTTAAGCGCACGACCACTTCCGGATAGTCGAGCATAGCGGGGAAGGTTTGCCCGTAAATAGCGACAATGGCAACGGCGAAAAAGACCAGCCCCAGCCGATGGGTGCGCATCAAAAACATGCAGCCCATCAGGATTGGTCCGGCAATGATCAATCGGATCAACGGTTCGCCGTATGACCATTTGTAGATCAAAAACAGGCTGGCGATCTCCAGCACCGTGGCGACCACAAATAAGATCGCCACAAATTTGGTGTAAAACGCGTTCGACTGAATACCGTAAAACAGCACTGCCAGCGATAACGCCACAAAAGGGATCTCAAAGGTCATCGAGATCAGAATCACCAGCAGGCAGCCTACCCAGAGTTGCACGGTTTGCGGCACGCGGCCTGGTCGCCGCTCGCTTAACTCTTCATGAAAGAACGCCAGCAGCCTGACCACCGGTAATGGCAGGGAGTTGAGCGCGCTCATTATTGCGGCTCAAGATTAGCGACTGCCGAAGCGCCGATGCGGAACATTTCCGGATCAGGTTTATCAACCATGATTTTGACCGGAAAACGCTGGGCGACGCGGACCCAGTTAATAGAGCGAGAAACTTTCGGCAGGCCGCCCAGCACCAGGCCGCCGTCATCCGGTAGCACGCCGTAGCCAATCGAATCCACTTTACCCTCGAAGGTTTTGCCGCTGTCGCTCATCAGGCGAATCGTTGCGGGTGTACCTGAGCGAATATTTTTCAGATCGGTTTCGCGGAAGTTGGCGATCACGTACCAGTGACGAGTGTCGATGAGGGTGAAAATAGGGCGCATGGCAGAAGCAAATTGCCCAACCGAGGTTTTGAGGGAAATGACCCGGCCATCAAACGGCGCGCGGACGGTCGCCATTTCCAGATGCAGTTTGGTCAGCGCGATATCCGCTTCGACCGCCGCACGTTGCGCCACCAGCGCATCGACGCCGCTGACGGCGCTGGCGGCTGACTGCGCCTGTAACAATACGGCATTAAGATCCGCTTCTGCGGCGCGCTGCGCCGTTCTTGCACGGTCAACGTCTTCCGCTGAGACAAAACCTTCTTTCAGTAATGGCTCGGTGCGGCGTAATGTATCGCTGGCCTGTTTTGCCGCGGCACGGGCTTTTTCTACCGTGGCATTAACCGAGTCGGCACCAAACTGTTGCGCGTCAACGCTACGCTGGGTGAGCATAATTTGCTTATCCAGCGCTGCGAGGGAGGCTTCGGCTTTCGCCAGATTGGCCTCGTACGGGCGCGGGTCGATGCGGAACAGCAAATCGCCCTGTTTCACCGCCTGGTTGTCGGTGACCGCCAGTTCTACAATGCGACCGCTGACTTCCGGCACCACATCAATGGTATCTGCTGACGCGTAAGCGTCATTAGTTGATGGCGCACTGTCTACGCGCCAGATAACGAAAACAAGGGCAACCAGCGCCAACGCAACCACTAACAGAGCAGGGAATTTACTGCGAGGAGCTTTTTTCGGCGTACTTTCCATGAGCGCGTCTCAAATAGATTAGAAAAATGCCAGCCAGAACAGCATGGCGTAGAGAGCAAAAAGGGCGGTATAAATAATTCCGACAAATGCCAGATTGATATTTGCCCGCTGAATAATTCGCCTCGTGATGAGCGTCAAAATAAGGCTGGCAATGGCGCAGAAAAACCAGCTGGGATAATAAGCGCCGATCACCGGGATTGCCGGAGATAATGAACATCCCGAAACCATGAAGACGGGAATTATCCAGGCCGTTTTTTTGAGTTGCATCGCCATGCGAGAGAGAACTGTTGGCATATTAAATACATCCTGTCTGCTGCGAACAATATCTGTAGTGAATATCAATATCCATTGAAGGCGTCAGTATGGCTATTTTCTCGATGAATAAAAATAGCTTTATTCAGCCACCGCATTCATAACTTATATATTTTATTTATTAATTGGCTGTATATATTTTTAAAATAAATGCTTTTGGGGGCTTCAGCGCCCCCAAAAGCGAGTGGCATTAATTTGGAGTTACGATATTCACCCACAAATCGAAATTATCCAGACAGGCAATAATTTCTTCCAGTTTCGCGCCATTGCCAATAATTTTGGCTTTCTTCGCTTTTACCAGATCCGCCATTTTGGCTTGTCCGGTCAGCACGGCGTGCAGATCTTCACGGCTGATGTAGAAAGAGGCGTTGGCTTGCGGTTGCAGTGTTTTACGGTAGTTAAGCACGCTATCGTTCAGCGTCAGGTTGAGGTTATCGCCGTTGCTCATATTGAAGTTCAGGCTGATATTTTTACCCGCGGCTTTCGCGCTATCGAGGCGAACGGACATAAAGTCGAACAGCATTTCGACCGACATCCCGCGAATGGTGTCCGGGGAACCGGTGGTGCCGTGGCTGAACTTATGCACCCCTTCGCGCAGCTCTTTCGCGCCGGTCAGGTAGAAACCGCGCCATGTGGCGGACTCGGCCTGATAGCCCAGCTGTTCAAAGTTATTCGCTTGCAGATTCTTCGCGACCTGGTCACCCGGGTTGGCGGCAATCACCTGTTTCAGCAACTCTGCGGACCAGCGATAATCACCTTGCTTGTTCGCTTCTTTCGCCAGGTTGATGACACGGGCAGAACCGCCCAGCGCCTGCACATAACGTTTACCCATCTCCACCTGACCATACGGATGCAGGTTAGCCGGGTTACCGTCGTAATAGCCAAGATAGAAGTTATACACCGCGCGGGCGTTGTGGCTGACAGAACCGTAATAACCGCGGCTGGCCCAGTTATTGGCAAGCGCAGGCGGCAGCTTAATCATGTCGCCAATTTCGTTCATGGTGTAGCCCTGGTTTGCCAGGTGCAGGGTCTGGTCGTGAATGTACTTGATAGTATCGCGATATTTACCAATATAATCATTGATATGCTTATTGCCCCAGACCGGCCAGGTGTGCGGCATAAACAGTACTTCCGCGTCGTTACCCCACATATCCAGCGTTTCGTTCAGGTACTCGGTCCACTTGCTGGTATCGCGGGTTTTCGCGCCGCGCAGAGTGTAGAAGTTGTGCAGGGTATGCGTGGCGTTCTCGGCGGTACACAGGGCTTTCAGGGCCGGAATATAGAAGTGCATTTCGGCTGGTGCTTCGCTACCCGGGGTCATCAGGAAGTCAAACTCCAGGCCGTCGATAATCATCTTCTCGCCAGTTCTGACGATAGTTTTAGTCGGTGCAATAATGCTCGGGTCGCCCGTTGCCAGCGTCACACCGAGGCCGTTGCCCACGTTGCCTTGCGCGTTGTGCGGCAGTAACAGACCGTAAGAGTAGAGCGCACGGCGGCTCATGATGTTACCCGCCAGCACGTTTTCGCTGATGGCTTCGTCCATAAAGCCAGCCGGGGCAATCACCTGAACTTTGCCGGATTTCACATCAGCTTCAGAGATAATGCCTTTCACGCCGCCATAGTGGTCGGTGTGGCTGTGAGTGTAGATAACGGCAACAATCGGTTTTTGCGGACGATGCTGGAAGTAAAGGTCAAGTGCGGCTTTTGCGGCAGGCGGCGTTACCAGCGGGTCGATAACAATAATGCCTTTCTCACCCTCAACGAACGTAATGTTAGAGATATCCTGGCCGCGCACCTGATACATTTTATCGGTGACTTTGAACAGGCCAGAAATACCGTTGATTTGCGACTGACGCCACAGGCTGGGGTTTACGGTTTCCGGCGCAGCGGCATTAATATCAAATTTGTAATCGTCCGCGCGGTAGTAAACTTTACCGTTCGCATCACGCAGAATACCTTCATCCAGCAGCGGAGCGATAAATCCACGCTGGGCATCGTCAAAATCCTGACGATCGCTAAACGGTAATGATTTAGCGTAATTCTGATTAACCTGCTGGGTATATTGAGTGGCGCCTTTCGCTTCATCTGTTGCGTAAGCGGTATTTACTATCATGCCGCTGACGGCGGTTAACGCAATAACAATCCTGCTCAAACGGAATAACCGAGAGTTATTCATATAAATCTCCATTTATCATTTATGTCGTAAATATGTAATCCATGCAAAATACGTCATTTAAAGCTGGCGTTATCATAATTGGGAAACGACGAATTGAATAAGCAGAAGTGTGAACAGAATCGGCCATTTTATTAGGCATTTGTGCTGAAGAGGGAAAATTACGGCATATTTATTATTGTCATCAATAATGTGACCTGACTTATGTTTTTATTATATATATTGCTTTTCTCTTTCACTTCGGCAAGAAGTCCGCACAATGATTAATCATGTGAATAATTCGGAGTATAACCATGAAACCTGTTGTGCTGGTGGTGGATGATGACACGGCTATCTGCGCACTGTTGCAGGACGTGTTAAGTGAACATGTCTTTACGGTTTCAGTCTGCCATACCGGACAGGAGGCAATATCACGTGTTGAGGGCGATCCTGATATCGCGCTGGTGGTGCTGGATATGATGCTACCCGATACCAACGGCCTGAGGGTATTGCAACAATTACAGAAAATGCGTCCTGCACTGCCGGTGGTGATGCTGACCGGCCTGGGCAGTGAGTCTGATGTGGTGGTCGGGCTGGAAATGGGCGCAGATGATTACATCTGCAAGCCGTTTACCCCACGGGTAGTGGTCGCGCGACTAAAAGCGGTGCTACGGCGCGTTGGCGCGCTGGTGGTCAATGAGGAGAAAAACGCCGGGCTGTCATTTAATGGCTGGTATCTCGATACCACGCGCTGCCAGTTGCACAATCCGCTACAACAACATGTCGAGCTGACCCAGGGCGAATATGGCTTGTTACTGGCCCTGGCGCAAAACGCTCGTCGGGTGTTAAGCCGCGAGCAGTTGCTGGAGTTCACCCACCGCGACAGCGTGGAGGTGTTTGATCGCACCATCGACGTATTAATCATGCGCTTACGACGCAAAATCGAACTAAACCCGCATCAGCCGATGTTGATTAAAACTCTGCGCGGTCTGGGGTATGTCTTCGCTGCCGACGTGCACTAATCCGACATTTCTGTTTGCAGTTCTTCCAGCGTTTTTGCCCCGTCGATAGCATTGGCGCATAACAGGCTTGCCCGCGCGCAGGCGTGTGCCAGTTTTATGCTCTCGGTAAGCGTCCAGCGTTCATGGCAGCCATATAAAAATCCGGCACAAAATGCATCGCCCGCGCCGACGCTGCCGATAATTTCCCGTTGTTCTAACTTTTGCGAAGGGATCCACACGCCGCCATGTTCCGGTGTCTCTCCCCAGGCACCTTCCGGACAGTGGATCACCACTCGCTGGCGTACGCCCGCATCTAACAGTTCACGCGCGGCGGCAGCAATATGCACGATATGCGGTTCGCCGTTAGGTAAGCGAATTTCCAGCCCGCTAAACTCCCCGGCCTCCAGTTCGTTAATTACCAGATAATCCAGATGGCGCAATGCGGGCAGCACCATCGGCTGATAACGCGGATCGCCCTTGCGGGAGACAAGGTCGAGCGAGGTTTCAAAGCCATTATCACGCATTTGCGCCAGCAGGCGCGCGCTACGGGTGCCGTAAACATCGTCCGGCATATCCAGGCTATCGAGCAACAGTAAATAGCCGAGATGGAAAATCTTCATGCTGTTATCGAGCTGATCGAACGCCGGAAGATCAAGCAGTCGGTTAGCGCCCGGCGAATGGAAAAACGTCCGCTGCCCGCTTCGGTCGGTCATCACCTGCGACATCGACGTCGGGGCAAAGGTGGTGCGCTGCACATGCTGGCGATTGACGTGATATTGTTCAAGCATCGCCATGATGTAATCGCCGTCGCTGTCCTGACCGATTAGCCCGACCGCCTGTAACGGCAGCCCGGTGCGCATTTTCGCCAGCGTCAGCAGGACGTTAAGCGGCGCGCCTCCGGTAGAGCGTTCGCTGTGGGTGATCTCCGCCAGCCAGCCGCGCTCTGGCCACTGGATAATCTGATGGACGTGGTCAACCAGCATATTGCCTGCGGCGATAATCCCTTTACGTTCCATCATGCTTGCCCCGCACTGCCGAAAATACGCATCTGTTGTGCAACCGTATCGCTGATGGCGGTTTCCACTGCCAGCAGTAACTCGGCGAACTCGTCATACATCGGCTGACGGCGCGCCATTCGGGCCTCAACGGCTGCCAGCGCCGCTTGCGACATACCCGTGTAGAAATTGATTTTGTGGATACCCAGTTCTATGGCGCGACGGAAATCGGCATCGCTAATCCCTGAGCCGCCGTGTAACACCAGCGGGATAGCCGCCTGCTGGCGGATAGCGTCGAGGCGCGGGAAGTCGAGTTTCGGTTCGCCGCGATATTTGCCGTGTGCATTGCCAATCGCCACGGCCAGCGCGTCAATGCCGGTACGGTCGACAAAATCACGCGCCAGTTGCGGATCGGTAAACAGAGATTCATCGGCATGACCGTAAAGCGCACCGCCTTCGTCGCCACCTACCGCCCCCAGTTCAGCTTCTACCGATACGCCAACGGCATGGCACATTTTCACCACTTCCCGCGTCTGGCGGACATTTTCTTCATACTCCAGCGTGGAGCCGTCAAACATTACCGAGCTGAATCCCAGCCGCAACGCTTGCACCACCGATTCAAAATGCAGCCCGTGATCGAGATTTAACACCACCGGAATGGCATGGCGCGCCGCTTCAAATTTCACGGCTTCGACCAGGGAATCCAGCGAGATATATTTAAAATGTACTTCGGCAATGTTGATAATAAACGGCGAACGTTCTTGTCTGGCCGCAGCAAACAGGGCGCGTAAAAAGTGCGAGTCCAGCACATTAAACGCACCTAACGCATAGTGATGTTCGCGGGCATGAGCCAGCCCTTCAGCGAGAGAAATCAACGGCATAACGTTCTCCTTATTCAGCGGAACTGGCGGTATTCGTTACACAACACCAACTGGGCCGGTTCGTCTTCGTCAATCAGGTTGTAGCGGTCCAGCGGCTGTAAAAAGTGGTTATCGTGGTCGTCGTCATTAACAGAAGAGACTTCGCCAACCAGCACATCGCCAAAACCGGCTTCTGCCCAAAAGCTGTGATAAAGGCCAGGCGGCAGGCAGATACTTTCGCCGGGAGACAGGCGCAACTGACTGCCTGCGGTATGTTTCTGGCGGCAGCCGTCGATCACCACCGTAACGTCGCTATCAACCGTTTGCTCGTTGCTATCGGCATTCCATAGTTCAACAATCAAATTGCCGCCGCCGCGATTGATAATGTCCTCACGCTTACGCCAGTGAAAATGCATTGGCGTTACCTGCGCATCGCGCACATGCATGATCTTCTCGGCGTAACATTTCGCATACGGCATTCCTTTTGGCGAACCGTTACGCAGGGTAAACAGCGTCAGTCCCTGTGCAGCAAAGTCGTGGCCACCAAAAGCGGTAACATCCCAGCCGAGTTTGAGAGCAAAAACTTCCTCCCACGCGGTGGTGTCGAGTTGTTGCCATTGGGCAGGCGTGAAACTGGCAAAGGGCGGAAGATGCACGTCATGTTGCGAAAAGAATTGCCGTGTATGGACGAGAATGTCGTTTATAGCGGAGCGTTTCATCGAAAGCGTTCTCCTTAGCGGTGGCCGGGCAGCTGCGCCGCCCGGCGTGTGGACTTATTTCACCGTCCAGCCTTTGTAATTGCCGACGTTGTTTTTGTCGATCATCGTCACCGGGATCAGCACCGGCTCTTTCGGCGCGGGTTTGCCCTGCAAAATGTCGTAGCCAATTTCTACCGCTTTCGCTGCCATCACCTGGGGATCTTGCGCAGGGGTGGCGACAAACAACGAGTTCTCACGTTTCAGCGCCTCTTCGGCGTCCGGGCTTCCGTCAACGCCGACAATAAAGAACTCGCTACGTTGTGCCTGTTTGGCTGCCAGATCGGCACCGATCGCGGTGGGATCGTTAATCGCAAATACACCGTCGATCTTCGGATTTGCCGCCAGCAGCCCGGTCATCACCTCCAGCCCGCCTTCACGACTGCCTTTGGCGTTCTGGTTGTCAGAGAGCACCTTGATGTCAGGATGGCGTTTAAATTCAGTCTGGCAGCCTTCAACGCGGTTTTGTACGGCGGACACCGGAGGCCCATTGATGATCACCACATTGCCTTTGCCTTTCAGGCGATCGGTGATGTATTTACAGGCCATTTCGCCCGCCTGGGTGTTATCAGAAGTGATGGTCGCATCGGCGCCTTCTGCCGCCACGTCAACCGCGACGACCACGATCCCGGCGTCTTTTGCCCGTTTCACCGCCGGGCCGATCCCTTTTGAATCGGCAGCGTTAAGGATGATCATATCGACGTTAGCGGCGATAAAGTTGTCTATTTGCGACACCTGCTGGCCCAGATCGTAGCCGCTGGACACCAGCGTCACTTTGACGTTATCGCCCGCCAGTTTGCGCGCTTCCAGCTCCGCACCTTTGGTGATCTGCACGAAGAATGGGTTTGCCAGATCGCCTACCGTCACGCCTATCGATTTCAATTCTTTCGCCTGGGCGAAGGGGGCCGCGGCCAGCAGCG
Organism: Escherichia sp. E4702; assembly: GCF_963883545.1. Classification (NCBI taxonomy): domain Bacteria; kingdom Pseudomonadati; phylum Pseudomonadota; class Gammaproteobacteria; order Enterobacterales; family Enterobacteriaceae; genus Escherichia; species Escherichia sp. E4702. Next base: position 204,414 of record NZ_CAWORF010000029.1, on the reverse strand, counting down.
CGCCTGCACAGAGCGCGGTCACTAAGGGCTTCAATCTCATGCTGTATTCCTCATGTGTAGGGTATTGTTGTTATGCGCTTTGATGATGTCGGGTACGGTATTTATCGATCAGCACCGCAATGATGATCACCGCCCCTTTGATCACCAGTTGCCAGAAGTAAGAGACGCCCATTAGGGTCATGCCGTTGTTTAGCGTGGCGATAATCAGCGCCCCAACCAGCGTGCCGGTGATGGTGCCGATGCCGCCAACGAAACTGGTGCCGCCGAGGATCACCGCCGCAATGGCATCCAGTTCGTACCCCATGCCTAAGTTGCCGTTGGCGCTGTACAGCCGTGAGGCGCTCATAATCCCGCCAAGCCCTGAAAGCAGGCCGCTCATGCCATAAACAAACAGCAGCACCAGCCAGACCTTAATGCCGGTAAGACGCGCCGCCTGCATATTGCCACCGACGGCGTAGATATGAACGCCAAGCGTGGTGCGGCGCAGAATAAACCAGCACAGCACAATCACCGCCAGCGCAATCACCACCAGCCACGGGATCGGCCCGAGATAGTTATTACCTATCCACTCGAAATTAATGTTGGAGTTGATGACCGTGGTGCCGTCCGCCAGCAGATACGCCGCCCCGCGTAGCGCCGTATAGGTGCCGAGCGTGACGATAAACGGTGGCAATCCGGCAAAGGCCACCAGCGCGCCGTTGAACAACCCCAGCAGCAGGCCGAGCATCAGCGCCGCTGGAATCGACAGCATGGCGAACTCCGGGCTAAGGGAGACGACCATCGCCGCCACCGCCGTGGTGCCGAGAATCGACCCTACAGAAAGATCGATTCCGCCAGTCAAAATGATGAAGGTCATTCCCGCCGCCAGAACAATGTTGATCGACGCCTGGCGGGTAATATTCAGCAGGTTGCTTTCGGTAAAAAAGTTTGGCGCGATAAAGCCAAATACCGCCACGATCAGGATCAAAATGGGCAAAATGCCGACCGTTTGCATCAGATCGCTCATCAGCATTTTTTTGGCAGAGGTCTTTGCAGAGGTCATCATGAGGGCACCGCCTGGGAATGGGCGTCGTTGACGCCAGTCGCTAAGGTCATAATGTTTTCCTGGGTGATGTTTTTGCCGTTTAACTCACCGGCAATGCTGCCTTCGCGCATCACATAGACACGATCGCTCATGCCGACTATCTCCGGCAGTTCGCTGGAGATCATCAGGATCGCCACGCCCTTGCGCGCCATCTCGTTCATGATCCGGTAGATCTCGCTTTTTGCGCCAACGTCCACGCCACGGGTGGGTTCATCGAGCAGTAAAATGCGCGGGCCAATCGCCACCCAGCGGGAGATCAACAGTTTTTGCTGATTGCCGCCGGAAAGCCCGCCCGCTCGCACCTGGGCATGAGGCACGCGGATGTTGAGCAACTTGATGGCGTCATCGGAGATGGTTTGTGCTTTTTTGCGGTTGAGCATTCCCCAGCTGGCATCGCGCTCCAGGGTTGCCATGGTGATGTTTTCTGCTGCCGCCATTTCAAGGAACAAGCCTTGTTCTTTGCGATTTTCGGTGAGAAAACCAATGCCAAGATCGATAGCTTCGCGCGGGGAGTGGATCACCACCGGTTCGCCATCGACTTCAATCATTCCGCCCGTCGCTTTATGCACGCCGAAGATCAACTGCGCCAGTTCGGAACGTCCGGCTCCCACCAGCCCGGCGAGGCCGACAATTTCGCCGGAACGCACCAGCAGACTGCTCGGCTGCACTTTGCCACCGTCGGTCAGGTGGTGAACATTCAGGCGGGCTTTGCCGAGCGGGATATCGCGCTCTTTATTGAACAGATCGCTCAGTGGCCTGCCGACCATCATCCGCACCAGTTCAGCGGCGTTGAGATTGTCGCGGGTCAGGCTGCCAACGTATTGCCCGTCGCGCAGCACGCTGACGCGATCGGAAAGCTCATACACTTCCGCCATGCGGTGGCTGATATAGATAATCGCCATCCCTTCATCGCGCAGCCGCATAATCAGTTCAAACAGGCGGTGAGTTTCACGCGAGGAGAGGGCAGCGGTAGGTTCGTCCATCACCAGAATGCGACTGTTGCGATGCAGCGCGCGGGCGATTTCGACCTGTTGTTGCTCGGCAATGGTCAGCGTCATGACTTTATCGCTGGCGTTAAACTGCGCGCCGAGGCGGTCGATCACTTTTTGCGCCTGCACCAGCATCTCTTTACGCTGCACCAGCCCGCCGTGGGAAAGCTCGCTGCCGAGGAAAATGTTTTCTGCCACCGTCAAATTGGGTGCCAGCTGCATCTCCTGATAAATCAGCGTAATACCGGCGCTTAAAGCATCTTTTGGCGTGCGAATGTGAAAGGGCTTGCCGTCAATCAGGATCTCGCCGCTGGTGGCGGTATAAGCCCCCGCCAGCACCTTCATCAGCGTGCTTTTTCCGGCGCCGTTTTCCCCCATCAGGGCATGGATCTCGCCAGGGTAGACCGTCAAATCCACCCCCTTGAGCGCGTAAAATTTGCCGAAGGCTTTGGCAATATTGCGCATCTCCAGAACCGGCGTGCTGTTCATGGTGGACTCCTGCGAGGTTGTCGATATCAGCACTCCATCACAGGAAAGTAAATGCAAAATGTCAGAAGCCGTTCATATTTGTCATATTGCGATTTTTCTTTACGGAGCGTGATATGGCGCACCCCGGACGTCACTTTTTTGCCAGCGCGCGCGGGCGATTGCTGCTTTTGAATTTGCTGGTGGTGGCGGTGACGCTGATGGTCAGCGGCGTGGCGGTAATGGGTTTTCGTCATGCCAGCCAGATGCAGGAGCTGGTGCAGCAGCAAACGGTGGATGATATGACCGGCTGTCTGAATCTGGCGCGCGATACGGCAAACGTGGCGACGGCGGCGGTGCGATTGTCACAGGTGGTGGGGGCGCTGGAATACAAAGGTGAAGCCGAGCGATTGCAGGAGACACAGCGGGCGTTAAAAATCTCGCTTGAGCAACTGGCGGACGCGCCTTTAGCGCAGCAGGACGCCGGGCTGGTGACGCGAATCATCACGCGTAGTAACGAACTGCAAACCAGCGTCGGCGGAATGCTGGAGCGCGGGCAAAGGCGGCATCTGGAGCGTAACGCGCTGTTAAGTTCGCTATATCAAAACTTAAGTTATCTGCGGCATTTGCAAAAAGTCACTCACGCGCAAGATGACATTTTGCTTAACGAGATGAACCGACTGATTGTCGCCGCTATTGCCACGCCCGCGCCACAGGCGATTATTCATCAACTGGTCGGGGTGATGTCTGCGTTGCCGACCCACAGCGATACGCCATTGGTTAATACGTTACTCACTGATTTCAATGATGAACTGCGTAAACTCGCGCCGCTTTCTGCCGCTCTGGAGCAAAGCGATCTGGCGATTAGCTGGTATATGTTCCACATCAAAGCGCTGGTGGCGATCCTCAATGGCGACATCAACCGTTATGCCGAACAGGTGGCGACGCTCTCCGGTCAGAGGGTGGCGCAAAGTTACCAGGATCTGCGCTCCGGCGAGAGGCTGATCATGATTTTCGCCCTGTTAGCGGTGGTGATCACCGCGTTTGCCGGTTGGTATATCTATCGCAATCTCGGCTCTAACCTGACGGCGATCTCCCGCGCCATGAGCCGCCTGGCGCACGGTGAAGCGGACGTCACTTTTCCGGCGTTACAGCGACGCGATGAGTTGGGTGAACTGGCGCGCGCCTTTAACGTCTTCGCCCGCAATACCGCATCACTCGAACGAACCTCACGGCTGCTGAAAGAGAAAACCACGCAGATGGAGATTGCCCAAACCGAGCGGCAGGGGCTGGAAGAGGCGCTATTGCACAGCCAGAAGCTGAAAGCGGTTGGGCAACTGACAGGCGGGCTGGCCCATGATTTTAATAATCTGCTGGCGGTGATCATTGGCAGTCTGGAGCTTGTGAACACGGACTCGCCCGACGCGCCGCGAATACAGCGGGCGCTGCAAGCCGCCGAACGTGGGGCGCTACTGACCCAACGGCTACTGGCGTTTTCCCGCAAGCAATCCTTACATCCGCAAGCCGTTGAACTGAAAACACTGCTGGAAGAGTTAAGCGAATTAATGCGCCACTCCTTACCGACAACGCTGGCGCTGGAGATTGAAGCGCAGTCTCCGGCGTGGCCCGCGTGGATTGACGTTAGCCAGCTGGAAAACGCCATCATCAACCTGGTAGTGAACGCCCGCGATGCGATGGAAGGGCAGACGGGAATCATCAAAATTCGCACCTGGAATCAGCGCGTTACTCGCAGCAGTGGGCAGCGACAGGACATGGTGGCACTGGAGGTCATCGATCATGGCAGCGGTATGTCGCAGGCGGTGAAAAGCCAGGTATTTGAGCCGTTCTTTACCACCAAACAGACGGGCAGCGGCAGCGGGCTGGGCTTGTCGATGGTCTATGGTTTCGTGCGCCAGTCCGGCGGGCGCGTGGAAATTGAAAGCGCGCCGGGGCAGGGAACAACGGTCAGATTACAGCTTCCCCGCGCGCTGACGGCGGCGAAAAACCTATCGCCAGCGACGGTAGAGCAGACAGCTGTCAGCGGCGATAAACTGGTGTTAGTGCTGGAAGATGAAGCCGCGGTGCGCCAGACCATCTGCGAGCAGTTGCACCTGTTGGGCTATTTGACGCTGGAAGCGAGCAGCGGCGAACAGGCGCTGGACCTGCTGGCGGCATCAACGGAAATCGATATTTTTATCAGTGACTTAATGCTCCCCGGCGGTATGAGCGGCGCAGAAGTGGTCAATGCAGCCCGCAAACTTTACCCGCACCTGACGCTGCTACTCATCAGCGGCCAGGATTTACGCCCCAGCCATAACCCCGCGCTGCCCGATGTGGCGCTACTGCGCAAACCTTTTACCCGCGCGCAGTTGGCGCAGGCGCTGGGGCAAATAGAGGGATGATTTTCAGAATTTATCAAGAGGCCTGAAGCAAACGTGCTGCTATTGTGAGCAATTCTGTTCTGAATTGAAGTGATTCACATATGATCGTGATGCCAACCACCTATAGCCCTATGACGGTTGCTCGTTCTTTTCGCGTGGTGGAAGAGATCGAGCTTTCTGGACGTCTGTTACAGGTAATTTATGACAACCAGACGCCAAGAGCGGCCATCATTGAAGCGGACATTGAAGTTTTTGCAGGCGTGCCGCGTCATCGGGTACTTGCCGCTCTCGATCTGCAGCGTAAAAAAGAGTTCGGCAGCGATATCATTGCCGTTGAACGCTGGTGGGAAGACTCGAATCTGGTACAGGTGGAAGGTATTTGTGTCTCTCCAGGTGAGCGCGATAAGGGTCTGGCAACTCGGCTGTATGAAGCGCTAATTCTGCAATGCGGTATCACGCTAATCAGCGATTTTGATCAATATGATGGCGGGAAGATGCTCTGGCAGAAGATCGCGCGCGAGTCCGATCAGATTTCCGTGTTTGTATTAGACACTGAACAAGGGGCATTTTGGCCTTACGATGGCACGAAAGTGATCTACGATGGCGGTTGCATTCCGGAAGAGCGTATCTGGAGTATTTCACCGGATCAAAAATGTCATGGCATTGTGCTGGTGGCGGAAAATAAACAGCGAGCTAACCAGCTAATGGAAGAGTCTGCGCCTTACCGAATTTGAGATTACTCCGCTACTCCGGTCATTCACACTCAACTAACGTTAAGCCAGTCCATTGCAGAGACTGGCTTATGAAACCTTACTCCACGCTCTTTCTTTTCACCCTGCTCACGCTGTCCACCGTTCCGGCCCAGGCCGATATTATCGACGACACCATTGGCAATATTCAGCAGGCGATTAACGACGCTTATAACCCTGACCGTGGGCGAGACTATGAAGATTCGCGCGACGACGGCTGGCAGCGTGAAGTGAGCGACGATCGGCGCAGACAATATGACGACCGCCACCGCCAGTTTGAAGATCGTCGCAGGCAGCTGGACGATCGCCAGCGCCAGCTTGATCAGGAGCGTCGGCAACTGGAAGATGAAGAGCGGAGAATGGAAGATGAGTATGAGCGGTGAGGGGGGCAGCGCGCACATGACCAACCCTATCATGCTACCCCAATCTCCATCCCATCAAACCCCGCCTCAAACCCTGACGGCAGCGCGTTCTCCATCAGCCACGCATCAAGCTGATGGCTGATGTGCGTCAGAATCACGCGCGGCGAGCGGATAACCTCATTCAGTGCCAGCACGGTGTTTAAATCGCAGTGATTACGCGGCGCATCCTCGCGCGGCGGATGGCTGCAATCAATCACCATCACTTGCAGCTGGTTATTGCGTAAAAATTTCAGCGTTTTTTCCGGCAGGCCAGCAGTGTCAGACAGCCACGCCACCCGGCTATGCGCCGTTTCCAGTAAATAGCCGAAAGTGATTTTCGAATGGTTAAGCGGCAGCGGCGTGACCTGCAACCCCTGCAAATCAAACACCACAAACGGCTCCACCGTGTGGTTGAAATCAAGCAGGCCCGGATGTTTAAACAGATCGTCGCAGCCCTGTTCATCCGGCGGGCCATAGACCGGGATCGCATCGCCCACGCCCCAGCGCAGCGGAAACAGCCCCTGGACGTGATCCATATGGTAATGCGTCAGCAAAAACTGCTGGAACGATCCGGGCGACCAGCGATCAGCGAGATCGTGCAGCCCGGCGTCGATCAGGGTGACAGCCTCGTTAAACTTCACTACGCCGCTACATGGTTGGCGGCGATACTGCGGCGAGCGCCGCGCTCTGGCGCAGGCCGCGCACTCGCAGCCCCATGCCGGAACGCCCTGTGCGCCGCCGGTGCCGGTGAGCGTGAGGGTCAGGCTCATGTTACAGCGCCTTCGTGAAGCGGAAGTGGCTCTGCTCGTAGCCTTCGCGCAGATAGAAACGGTGCGCGTCGTGGCGCTTCACGTTGGTGGAAAGCTCAGTCATTTCGGCCCCGGCCTGGCGGGCTTCTTCTTCTGCCCATGCCAGCAACTTGCTACCAACGTTCAAACCGCGCGCCTGCGGCATCACCACCAGTTCCTGAATTTCGCCGATCCAGTTGACATGATGCAGATGAAACTGCAAATGCAGGCCGATCATGCCGACAACTTCGCCATCCAGCAGCGCCAGATGGTAGCGCATGTTTGGGTCGCGCAGGTTGGCGTTAAAGCCCACGCGAAACGCGTGATGGTCAAACTCCGCCTGTTTTAGCTCACATATCAGCGCGTAAACCGCGTCGGTATCGTACTGCGTGGCCGGGCGAAGCTCACAAGCAGGCATGGTGTTTCTCCTTCTGATGAATCAGCGTCAGCAGCGTGTCGACCGACTGGCGCAGGCTGCCGTCATTGTTGAGTGTATGGCAATCCTGCGGAGTATAGCGGGCGGCGCGCGCCAGTCGGGCGTAATTTCACTGGCGTTTTCACGGCCACGGTTTTCCAGACGCTGGCGGAGGATCTCCGGCGAAACCTGTAAGCAAATGGGCAGCAGCGCCGATTGATAGCGCGCCCGTGCCTGCGGCAGATGCGCGCGTGAGCCGTTGACCACCACGTCGAATCCGGCGTGTAGCCAGAGGTCAATCTCGATGCCGATGCCATAATACAGACCATTAGCGTGCCAGCTTAAGGCCAGCAGGTTTTGCCCCGCGCGGGAAAAAAACTCCCGCTCACTCAGGGCGATATGGTTTTCACTTCCGGCGCTGGCATCGCGCGTGATGTAGCGATGCGCCACCAGTAACTGCGTCTGTTCCCGCTGGCGGAGTTCCGCCAGCAGGCTGTCTTTCCCGGAGCCGGACGGCCCCATTAACCAAATCAGTTTTCCCGTCATCAGAACACCCTTTTACCCTGACGCCAGACGTGGTCGATATGAATATGATTGCCCTTGCGATGCGCCAGCACCAGGTCGGCGCGTTTGCCCTCGCTAATCACCCCGCGATCCTGAAGATTAAGCGCCTGCGCCGGATTTTTGGTCACTAACTTCACCGCCTGCGGCAGCGTAAAGCGGTTGCTCTGGTCATCGGCGACGCGAAATGCCGCATCCAGCAGGCTGGCGGGGTAGTAGTCGGAAGAGAGGATATCCAGCAGGCCAAGCTGTGCCAGCTCACTTGCCGCCACGTTGCCGGAGTGCGAACCGCCGCGCACGATATTCGGCGCGCCCATCAGCACGTTCATGCCGTGCTTGCGCGAGGCTTCCGCCGCTTCAAACGTGGTGGGAAATTCGGCGATCACGCTGCCAAGCTGGTGGGATTCGGCAACGTGGGCGTGCGTGGCGTCATCGTGGCTGGCGAGGGCAATTTGTCGCGCGCGGCACAGAGCGGCGATGGATTCGCGATTCGGCTGCGACCAGCGTGCGGCGAGCGCCAGTTGCTCTTCTTCGTACTGCTGCATCTGCGCATCAGTGAGCGAGTATTTGCCCTGATAATATTCGCGATACTTCTCGCGGTTGGCGAACTGGCGCTGGCCCGGTGAGTGGTCCATCAGCGACACCAGCGTGACCGGCTCGCGCTGCACCAGTTTTTCAAACAGCGGCAGCGTAGTGTGATGCGGCAGTTCACAGCGCAGGTGCAGACGGTGCTCGGCGCGGTTGACACCGCGTTTCTGCGTCTCTTCGATGGCGTTGATCATCTTCTCCAGATTCTCCAGCCGATCGCCGCCGTCGCGCACATCACCAATCGCCACGGCGTCCAGTACGGTGGTGATGCCGCTCGCCACCATCAGCGCATCGTGGCTGCTCATCGCGGAATGGGCGGGCCAGTCAACTTTCGGGCGCGGGGTGAAGAATTTATCGAGGTTATCGGTATGCAGCTCAATCAGCCCCGGCAGCAGCCAGCCGCCTTCGCCGTCCATCGCCTCCGGCAGGCGGCTCTGGCTTTCGGCAAAGGCGCGGATTTCGCCGTCTTGCATCTCCAGCGAACCGTGCACCACTTCGTTTTCCAGCACCAGCTTAACGTTATTGATAATCATGCAGAGGCTCCCATTGGGTGCAGGCGGTCGGCGACGTCATTACGTACGGCTTCGTCATGGAATATGCCGACGATGGCTGCGCCGCGGGCTTTGGCTTCGCGAATCAGCTCGACTACGGCGGCGCTGTTTTTGGCGTCCAGCGAGGCGGTGGGTTCGTCGAGCAGCAGAATGGGGTAGTCGACGATAAAGCCGCGGGCGATGTTGACGCGCTGCTGTTCGCCGCCGGAGAAGGTCGATGGCGCAAGGTGCCACAGGCGTTCCGGCACATTCAGGCGCGTGAGCAGACGCGCGGCTTTAGCGGCGCAGGCTTCACGCGGTACGCCGATATCGAGCAGCGGCTGCATCACCACTTCCAGCGCCGAAATACGCGGGATGACGCGCAGAAACTGGCTCACCCAGCCGACGGTGGTCTTGCGGATTTCCACCACTTTGCGTGCTGGCGCGGTGACCAGGTCTACCCATTCGTCGCCGTGTTTAATCTGGATTTGCCCTTCGTCGGGCAGATAGTTGGCGTACAGCGAGCGCAGCAGGGTTGATTTGCCGCTGCCGGAATGGCCGTGGAGCACCACGCATTCGCCCGCGTTGACGGTGAGCGAGGCTCGTTGTAAGACGGGCAGACGCACGCCGTTTTGCTGGTGCAGGATGAAGGTTTTACTGACGTTTTGTACGTTAATCATTTTTCGCCTCGTGGTTCGGGTGTCGGATGTGTCTTATCCGACCTACGGGGAGCGCATTTGTAGGCCAGATAAGGCGTTTACGCCGCATCCGGCACCGGCTCAATTCTGCAAAACCGATGACACCAGCAATTGGGTATACGGGTGATGCGGGTCGTCGAGCACGCGGTCGGTTAACCCACTCTCCACCACTTGCCCCTGTTTCATCACCAGCAAACGGTCCGCCAGCAGGCGGGCGACGCCTAAATCGTGGGTAACAATTACCACTGCCAGATTCAGCTCCACCACCAGGCCGCGCAGCAGGTCGAGCAGGCGTGCCTGCACTGACACATCCAGCCCGCCGGTTGGCTCGTCCATAAACACCAGCTTCGGATGCGTCACCAGGTTGCGGGCAATCTGCAAACGTTGCTGCATGCCGCCGGAAAAGGTGGTCGGCAAGTCGTCGATACGGTTGGCGGGAATCTCCACCTCTTCCAGCCATCTTTGCGCGGTGGCGCGAATGTCGCCGTAATGACGCGCCCCGGTCGCCATCAGCCGCTCGCCGATATTGCCGCCTGCCGAGACCTGGCGGCGCAGGCCGTCGAGCGGATGCTGATGCACCACGCCCCATTCGGTGCGCAGCAGGCGGCGGCGGTCGGCTTCGCTCATGCCATAGAGGGAACGGTTTTCATAGTGAATCTCCCCCTGCTGCGGCGTCAGGCGTGCGGAGATTGATTTCAGCAGCGTGGTCTTCCCGGAGCCGGATTCCCCGACGATGCCCAGCACTTCCCCCGGCCATAAATCAAAAGAGACATCGCTAAAGCCTTTGCCCGGCGCGTAAAGGTGGGTCAGGTTATTGACCGAAAGTAACGGTTGATTCATTGGCTTTTCGCCTCGCTCTGTTGGCGGCAATAATCGGTATCGGAGCAGACAAACATGCGGTTTCCGGCGTCATCCATCACCACTTCATCAAGATAGCTGTGGGTCGATCCGCAGATGGCGCACGGCTCATCCCACTGCTGGACGGTGAACGGGTGATCGTCGAAATCGAGGCTTTCCACGCGGGTAAACGGCGGCACCGCATAGATGCGCTTCTCACGCCCTGCGCCGAACAGTTGCAGGGCGGGCATCATGTCCATTTTCGGGTTATCGAATTTCGGGATCGGCGATGGGTCCATGACGTAGCGCCCGTTCACCTTCACCGGATAGGCGTAGGTAGTGGCGATATGACCGAAGCGGGCGATATCTTCATACAGCTTCACCTGCATCACGCCGTACTCCTCCAGCGCGTGCATGGTGCGGGTTTCCGTTTCGCGCGGCTCGATAAAGCGCAGCGGTTCGGGGATCGGCACCTGGAAAATAATGATCTGATCTTCGGTCAGCGGCGTTTCGGGGATGCGATGGCGCGTCTGGATAAGCGTCGCATCGTCCGTGCGCTCGGTGGTGTTCACCCCGGTCACGCGCTTAAAGAAGTTGCGAATCGACACGGCGTTGGTGGTGTCATCCGCGCCCTGGTCAATCACCTTCAACACGTCGCTTTCGCCAATCACGCTGGCGGTAAGCTGAATGCCGCCGGTTCCCCAGCCGTATGGCATCGGCATTTCGCGTCCGCCAAACGGCACCTGATAACCGGGGATCGCCACCGCTTTTAAGATGGCGCGGCGGATCATGCGTTTGGTCTGCTCGTCGAGGTACGCAAAGTTGTAGCCGCTCAGATTAGCCATGGTTCTGCTCCTGTTGCAGACGTTTGAGTAGCTCCAGTTCGGCCTGGAAATCGACGTAGTGCGGGAGTTTGAGGTGCGAGACAAAGCCTGCGGCCTCGACGTTATCGGCATGTGCCAGCACGAACTCTTCATCCTGCGCCGGGCCCGTCGCGTGCTCGCCGTATTCCGGGGCTTGCAGAGCGCGGTCAATCAGCGCCATCGCCATCGCTTTGCGCTCGCTCATGCCGAACACCAGCCCGTAGCCGCGCGTGAAGTGCGGCGGCTCATCCGGCGGGTCGATAAAACCGTTAACCATTTCACACTCGGTCATCAGCAATTCGCCGACGTTCACCGCAAATCCCAGCTCTTCCGGCACAATCGACACGTTGATATAGCCGCTGCGGATTTCGCCTGCGAACGGGTGATTGCGCCCGTAACCGCGCTGCGTGGAGTAGGCCAGCGCCAGCAAATAGCCTTCGTCGCCGCGCATTAACTGCTGCAAACGGGAAGAGCGTGAGCAGGGGTAAACCGGCGGCGTGCGGGTGATGTCATCCGGCTGTGCGCCGCTATCTTCTTCAAACTTCGCCAGCCCCTGACGCGCCAGCAGGCTGAAAACGTGCGGCGACGGCTGTTGTTCGCTGTCGGCGGTGGTCAGCGTTGGCGCTTCGCCGTTTGCCAGCAGGGTGAAATCGAGCAGGCGATGGGTGTAGTCGTAGGTTGGGCCAAGCAGCTGGCCGCCGGGAATGTCTTTATAAACCGCCGAAATACGGCGTTCGAGGCGCATCCCGGTGGTGTCGAGCGGCTCGCTCACCGCCAGCTTTGCCAGCGTCGTGCGGTAGGCGCGCAGCAGGAAAATCGCTTCAACGTTATCGCCGCTGGCCTGTTTCAGCGCCAGCGCCGCCAGTTCGCGGTCGGCAATGCCGCCTTCGGTCATCACGCGATCCACCGCGAGATTAAGCTGCTGTTCAATCTGGGCGACGCTCAGTTCAGGCAAATCGGTATCGCCCCGGCGTCGGTTCTCTTGCAGGGCGTGGGCGGCGTCGATCGCCTTTTCGCCCCCTTTCACGGCAACGTACATCAGCACACCTCCACATGAGTGGTTCGCGGGATAGCCAGCAGGCGCTCGCCGCAGGTCAGGATCAGGTCGATGCCGAGCGGGAACGGGTGCGGGCGCTCGGTGAGTTCGTGCAGAATGCACTCCGGTAGCTGCGGGGCGATCATCCGTTCTTCGGCAATACCCGCGCCGGTAAGGCGCAGCATGCGCCCGCCGCTCAGGCTGGCGACTTGTAAAATCAGCGTCGCGCCCGCTTCCGGCGCAACGGCGGTGCCGCTGGAAAGAGCGTTGAGCTGTTCGCTGGAAATCGCCTCATCCGTCACCGCGAAGGTCGCCTGTTCCGGTTGATTGACCAGCGGCGCGTTGGTATGAAAACGCAGGCTCTGGCTGACGATATCGTTACTTAATGGCGCGGAAAGCCACACCGGCGTGTCGTTATCAGCCAGCGTCAGCAGCACGCTGGTGGTGGCGATATTCAGCGGCTGCCAGCCGCGTTTGAGCTGATGCAGGGCGACAATCACGCCCGGCTCGCTCATGGCCTTTAACAGGCGACGAAAACTGTGCTGGGCATCCTGCACGGGAAGCATAAAAGCGGTTTCCAGGGTCATGCGTTGTCTCCGCGAACCATCGTAAAGAAGTCGACCCGGCTGGCGTTCACTTCGGCCTGGCGTGCGGCAATGCGTGCCATACGGTCAGCGTCCAGCGGGGCAATAAGGGTTTCTGATAAGTTTTGAAAGTGGCGAGATTGCTGCATCAGCGCGTCAATCAGCGCGCAGCGTTCGGCGTGTTGTTTGTCGCGCCCCAGCACCCAGCTGTAGCCGAGCGTGCCGTCAGTCAGGCGTACGGCGGCGCGGGTCAGCGTGGCGTCGCCGGCAAAAAAACGTTCGCCGGTGCCGCCCATCCGCGCCTGAATCTGCACCAGGCCAGTTTCGGCGGCGCGGATAACGTCATAGTCGGCGGTGATGTTCAGCGCGTTCAGGCGGGCTGCCAGTTCAGCCGGTTGGCTGTGCGCCAGCACGGACATCCAGTGCTGGCGGGTCGCGGTATCTGCGTGCATTCAGTGCTCCATAGTGAATTCAATCATGTCGGCGCGCGTCAGGCTGACGGAGTACTCCGCCGGGCTGCTTTCACCGTCACGGTGGTTAAGGGTGCGCACGCACAGCAGCGGCGACATATTCGGGATTTCAAGACGCTGGCACTCTTTGGCCTGGGCGCGGCGGGCGCTGATCCGCGTCTGGCTGCGGCGCAGCGCAATCCCCGTTTGCTCGCGCAGAAAATCGTGCAGCGAGCCGCTGTCGAAGCGTCGCAGCGTCGGCCAGAGGGTGAGGTCCGCAAAGTAGTGGTCGATTAAACAGAGCGCGACGCCGTTGACCCGACGCAGGGTGCGCAGGTGGATGACGTTCTCCCCCTCGGTTATCCCCAGCGCGTCAGCGACGTGACCGGAGGCGGGGCGCAGCACCGACAGCAGTTTTTCGCTGGTGGGGTGGCTGCCCTGGTCCAGCAGGTTCTGGCTAAAACGCGCCTGGGCGTTGAGCGGGTAATCGAACGGGCGCATCAGCACCAGCACGCCGACGCCCTGACGGCGCTGTACCCAGCCTTTTTCCACCAGTTGGTCGATGGCGCGGCGCAGGGTGTGGCGATTCACCTCAAAGCGCGCCGCCAGTTGCTGCTCGGCGGGAAGATAGTCGCCGCAGCGGTAGTGTTGACGAAGCTCCTGCTCAAGTTTTGCGGCTATCTCCTGATAGCGTGTTGGGTAGCTGGTCGGATGTGTAGACAAGTGCATAGCTATCAATGCCTCGCTAATCAGATAAAGTGCTTACGCAACCGTTGAGAGAGGAAATCCAGCAGGCTGACCGTGACGATAATCAGCACCATCAGGGCGCAGGTTTGCTGGAACTGGAAACCGCGAATCGCTTCCCACAGGGTGACGCCAATTCCGCCCGCGCCGACCATGCCGACGACGGTCGCCGAGCGGACGTTGGATTCGAAGCGATAGAGGGAGTAGGAGATCAGCAGCGGCATCACCTGCGGCAGTACGCCGTAGAGGATCTCTTCCAGCTTGTTGGCGCCAGTGGCGCGAATGCCTTCCACCGGGCCGGGTTCAATCGCTTCCACTGCTTCGGAAAGCAGTTTGGAAAGCACACCAGTGGTGTGGATAAACAGTGCCAGCACGCCGGCGAACGGACCGAGGCCGACGGCGACCACGAACAGCATGGCGAAGACCATTTCGTTAATGGCGCGGCAGGCGTCCATCAGGCGGCGAACGGGCTGGTACACCCACCACGGCACCAGGTTTTCAGCGCTCATCAGGCCGAAGGGGATGGAGAGAACCACCGCCAGCGCGGTGCCCCAGACGGCGATTTGCAGCGTGACGGCCATTTCGGTGAGGTAATCCTGCCACTGGCTGAAATCGGGAGGGAAGAAGTCGGCGGCGAAAGTCGCCATGTTGCCGCCGTCTTTAATCAGCGTGAGCGGGGCCATTTCCGCGCCCTGCCACGAGACGACCAGCACGGCGAGAACAACGGCCCAGCTCAGAAGCGAGAACCAGCTGCGCTTGGGTGGGGCGATGGTGATGGTTTGCATGTTTGGCTCCGGTTTGTAGGCCAGATAAGGTGCTTGCACCGCATCCGGCATCAACGTCTGCACATTGTCGGATGCGACGCTGGGGCGTCTTATCCGACTTACGATTTACTGCACTGCTTTACTCACCGAACTCATCGCGCTTAACGCGTTGTTCAGGCGGTCCAGGTCATCCAGCTGCGCCTGAATGGCGGTGGTTTTTGCCAGCTTGTCCTGCTCATTCAACCCTTTATTGCCTTTCACGCTTTGCATCTCTTTAAACAGCGCGAGCTGGCGAATCGGTACCAGTTGCAGGTCGCTGGAGGCGCGAAACGGTGCCCAGCCCAGGCGTTCCAGCACCGCTTTCTCTTCCGGCGTTTTGCCGTAATTCATAAAGAAGTCGTAGATCTTGTCTTTGGTGGTTTCGGAAAGATTTTTACGCCAGACGATCGGATCGCCTGGGATCAGCGGTGACTTCCAGATCACTTTCAGTTCTTTCAGCTTCTCCGGCGCGGAGGTTTTCAGCTTGTCGAGGTTTTCGGTGTTGTTGGTCGCCACATCCACCTGCTTGTTGGCGACGGCCAGCGCGTTGGTTTCATGCCCGGCGTTGACGGTGCGTTTGAAGTCGCTGGCGGAGATATTGTTTTTGGCGAAGACGTAGTAACCGGGGACGAGGAAGCCAGAGGTGGAGTTAGGATCGCCATTGCCGAAGGTGAGATCTTTTCGCTTCGCCAGCAGATCGTTCAGGTTGTTGATCGGGCTGTCTTTGTTGACGATCAACACGCTCCAGTAACCCGGCGATCCATCCGCCGCGACCGTCTGGGCGAAGACCTGGCCGTTGGCGCGATCCACCGCTTCCATTGCCGACAGGTTGCCGTACCAGGCGATATCCACTTTATTGAAGCGCATTCCCTGGATAATGCCCGCGTAGTCCGGGGCAAAGAAGGCGTTCACCTTCACGCCCAGCTTCTTCTCCATATCCTGTAAGAATGGCGTCCATTGCGGTTTCAGGTTTTGCTGTGATTCCGTTGAAATAATGCCGAAATTCAGCGCCTTTTCCTGCTCTTCGGCGTGCGCCGGGCTTAACAGGGTGCTGAGGCTGAACATGCTGGTGAAGGCCAGCGAGGCAATTATCTTAGCGTTCATTCGTTTTCCTCAATGATGGGGATGTCAGGCAGCTTTCGCGTTCTCTTCGACGCGGTTGATGCTGCGGTAGAGATGGTCAAAACGTTCGTTATCAAACTGTTGGCTGCTGCCGTCGTAGAAGACGTGCCCCTGGCGCAGGGCGACGATGCGTTCGCAGTAGCGCAGGGCGTAATCCACCTGATGCAGCGTGACGACCACGGTGATGCCGTCGTTCTGGTTGATGTCGCGCAGGGTATCCATCACGATGCGGGCGGATTCCGGGTCCAGCGAGGCGATCGGTTCGTCCGCCAGAATCACCTTCGCCTGCTGCATCAGCGCGCGGGCAATCGCCACACGCTGCTGCTGTCCGCCGGATAGGGTGGAAACGCGTTGATGGGCAAAATGCACCATGCCAACGCGGGTCAGCGCCTGTAACGCGCGTTGTTTCTGCTCGCGGGTAAACCAGCTAAAACAGGTGCGCCAGAACGGCGTGCTGCCGAGCGCGCCAATCAGCACGTTTTCCAGTACGCTCAGGCGATTCACGAGGTTGAATTGTTGGAAGATGTAGCCGGTATGGGCGCGGCTTTTGCGGATATCGCGGGCCAGACGGCCTTCGCGCTGGACAGTGCGGCCCAGCAGCTCGATATGGCTACCGACAGATTTATCGCCGGTAATCAAACCGCTTAAGTGACGTAAAAGGGTGGATTTGCCGGAACCCGACGGCCCAAGCAGAGCCACCATTTCACCATGATGAATGTTCAGATCAACCGCGTGCAGCGCCTGATGCTGATTGAAGGTTTTGGCGAGCTTCTCGACACGGATAATCGTTTGCATGATGCAGCCTCCCTAAAAAAGTGGCTCCATCGTGGCGGATTATTGTGACGATTTGGTTAATTAAAAGTGACTAACAGATGAAGAGTTAACGGGAATTCGATGACAGTGCGGGAGGGCGGGCCTCCCGGCGGGTTATTGCGTTGGTTGTTGTTTAACGACATTAATCATCCACGGCACGCCAAATTTATCGGTGACTTTGCCGAAGCCATGCGCCCAGAAAGTTTCCTGCCAGTCCATTTCGATTTTTCCGTTAGCTGCAAGGTTATCAAACCAGCGTTTTCCTTCTTCGACCTGTTGCGAATCGAGTACCAGTGTAAAGCCGGAGTAGCTGGCTTTTCCTGACGGCATGGCATCGCTCATCATGATATCGCTTCCGGCAATACGCACGTTAGCATGGGCGATGGCGGTATCGGGAAATTGCATCCCGGAAGGGCAGCCTTCGGCGCTGTCCTGCGCTGATTTCGGCATTTCCCCGAAGCTGATTTTATAGAGCAGTTCCGCGCCCAATGTGCGTTGATAATAAGCAATTGCGTCGGCACAGTTACCGGCAAAAGAGAGGTAGGGACTTAACGGCATGATGGTGACCTCAGTTAAGAGAAGCCAGTTAAGTGTAGTTCGAAATTTGTACAGATGAGAGGGAAGCCTGATAAGACGCGCGAGCGTCGCATCAGGCATCTGGCACCGTTGCCGGATGCGGCGTAAACGCCTTATCCGGCCTACGGATCATGTGCCAACATTACATTGAGCAATACAATCAGTTCTTTTTCACAAACTCAGATTTCAGTTTCATCGGACCAAAACCGTCGATTTTGCAATCGATGTTATGGTCGCCTTCAACCAGGCGGATGTTTTTCACTTTGGTGCCGATCTTCAGCATCGAAGAGCTACCTTTCACCTTCAGATCTTTAATGATGGTAACGCTGTCGCCGTCAGCCAGCAGGTTGCCGTTAGCATCTTTAACGATCAGCTCGTCACTTTCCTGTGCAGGTTCTGCGTCGTTCCATTCGTAGGCGCATTCCGGGCAGATGTACATGCCGTTATCTTCGTAAGTGTATTCGGAGTTGCATTTTGGGCAGTGTGGTAATGACATGTGGTTTTCCTCAAAAGTCAGCGGGGCAAAAGCGCCAAAAAACGGCAGATTGCCGAAAAAGGCCGCAATTATACACAAAATCCCTGAGTTTGTCGGGGGTACTGCTGATTTTAGACGACGATCGTTTTCATTTGAAAGAGAAGGCAAAAAGAAAATAATCTTTTTGCCTCAGTTTATTATTTGAGATAAGGTTAACTTTATTCTTGTTCTTTTTTTAATTTAATTGTTTTTTATCTTTCTGACTTTTAAACGTGTCGGAAGAGACTTCGTCATTCTAATAAAAACAACAAATTAAATATAAATTATTTCCCGCAGTAATTATAAAAGCCGAAAACAGAACTAAAAAACGATCTGGCTAAATAAAAGTAATAAAATTTGCTTTAAGGAAGAACTTTCCATGTGCACACAGACAATATATGAGTTAAGTCAGGAGGCGGAACGTCTGTTACTGCTTTCCCGACAACAGTTGCAGTTACTGGAAAAAATGCCTCTCACTGTACCTGGAGAAGTGGCGCCGCCTCTGACTTTACCCTGGAGTCAGCATAATATCGTCGAGCGCCACGCGATGCTGAATAATGAGCTGCGTAAAATTTCCCGTCTGGAAATGGTGCTGGCGATTGTCGGCACTATGAAAGCAGGGAAATCAACCACCATTAATGCCATTGTTGGCACTGAAGTTCTTCCTAATCGCAATCGCCCTATGACTGCGCTGCCAACGCTTATTCGCCATACGCCGGGGCAAAAAGAACCCGTGCTGCATTTTTCACATGTCGCGCCAATTGACCGTTTAATCCAACAATTACAACAGCGCCTGCGTGATTACGATATTAAGCATCTGACCGATGTGCTGGAAATAGATAAAGATATGCGTGCACTTATGCAGCGGATCGAAAATGGCGTCGCTTTCGAAAAATATTACCTGGGCGCCCAGCCTATTTTTCATTGTCTGAAAAGTTTGAATGATTTGGTGCGCATGGCGAAAGCGCTGGACGTTGATTTTCCTTTTTCTGCTTACGCCGCCATTGAACATATTCCGGTGATTGAAGTGGAGTTCGTTCATCTGGCGGGGCTGGAAAGTTATCCGGGGCAGTTAACATTACTGGATACTCCCGGGCCAAACGAAGCCGGGCAACCACATCTGCAAAAAATGCTTAATGAGCAGCTGGCGCGTGCTTCTGCGGTGCTGGCGGTGATGGATTATACGCAACTGAAATCGATCTCCGATGAAGAGGTGCGAGCGGCGGTTATGGCCGTCGGCAAGTCAGTACCGCTGTATGTATTGGTCAATAAATTCGATCAGCAGGATCGTAACAGCGACGATGCCGAACAGGTGCGGGCGCTGATTTCCGGGACGTTGATGAAAGGCTGTGTTACGCCAGGGCAGATATTTCCGGTATCGTCGATGTGGGGCTATCTGGCGAATCGGGCGCGCCATGAGTTAGCCAGCAGCGGCAGGTTGCCCGATCCTCAACAGCAACGCTGGGTGGAGGATTTTGCTCATGCGGCGCTCGGCAGGCGCTGGTGTAACGCGGATCTGGAGGATATCGACCATATTCGCCATGCAGTTGAGCAATTGTGGGAAGACTCGTTATTCGAACAGCCGGTGCAGGCGTTGCTTCATGCCGCGTATGCCAACGCGTCGTTGTACGCTCTGCGTTCTGCCTCGCATAAATTGTTGAATTACGCCCAGCAGGCGCGGGAGTACCTTGATTTTCGCGCCCACGGCCTGACTGTCGCCTGCGAGCTATTGCGGCAAAATATCCACCAACTCGAAGAAAATTTGCAGCTATTGCAACTCAATCAGACGCAGGTGAGCGGTGAGATTCAACATGAAATAGAGCTGGCCCTGGCATCAGCCAACGACTTTTTACGTCAGCAGCAAGAGCAGGTGAATGCCCAGTTAGCCGTGCTGTTTCAACATGATTCGTGGCCATTAAGCGAGATTCGTACTCGCTGCGAGACACTGTTACAGACGGCACAGACCCAAATCAGCCGGGATTTCACGCTGCGTTTTGCTGAACTGGAATCAACCCTTTGCCGGGTACTAACCGATGTTATTCGTCCCATTGAACAACAGGTTAAAGTGGCATTGAGTGAGTCTGGGTTTCGCCCTGGATTTGAGTTTCCTGTTTTTCGCAGTGTGGTTCCCCACTTCAATACTCGCCAGCTATTCAGCGATGCAATGTCACTCCAGGAAATACCGGATGAGCAGGTCACCCGTTTAGGTGTTGTACGTGAGACTTTCTCGCGCTGGTTGAATCAACCAGACTGGGGACGGAGTAGTGAGAAATCCCCGACGAAGACCGTTGATTACAGTGTGCTACAACGTACGTTAACCGAAGAAATTGACCTCTATTGCCAACAAATGGCTAAAGTTTTAGCGGTTCAGGTCGATGATTCTGTCACGGCAGGAATGAGCACATTTTTCGCTGATTTCGCTGTATGTTTGACGGAATTACACACGCGTTTACGCGAAAGTCTGGCTTTGCGACAGCAAAATGAATCCGTGGTGAAAATTATGCAGCAGCAATTGCAGCAGACTGCAACAACACACGGCTGGATTTATACGGACTCTCAGTTGTTACGCGATGATATTCAAACTCTTTTCACGGCAGAACAGTATTGACAAAGACGTTACTGGACGGCCCCGGTCGCGTGCTGGAGTCGGTTCATCCCCGCTTTTTAGTGGATCTGGCGCTGGGTGATGATACCCGCCATCCGCAAGCCCATCAGCAGCAGTTTCGTGAACGACTGATGCAGGAGATCCTTGCTCGCACACAGCTTCAGACGTGGGCGAATGCCGGAATGTTAAATGCGCCGCTTAGTCTACGCCTGGCATTGGTGGAAAAACTGGCGGCAATGCTTGACCCCGGTCATCTGGCGTTGACACAGATCGCACAATATCTGGCGTTACTGCAAAAAAGGGATCTCCGCCAACAATCCGCTTTCCCGGAGCTCCAGCAGCAAATTACCGCTTTATTTGAGTGGTTTTCCGCTCGTTGTCACTGGAAGGAAAAAGCCTTAACGCAACGAGGGTTACTGGTGCAGGCGGGCGAACAGAGCGAGCAAATTTTTACTCGCTGGCATGCCGGTGCGTATGACAGTTGGTCGCTGCCTGGACGTTGTTTCATCGTTCTGGAAGAACTGCGTTGGGGGGCGTTTGGCGATGCCTGCCGTCTGGGAAGTCCGCAAGCGGCAGCGTTGTTGCTTGGTGATTTGCGCGTAAAAGCGACGCAATATCTGGCTGAAAGTATCAACGCAGCACCGACTACTCGTCATTATTACCACCAGTGGTTCACATCATCGACAGCTCTAAGCGGTGGGGAACATGCTGACTTTTTAGGTTGGTTGGGTAAGTGGTCCGATGCAGATAAACAGCCCGTTTGCTGGTCGGTGACCCAACGTTGGCAAACTGTCGCGGTAGGGATGCCACGGCTCTGTTCAGCACAACGTCTGGTGGAGGCCTTGGTCGAGGAAATCTTCTCTGTAAATTGCGTGTAAATAATCAGTTACATTGGTGAGTGTTTAACGAAATTCATATGTGAAGTTGATCACAAATTTAAACGCTGGTAGGGTAAAAAGGTCATTAACTGCCCAATTCAGGCGTCAACTGGTTTGGTTGTACAATTCTTAATCGGAACGTGTAAGTAAACCCGCTACGCTTGTTACAGAGATTGCACCCTGCAATTCCCGCTTCCCTTTTGCGGGCGCCACGTCATTTGCCTGACGTGTGCGGAAATGGGCTTACTCTGCGAGGAAAGCTATGCTGAAAAGGAAAAAAGTAAAACCGATTACCCTTCGTGATGTCACTATTATTGATGACGGTAAACTGCGCAAAGCCATTACCGCAGCATCGCTGGGTAATGCAATGGAATGGTTCGATTTTGGTGTTTATGGTTTTGTTGCCTACGCGTTAGGTAAGGTCTTTTTCCCGGGGGCTGACCCCAGCGTGCAGATGGTTGCTGCACTCGCCACCTTCTCCGTTCCCTTTCTGATTCGACCGCTTGGCGGGCTCTTCTTCGGTATGTTGGGCGATAAATATGGTCGCCAGAAGATCCTTGCGATCACCATTGTGATTATGTCGATCAGTACGTTCTGTATTGGCTTAATACCGTCCTACGCCTCTATTGGTATTTGGGCACCGATCCTGTTGTTGATCTGTAAGATGGCGCAAGGATTCTCGGTGGGGGGCGAATATACCGGGGCGTCGATATTTGTTGCGGAATACTCCCCTGACCGTAAACGCGGTTTTATGGGCAGCTGGCTGGATTTCGGCTCTATTGCCGGGTTTGTGCTGGGTGCGGGCGTGGTGGTGTTAATTTCGACCATCGTCGGTGAAGAAAACTTCCTCGACTGGGGCTGGCGTATTCCGTTCTTTATCGCTCTGCCTTTGGGGATTATCGGGCTTTACTTGCGCCATGCGCTGGAAGAGACGCCTGCTTTCCAGCAACACGTTGAGAAACTGGAGCAGGGCGACCGGGAAGGTCTACAGGATGGTCCGAAAGTCTCGTTTAAAGAGATTGCCACCAAACACTGGCGCAGTCTGTTGACGTGTATTGGCCTGGTGATTGCCACCAACGTCACTTACTACATGCTGCTGACCTATATGCCGAGTTATTTGTCGCATAACCTGCACTACTCCGAAGACCACGGAGTGCTGATTATTATCGCCATTATGATCGGTATGCTGTTTGTTCAACCGGTGATGGGCTTGCTAAGTGACCGTTTTGGCCGTCGTCCGTTTGTGATCCTCGGTAGTGTTGCGCTGTTTGCGCTGGCGATCCCGGCGTTCATCCTGATTAACAGTAATATCATCGGCCTGATTTTCGCCGGGTTGTTGATGCTGGCAGTGATCCTTAACTGCTTTACGGGGGTTATGGCCTCAACGCTGCCAGCGATGTTCCCGACGCATATCCGTTACAGTGCGCTGGCGGCGGCATTTAATATTTCGGTGCTGATTGCCGGTCTGACGCCAACGCTGGCGGCCTGGCTGGTCGAAAGCTCGCAGGATCTGATGATGCCCGCCTATTATCTGATGGTCGTGGCGGTGGTTGGTTTAATCACCGGCGTAACCATGAAAGAGACGGCGAATCAGCCATTGAAAGGTGCGACGCCAGCGGCGTCAGATTTACAGGAAGCGAAGGAAATTCTCGTCGAGCATTACGATAATATTGAGCAAAAAATCGAGGATATTGACCACGAGATTGCCGATTTGCAGGCGAAACGTTCTCGCCTGGTGCAGCAACATCCGCGTATTGATGAGTAATCTGAAATGGATGGCCTGATGCGACGCTGTCTTATCAGGCCTGCAACCGAACTCTTAAGGTTCACTTAATCTCTGGCGCGCATACTCTCCTCCAGGTTAACGGAGGAGAGTGCAATGAAAAACCGTATTTATGAACGTTTAACTACCGTGTTCAGCGTGCTGGTAGTCAGCAGCTTTCTCTATATCTGGTTTGCCACGTACTGATCTTTCTTCAGCCGTACCCAGGCACGTGTGCCGGAGGTTTCTTCCCGGTTTTGCAGGAAAAACTGCCCGTGATGTAACTGCGTGATGCGGCTGACAATACTTAATCCCAGACCAATTCCGCCATAACGGCTGTCCATTCGTACAAACGCTTTGCTTAACTCCCCGCATTTACTCTCATCAATACCCGGCCCTTCATCTTCAACCGCCATTACCGCACCGCCATCTTCTTGCAGCTTAATCATAATGTTGCTGCCTTGTGGGCTGTAACGATGGGCGTTTTCTACCAGGTTTCGCAATAACATCCGCAGCAGGGTTGCATCACCCTGAACGGTGATGTCGGCGGCGCTTTCTGGCAACAGCAAGGTTTGCTGACGCTGGTCGAGCATGGTACTTAACTCGTCATACGAGGGCAGAATGACATCTTCCAGCAGTTTTACATGCTGATAATTACCGGATGAAAATGACTGACCCGCACGCGCCAGTTGTAACAACTGGGAGACGCTCTCCATCATCTGATCAAGCCGCGCCACTAACGGTGCTACATCAATGTGATGCGTTTTCGCCAGCAACTCCAGATGCAAACGTACCCCCGCCAGCGGCGTTCGCAGTTCGTGAGCGACGTCAGCGGTAAACAAGCGTTCGTTATCCAGCGTGCTGGTCAGGCGAGATACCAGATCGTTCAAAGCCGAAACCACCGATTCGATTTCGAGGGTGGCACTGTGAATGGCAATGGGCGTTAAGTTGTCGGCGGTGCGCGCTTCCAGCTCTTTTTGTAACTCCGCCAGCGGACGGGTGATGCGCCGTACCGCCTGATAGCAGATAAATAGCGTCAGGCTGACCATAAACACGCCGGGGACAATCAGGCTGGCGACCGCTTCGCGGATCTCACGCATGATGTGGCGATCGTTGTTGCGATTGTCGCGTAACGCCTGCTCAAATAGCTGAATCTGCTCGGTACTTTCATGCCATAGCCAGAAGACGCTGATCAGTTCAAACACCAGCAGAATGGCCCCGATGGTCAATATCAGCCTTTGGCGCAGCGATACTGGTCGGCGCAGAAAACGCATCAGATTCAATTAGTTTTCCTCATTTACGACCAGCATATAGCCAAAGCCGCGCACGGTGCGGATACGGGCTTTGCCCACTTTGTCGCGCAGATTGTGGATATGCACTTCCAGGGTGTTAGTCGAGGGTTCGTTGTCCCAGTTATAGATGTCGTTGTAGAGAATTTCCCGATGTACCGGACTGCCTGCTTTGAGCATCAACCGCGACAGCAGAGCATATTCTTTCGGCGTCAAAATCAGTTCTTCACCGCCCATCCATACCTGACGGCGCCCCATATTCAGCGTCAGATTGCCAACAATCAGCTCACTTTCGCCCTGATTATTATGGCGTCGCAGCAGGGCGCGGATGCGGGCGTGTAACTCTTCCAGCGCAAAAGGCTTCACCAGATAGTCGTCAGCCCCGACATCCAGCCCGGCGATTTTGTCGGTCAGAGTGTCGCGGGCGGTGAGGATCAGCACCGGCAGGGTGTATTTTTTCTGCCGGATGCGGGCGAGAAAATGCAGCCCGTCTTCGTCAGGTAAACCTAAATCCAGCACCACCAGACTGTAATGACCAGCTTCCAGGCTTTGTTCCGCCATCCGTGCGGTTGTGACGCCATCACAGGCGTAGCCTTCCGTTTGCGCCGCCAGAATCAATCCCTGCAATAACAGTGTATCGTCTTCAACAATTAGAATTTTCATTCAGTCGTTCTCCTGCAAGTTTGCAGAATATCATCCGCAGCCTGGTAATACTTCGTCTCAACACCGGTTAATCCCAACAGCGTTGAGAATAAATTGTCTTGTGAATAGTGCTGCGTTTGCGCCTGTTTTTGCAGGCAGTTCTGGTCAACCTGATACCGCTTTTGATAATCCTCCGACAGCCACAGCAGCATTGGCACCTGTTTTTGGCTATCCGGGGCGATGGCATAAGGCAGGCCGTGCAGATAGATGCCATTTTCACCTAACGATTCACCGTGATCAGAAAGATAAACCAGGCTGGTGGTAAATTTATCCTGATGTTCTTTCAGCAGATTAATCGCTTTATCAACAATATAGTCGACGTAGACCAGCGTGTTGTCGTAAGTGTTTACCAGTTGTTCTTTCGAGCAGGTTTGGATCTCATTGGTGTCGCAAGTAGGGGTAAATTTCCTGAACTGCGGCGGATAGCGGTTGTAATAGGTCGGGCCGTGGCTGCCGATGGTGTGTAATACAATCACGCCATCACCTTGCAGATTATTGATGTACTCTTCCAGCCCGTGGAACAGCACCTCGTCATAGCATTCGCCGTTGATGCACTGACCAGGCAAGTTCAGCGCAGTGACGTTCTGGTGAGGCACGCGGTCGCAGACGCCTTTGCAGCCGCCATCGTTGTCATTCCAAAGCACGTTGATACCCGCCCGCTGAATGATATCCAGCACGCCTTCTTGGTGTTGTGCCAGCTCTTCTTTGTAATGCTCGCGCGGCATATCCGAGAACATGCACGGTACAGAAACAGCCGTTGCTGTGCCGCAAGACGCAGTATTTGGGAAATAGACCACGTTATCTTTCGCCAGCCGCGGGTTAGTTTCACGCGGGTAGCCGTTGAGCGAGAAGTTCTCCGCCCGCGAAGTTTCGCCGACGATCAAAATGGTCAGATTTTTACGTTTTTCATTTTGCATTAACGGGTTGCGGTGAGCATCCTCACCAATGCGCACCAGCGGCAGATTTGCCAGTCGCTGGTGGGAATACCATGACCAGCTGGCGACAATGCTGTTAGACGGGCTTAAGGATTTCACCAGCTGTTTGTTGTTGCGAAACAGCGAGGCGTAGTCTTTATAAAACAGCGCGGCGACCAGCAGAATCAGCAGCACAGAAATCAGGATATTAGCCCCACGGAAAAGAACGCTGCGCAGGCGCGAGTTGGCGGGTTTAATTTTAATCCAGCAGGCTATCAGCGCCGCAAGTACGCCGCTTAACCCCAGCGTTAATAACATTTGTGGTGTCATCAGCGCATAACTTTCTGCCGGAGTGGTATCAATAATATTGGCAATCATCGAACGGTCGATGACGATGCCATAGGTCATGATGAAATATTGCGCCGACGCGCCGACCAGAATAAACAGGCACGCCAGCGGGCGATTAAGCCATAAGAAAGAGCCTAGCGTCAGAACAATATTCATCACACTAAACGCGACGACTGGCATTGATAAGAAAACCAGTACGTTATGCAGCGAATCCAGCGGTAACGCCTGCAATACTTGTTTAAAAAAGGCAATATTCAGGCAGATAGAGATATAAAAAGCAGCCAGCAATAGCCAGGCGAGTAAATTCAAAGAGGGTCTTTTTAGAAGGCGCTTCAACATCACGGTGTTTCCATCGAACAAAGTGCGCATATGTTCGCAAAGCAAAGTTAAGCCAACCTTAAGTTCTTAAGGTTGGCTTATGCGTTTGCTGGATTAAGGGGGACTTAATCTTTACTGATCGGTGCATCTAAAGGATAGGGGTTTTTATGCATCCGGTTGTAGTTCAGCGCATACATGGCTGTGATTACCATCAGAGTGACGAATGACCACATGACCTCTTGTGCGCCAGAACCGACCACCGCCCAGATACAGTAAAGGAAGGCGATAGTCGTGATGGTCAGGTACGCCGGGCGCGCTTTGCCAAAGTGACCGTGACCTAAAAGCAGTAAAGCGGCACAGGTGTAAAGATAAGGCACGAGGGTAAAGATTACCGATACGGAAGACACCAGACCAAATTCTTTGGTGGCGTTTGGCGAGATGCTACTGAACTGGAAGATAGTCATCAGAATACCAACGATAATCAACCCGGCAACCGGGGTACCCGCTTTGTTAACGCGGGCAAAAATGGGGGGGAACAGGCCGTCATCGGCAGCTGCTTTCGCCGTTTGCCCGGCCAGTAGTGTCCAGCCGCCCAGCGAGCCTAAGCAACCTGCCGCTGCGCAGAAGGAGACAATGGCCCCAGCGGTATCACCCAGCGCCATCCGCGCTGCATCGCCAAAAGGTGAGGCGGAAACGCGCAGCGCGGCATTAGGGATCATCCCCATAATTGCCGTGGTCGAGAGTACATAGCAGACGGCGGCAATCAATACCCCACCTATGGTGGCGATAGGCACGTTGCGTTTCGGGTTTTTCACTACGCCCGCCGCAACGGAAGCACTTTCTACCCCGATAAACGACCACAACGTGACGTTTAAGGTACTTTGAATCGCACCGAAAGTACCCTGACCACTCACGTTCCAGGCTGCCATATACGTTTCACTGTGGAACCAGAACCAGCCGAATACTGCAATTCCGACAATGGGGATCAGCGCCAGCACAGTGGCGACAGCCTGCACGCGGGTGATCATTTTTGGACCGACGATATTAAGCAGAACGAAGATCCACAGCACCACCACGCAGGTGATGGTTAATACCAACGGATCTTTGAGGATAGGGAAGAAGTAGCTTAAATACCCCACGCCAATGACCACCATAGCAATATTGCCGATCCAGCAGGCCAGCCAGTAGAGAACGTTTGTTTGATACCCGAGGAAAGGGCCAAAGCAGCGGCGCGCGTAGGCATATGAACCGCCAGGGCTGGGATCAAGGAAAGACATTTTGGCGTAGACCATCGACAAAGCCAGCGCACCGATAATCGTCACCAACCAACCATATATGGCTATCCCGCCTGTCGAGGCCAGGTTTGCAGGTAACAGAAAAACCCCTGACCCCATAATATTCCCCGACACCATCAGGGTGACGGGGATTAAGCCCACTTTGTGAGCGTCAGCATCCGAAGACATAATTAAACTCCTGCGAAGGCGAGCTTCGTGACAATAAATTACGTCATATCATACGCCTACACTCGCGCGTTGAATTATCCTCAACCGGGTTATCGCTGATGCTGTTATTAATATAGCTCTTCGTTCAGGTTATAAATCAGGCGACAGAATGTTCTCTGTGCTGACTAACATAATGGAGAGGCGTCATACCATAGAAGTCTTTAAATACAGATATAAAATAGGAAGTGCTGTTGTAGCCGCAGGATTGTGATACCTGTGAGATATTTTTGCCGTCCATCATTAATTCATTTACGGCATAACGCATACGGCAGGTGGTGATTATTTGGCTATAACTGGTGTTTTCACTTTTCAGTTTTTTCTTTAACAGGCTGGGGCTTAGACATAAACAGCTGGCTACCATACTAAGATTCCAGTCTTTATGAATATCGCTTTCAATTATTTGATAAACGCTATCACTTACACAATTACGTAACATATACATCATAAGAGAAAGGAATTTTTTACTGTCGAGAAAGCGTGATAGCACAGTGAATAATAATGCACGAGTGCGTTCTTTTTCTGACTCTGTTTCTGCGGGCATCATGCTATGTTGAGCAGCGACGCGAAAGAGGTCCAGTGTCAGGCATGGTAAGGCCAGGACTGGGGTGGCGCTTCGTTGCCAGACGGGTATTTTTGAGAGATCTTTATTCAGAAAACGGAGGTAATCTTTGATGATGTTATGACTAATATGCGCAACCAAAGTGTTATTAAGTGAGGAGACATCAATAATATTATTTTCACAACTTAATAACGCCATGTGGTTAGCCTTCAGGCTTATAGGTTCTTTCCCATTCACCCTTAACCAGACATCTTTTTCAGTCAATAAAACAATACAAGGTTGGTCGCTGCAAATCCTCATACATGTACTCCTGAATGCAAATAAAAGACCCGTTTTCGCCAGGAAGAGCGATACGGGGAAATGGTTATATAATTGTATGACGAATCAAAACATGCATAAAAATAACGTGTTTTACTAATATTACAAATTTTTATAGTAATTTCTCATGTACAAAAAATTTTACATGCTGAAAAAGTGTAAATAACAGGCAAAAAAAAGCGCGGGGTGGGACCGCGCAAAAAGTATGGCATTTTTGTTTGCAGCAATTTTTATGAAAACGTTGCCATACTCAAAAGGCCTCAGGCCAGGCGGCGTAATGTTATTAAAACAATTACGCCTTCAGCGGAATAGTGGTTACGCTTTCACACACATCACATGGTAAATACCGTCAATAATTTCGGTACCTTCAGTTTCGTGTTCGAAACCAGGGAAATGATGATCCCAGGATTGTAGTGAGCGTAAATAGCTTACCTGCGGACTGTTTTTATCGCCGAAGTTTTCGCCAGAGAGCAGCATTGGGATTCCTGGCGGATACGGGATGACAGAGTTCGCCGCAATACGTCCCGGCAGGTTTTCAATGGATACCAGTTCGACGTTGTTATCGACAATCGCGTTGTAGGCTTCACGCGGGGTGATTTCAGCCACCGGCAGGCCAGAATAGGCTTCGTTCAACCGTGCGCCTGGGTTGTTTTCTTTCAGCCAGGCAAACATTTTGTCACCCAGATCGTGAATCCCCATATTCGCGTAAGTGTCAGGATATTGTTCAGCAAGTTCCGGCATCACCTGCGCCAGCGGAGTATTAGCGTCGTAATGGCGTTTGAAAGAGCAAAGTGTGTTAACCAGAGTTCCCCATTTCCCACGGGTTACGCCCATAGAGAACAGGAACATAATCTGGAAGTCAGTGGTGCGGGTTGGCACAATGCCGTGACGACCAAGCCAGGCGGTGACCAGTGCGGCAGGTACGCCAGTCTCTTCCAGTTCGCCGTCTTCTCCCATCCCCGGTGCGAGGATGCTGACTTTAATCGGGTCGAGCATACTCCAGTTGTCCGGAATATCTTTGAAGCCGTGCCAGCTTTCGCCTGGATGCATTACCCAGCAGTCCTGAACGGTGGTCAGCAGTTTGCTCGGCGCGTCGGCAAAGTCATAGGTTTTGCCAGTTTCCGGGTCGGTAACCACTTCTTTATTCCACGGTTTAAAGAACCAGTTTCCTTCGTCGGTAAATTCTTTATACAACCGCGCCATTGCCTGACGGAAATCGACCGCTTCGTCGATCACTTCCTGCGTCAGTGACAGGCCGCTGTTGCCGTCCATCATCGACACCGCCACGTCGTTGGATGCGCAGATGGCATACAGCGGGGAGGTGGTGGCATGCATCATGTAGGCCTGGTTGAAGCGGGAGAAGTTAATCGCCCCACGACCTTCACGTACATGAATATAAGAGGCCTGTGACAGCGCATTCAGCAGTTTGTGAGTGGAGTGGGTAGCGAACACGGTTGGGCCGTTATGATCGCCAGGTTCACCGCGCATGGCATAGTGATCGGCATAGATCGGATTAAAGCGCGCATAACCGTACCAGGCTTCGTCGAAGTGCAGACGATCGGAGGTTTTTTCCAGCAGATCCTGCGCTTCTTTGGCGTTGTAGCATACGCCGTCGTAGGTGCAGTTGGTGACCACGCAGTAAGAGGGTTTTTGCCCAATTTTATCTTTGGTCAGCGGGCTTTCGCTGATTTTCTTCTGTAAAGTTTCAGGCTGCATTTCTTGCGGGTAGATTGGCCCGATAATGCCGTAGCGGTTGCGACTTGGCACCATGTAGACGGGTTTCGCGCCAGTCAGCATTAAGCCTTGTTCGATGGATTTGTGGCAGTTACGGTCAACGACCACCACATCGTTATCGGTCATGCAAGCCTGCATGATGGTGCGGTTAGAGCCGGAAGTCCCGACGACGACTGACCAGGAACGATCGGCGCCAAATACGCGCGCGGCATATTTTTCACTTTCGCCAAATGCGCCAGTATGGTCAAGTAAAGAACCGAGGGAAGTTCTTTCGATGCCCATGTCGGTACGGAACAGATTTTCACCATAATAGTCATGGTAGAAACGCCCGGCTGGCGTTTTGGTGAAGCCAACGCCGCCCTGGTGGCCCGGTGCGGCCCAGGAATACTCGTGGATGTCGCTATATTTCATCAGCGCGCTGAACAGTGGCGGCAACAGTTGCTGGCGGTAGCGGGTCATCGCGGCAACGGCGCGTCCGGCGATAAAGTCGGCGGTATCTTCCAGAATCCAGGCGAATTCATCGACAAGCTCCAGCAGGTCGCGATCCATTGCGGCGAGGGCTTTTTCCCGATCGCCTAACAGGAATACCGGCACATTTTGCTGGCGTTCGTGAAGCTTACCGATCAATTCTCTGACGTTTTGATGTTCGTCCGGATGTTCCATTTGATAGCTGAACATCAGACAATCAATGGCCTCATTTGAAGAGAGAATGGCAAAGCCGTCATCAAATGAGGTTGATTTAATGACAGTGACATTTTGCTGGCTTAAGGCATTCGCCAGACGCTCAACGGCGTTACCGACCCAGGTGTCCTGATGGAGAAACTCGCTTTCAACAATTAATACTTTCATCATTGCTTACCCGGTTATGAAGGAATCTTCGTTGCGGGCAAGTATCTTCTGGGTATTTCAGGCTGTAAAGCGAGTAAAAAACAGTCGCTTTTGTTTTTTTATTTTTATAAACAAACAATTACATTGATTTCTAAAGTTGTTTTCACTGCTTATTATCGACAGCTAAACTATTTTTTTGGCTGATACTGATATCATCTTTATCCGGGAAGCGTCTGACGGTGTTGTTGGCTAAGTTTGCGGTATTTTTGCGGCGACATGCCGACATATTTGCCGAACGTGCTGTAAAAGCGGCTGCTCGAACGAAAGCCTGCTGTCAGGGCAATATCGAGAATACTTTTATCGGTATCGCTCAGTAACGCGCGAACGTGGTTGATGCGCATCGCCGTAATGTACTGTTTCATCGTCAATTGCATGACCCGCTGGAAGATCCCCATCGCATAGTTGGCGTTAAGTTTGACGTGCTCGGCCACGTCGTTGATGGTTAGCGCTTGATCATAGTTTTCTGCAATAAAGCCCAACATCTGGCTGACATAAAACTGTGCATGACGCGAGACGCTGTTTTTGTGCGTACGCGAGGTTTTATTGACCAGAATCGGCTCCCAGCCAGAGAGACTAAATCGCTTGAGCATCAGGCCAATTTCATCAATAGCAAGTTGGCGAATTTGCTCGTTTGGGCTGTTGAGTTCCTGCTGCCAGCGACGCACTTCAAACGGACTAAGCTGCTGTGTCGCCAGTGATTTGATTACCATACCGTGAGTGACGTGGTTTATAAGGTCTTTATCCAGCGGCCAGGAGAGAAACAGATGCATCGGCAGATTAAAAATCGCCATGCTCTGACAGGTTCCGGTATCTGTTAGTTGGTGCGGTGTACAGGCCCAGAACAGTGTGATATGCCCTTGGTTGATCTTCACTTTTTCATTGTTGATCAGGTATTCCACATCACCATCGAAAGGCACATTCACTTCGACCTGACCATGCCAGTGGCTGGTGGGCATGATATGCGGTGCGCGAAACTCAATCTCCATACGCTGATATTCTGAGTACAGTGATAGCGGGCTGCGGGTCTGCTTTTCATCGCTGCTACACATAAAGTTATCAGTATTCATGGATGGCTCTCTTTCCTGGATTATCAGAATTATGACATGAGTGGGTGAGGATGACTGCGAATGGGAGCACGGTTTTCACCCTCTACCCAGAGGGACGCGGGGACCGTCCGAGCATAAGGAGGCCGAAATCTCTGCTTTTCAGTTAATTTATTCCCATAAACTCAGATTTACTGATGCTTCACTCAGGATCTGAGTTTATGGGAATGCTCAACGGGGAAGCCGGAAGTTTTCTGTGGTATCGCCTGCCATGATGAAGACATTCAAGCAAGCCTGGAGATCTGAATGATGTCTGCACCCAAAATTACATTTATCGGCGCTGGTTCGACAATTTTCGTTAAAAATATTCTTGGTGATGTGTTTCACCGTGAGGCGCTGAAAACGGCGCATATCGCTCTGATGGACATTGATCCCACACGGCTGGAAGAGTCGCACATTGTGGTGCGCAAGCTAATGGATTCAGCAGGGGCCAGCGGCAAAATCACCTGCCACAGCGAACAGAAAGAAGCCTTACAGGGCGCCGATTTTGTGGTGGTGGCGTTTCAGATTGGCGGTTATGAACCCTGCACAGTGACTGATTTTGAGGTCTGTAAGCGCCACGGTCTGGAACAAACCATTGCCGATACGCTGGGGCCGGGCGGCATTATGCGTGCGCTACGTACCATTCCACATTTGTGGCAGATTTGCGAGGATATGACGGAAGTTTGCCCCGATGCCACCATGCTCAATTACGTTAACCCGATGGCGATGAATACCTGGGCGATGTATGCCCGCTATCCGCATATCAAACAGGTGGGTCTGTGCCACTCGGTGCAGGGAACGGCGGAAGAGTTGGCCCGCGACCTGAATATCGATCCGTCCACGCTGCGTTATCGTTGCGCAGGTATCAACCATATGGCGTTCTACCTGGAGCTGGAGCGCAAAACCGCAGACGGCAGTTACGTGAATCTCTACCCGGAACTGCTGGCAGCGTATGACGCAGGCCAGGCACCGAAACCGAATATTCATGGTAATACTCGCTGCCAGAATATTGTGCGCTATGAAATGTTCAAAAAACTGGCTACTTCGTCACGGAGTCGTCAGAACATTTTGCCGAATATACGCCGTGGTTTATTAAGCCAGGTCGTGAGGATTTGATTGAGCGTTATAAAGTGCCGCTGGATGAGTACCCGAAACGCTGTGTTGAACAGTTGGCGAACTGGCATAAAGAGCTGGAAGAGTATAAAAACGCCTCCCGGATTGATATTAAACCGTCACGGGAATATGCCAGCACGATTATGAACGCTATCTGGACCGGCGAGCCGAGTGTGATTTACGGCAACGTCCGTAACGATGGATTGATTGATAACCTGCCACAAGGATGTTGCGTGGAAGTAGCCTGTCTGGTTGACGCCAATGGTATTCAGCCAACCAAAGTTGGTGCACTGCCTTCGCATCTGGCTGCCCTGATGCAAACCAACATCAACGTACAAACGCTGCTGACCGAAGCCATTCTCACCGAAAATCGTGACCGTGTTTACCACGCCGCAATGATGGACCCGCACACCGCCGCCGTGCTGGGCATTGACGAAATTTATGCCCTGGTTGACGACCTGATTACCGCTCACGGCGACTGGCTACCTGGCTGGTTGCACCGCTAAGGTGTAATCGCTTCCGGCGCTCTGGTGATTAAGCCATAGCGCCGTAACTGGCGGCAGTGAAGACGAGCGAGCAATATCACTGTCGTTAATGCGCCAAGCAACGCACAGAACATATCGGATTGCGTGTCCCACTGGTCGCCCTGCGTACCGAGAAAATCATCCGCTCCCTGGCCCATCGCCAGTGCCGCCCACCACTCGATCAACTCATACATGGCGCTTATCGCCAGCGCTACGCAGCAGACCAGGAACGCCACCATTTTACGTCCGCGCACGTACATCCCGCGCACGAGAATTTCTCGTGCCACCAGTGCAGGCACCAGTCCCTGGAAAAAATGCCCCAGCTTGTCATACGGATTACGGCTCAACCCTAACCATTCCTGCACCTCAAAACCGATGGGGACTTTCGCATAGGTGTACTGCCCGCCGACCATCAGGATGATGGCGTGAAAGAAGATGAGCGTATAGAGCAGCGGCGTTAACGGGTAACGTCTGGCGGTGGCAAGCAGTAGCGGCACGACGATAATCACCGGTGTCACTTCCATCAGCCAGGTGAGTTTGTCATGGGCCGAAATGCCGGTATAAATCAGGATTAACGTTAGCGCCAGCGCGCCGGTGTTAAGAATTAACGGCTTGAGTGTGCGGATCATGGTGAGTTCGCAAGTCAGGGAAAATACTGACTATTCACCAGCAAGCGTGAAATTACAATCGCAAAAGAGGTGGCCCAGGGGGATCACCTGGCAGCATGCTGCCAGGCGCTGGGCCGAAGAGGTTACTTAGTGCAGTTCGCGCACTGTTTGTTGACGATCTGCTGGAAGAAGTCGTTGCCTTTGTCATCGACCAGGATAAACGCCGGGAAATCTTCTACTTCGATTTTCCAGATAGCTTCCATACCCAGCTCCGGATAAGCGACACATTCCAGATGCTTGATGCTCTGTTGCGCCAGTACCGCCGCCGGACCACCGATGCTACCGAGGTAGAAGCCGCCGTGTTTATGACACGCGTCGGTAACCTGCTGACTGCGGTTACCTTTCGCCAGCATGATCATGCTGCCGCCGTGGGATTGCAGCAGATCCACGTAGGAGTCCATACGACCTGCGGTGGTTGGGCCAAGTGAACCTGATGGATAACCGGCAGGGGTTTTCGCCGGACCCGCGTAGTAGATCGGGTGATCTTTGATGTACTGCGGCAGTTCTTTACCGGCGTCAATCAGCTCTTTCAGCTTGGCGTGCGCAATATCGCGACCCACGATAATGGTGCCGGTGAGCGACAAACGAGTGGAAACCGGATATTGCGAAAGTTGGGCGAGGATCTCTTTCATCGGGCGGTTAAGGTCAACTTTCACCGCTTCGCCTTCACCCGCCTGGCGCAGTTCTTCCGGAATGTACTGGCCTGGGTTGTGTTCCAGTTTTTCGATCCAGATACCTTCGCGGTTAATTTTCGCTTTGATGTTACGGTCAGCGGAACAGGAAACGCCCATACCGACCGGGCAGGAAGCGCCGTGACGCGGCAGGCGGATTACGCGGATATCGTGAGCAAAATATTTACCGCCAAATTGCGCGCCTAGGCCGAGTTTCTGAGCTTCTTCCAGCAGTTCCTGTTCCAGCTGGACATCGCGGAACGCCTGACCGTGTTCGTTCCCTTCGGTCGGCAGTTCATCGTAATAGTGAGCGCTTGCTAACTTGACAGTTTTCAGGTTGGTTTCCGCAGAAGTGCCGCCAATCACAAACGCGATATGGTACGGCGGGCAGGCTGCGGTACCGAGGGTGCGCATTTTCTCGACGAGGAAGTTTTTCAGTTTACCCGGAGTCAGCAGGGCTTTGGTTTCCTGGTAGAGATACGTTTTGTTGGCAGAACCGCCGCCTTTGGCGACGCAGAGGAATTTATATTCATCGCCATCTACCGCGTACAGGTCGATTTGCGCAGGCAGGTTAGTGCCAGTGTTGACCTCTTTGTACATGTCCAGCGGCGCGTTCTGTGAATAGCGCAGGTTATCTTCGATATAGGTGTTATAGACGCCTTTCGACAGCGCTTCTTCATCACCACCGCCGGTCCATACGCGCTGACCTTTTTTACCAACAATGATCGCGGTGCCGGTATCCTGGCAGGTCGGTAGCACGCCTTTAGCAGCGATTTCGGAGTTTCTCAAGAATTGCAGCGCCACGTATTTATCGTTCTCGCTGGCTTCTGGGTCGTGAAGAATAGAAGCAACCTGTTTCTGGTGTGCCGGGCGGAGCATGAAAGAGGCGTCGTGGAAGGCTTGCTGCGCCAGCAGGGTCAGGGCTTCTGGTTCCACTTTCAGGATGGTTTCGCCATTGAATTCGGCAACGCTAACGTAATCGGAAGTGAGCAGATAGTATTCGGTATTGTCTTTCCCCATCGGGAAAGGCGCCTGGTAGATAAAGGGTTTGTTTGACATAGCTTCCAGCCTGTAACTCTGTATTTGTTATACGAAAATGGCGTGCCGCACAGCGACGGGCGGCACGCAAAGTGCATTTATAAGAACCCGTACATCGCGGCGAAGATCCAGCCAAAGACGCAAGATACGCTCACGCCAATCAACCCTGGCAGAATAAAGCTGTGGTTGATGACGAAGCGACCGATGTGGGTGGTGCCGGAACGGTCAAACTGAATCGCTGCCAGATCGCTTGGATAGGTCGGCAGGATGTAATAACCGTAGCAAGCCGGTGCTGAAGCCACGATGTAAGCCGGGTCAACGCCAATCGCCAGTGCGACAGGAACAATCGCCGCCAGCGCCGCGGCCTGGGAGTTTACAAACTTGGAAACCAGCAGCAGAACAATGGCATAGGCCCACGGATACTCTTTCACCATTTCGCCCAGTACGCCCTGAATTTCAGACATATGCGCACCGAACATGGTTTCTGCCATCCATGCGATACCGTACACCGCCACGATGGCGATCATACCGGAACGAAAGACTTCGTTTTTTGAGATAGACGCGGGATTGGTTTTGGTCAGGATAATAATCAGCGCCCCGGTCAGCAGCATAAACATCTGAATAACCAAGACCATCGACAGCGGTTTGCCGCCGAAGGACGGACGCAGGTCCGAATCAGCACCGAGAAGTGCGACCACGGCAATTGCCCCGAGGAAGATCCACATTGCCAGCCAGTTGCTTTTCGGCAGCTTTTTATCCAGCAGCGTCGCGGTGTCACCGTAAACGTACTCACGGTTTTCCGGTACGGAGATGAATTTCTGGAACTCTTCGTCTTTATCCAGATCTTTACCGCGGAACCAACTGAAAATACCAATCGCCAGGATACCGAGTAACGTCGATGGAATGGTGATTGCCAGCAGGTCGAGGAACTCAAGGTGACGACCATCAAAGGTAACGTTACCCAGCATTGCGACCAGTGATACTACCGCAACCGACACCGGACTGGCGATAATCCCCATCTGTGCACCGATAGAACTTGCCGCCATCGGACGTTCCGGACGGATATTGTTCTTAATTGCCACGTCGTAGATGATTGGCAGGATGGTGTAAACCACGTGACCTGTACCGCAAAGAATGGTCAGCGTACAGGTAACAAACGGCGCGACAATGGAGACATATTTCGGATTGCGGCGCAGCAGTTTCTCGGCAATTTGCAGCATGACGTCAAGGCCGCCCGAGGCTTGCAACGTGGCCGATGCCGCCACCACCGCGATGATAACCAGCATAACATCAACCGGTGGTTTACCTGGCTGAAGA
Organism: Escherichia sp. E4702; assembly: GCF_963883545.1. Taxonomy (NCBI): domain Bacteria; kingdom Pseudomonadati; phylum Pseudomonadota; class Gammaproteobacteria; order Enterobacterales; family Enterobacteriaceae; genus Escherichia; species Escherichia sp. E4702. The sequence continues at coordinate 166,191 of NZ_CAWORF010000029.1, read as the reverse complement.
TGGAAGACGAATACCAGAATGACGAGGCCGATACCGCCTAATAAACCTAGCGCGATACCGCCCTTTCTGGCGCCATAGAACAGACATATCAATATTATGATAAGTTGGATAGTAAATAACATTTGTGAACCCTCGCGATAATCCCATTTAAATTTCTACTGAATAGAACGCAGTCTCGTTCTGTTTGTATGAACTTTTTTCAGAGCCTGACTAATATCCTTTTGGTCGTTACTGGCCTGAGTAATTACTTCACAGTGAATATTGGCTGATTCAGGCAGCAATAAATTAATACACTGTGATAAGCGACTTTTTCAGAGAAAAATACTCTCTGGCGATGGGGTTATAGTTTGTGCTGCGCAGATGTTAATAATTTGTTTTCTACTATCTTATTGATATTTATTGGTATGTTTTTTGTTCTAATGGCGGTTATAGATTATTCTGATCTACCCATTTGTGGGTAAAAATACACATAATGCGGGTGACATAATAGTTAATTAACTTTTGTTAGCGTTTTGAAATTAAAAACACTATTTATCCTAAAGAATATTAAATCGATGAAATGAGAAGGGGATAATTATATTTGATCTGGCACAAGTTTTACTGATGGACGATGTAACTTGTGCCAGTACTCTTTTGCATTACTGCAATAATTGTTACTTGCGGATAACCAATGGTGCGTTATTGGCAATATTGTTTCAGTAATGAGTAATGTTCCGCTTGAATACGGTAACGGTAAACCGGACGACCCGTGACGCCATAATGAATGCTGGTAAATAAGATGTGGCAGTTGACCAGCCAGATCAGGTACTTGCGGCAGGAAACGCGCGAGATGTTCACCTCGTTGGCCAACTCGTCGGTTGAAAACTCATAGTCCTGATGCGCGTCAATCCACTGGCACAGCGTGCGTAACGTCTGCGGCGTTAAGCCTTTTGGCAAGCGACGAGGATCCTGCTCGTTGGCGCTGCTGCCGTGGATTAGCTGATCCAGCTCGGCCTGGTCATAATACTGATGTTTTTCCAGCGCCATTTTCTTTTGTCGCCAGCCGGTGAGTGCCTCTTCAAAGCGTGATGCCTGGAAGGGTTTTATCAGGTAATCAACAACGCCGTAATGCAGCGAATCTTTAATCGTCGCGGCATCGGCGGCGGAAGAGATGACTATCACATCGCTTTTGCAGCGAGCGTTATGCAGTACCGGAAGTAAATCGAGCCCGTTCTCCTTCTGCATATAGATATCGAGCAATATCAGGTCAATAGACGTGTCGCTGTTGAAAATTATCTCTTTGGCTTTTTCCAGTGTCGAGGCCGTTCCGCAGCATTGAAAGCCCGGGATCTGCGCCACGTATCGGCGATTCAGCTCCGCCACCATTGCGTCGTCATCGATAATTAATACATTGATCATTTGCTCGACTTCTCCCCGTCCCAGGGTATCTGGACAAAAAATTGTGTGAAAATCCCGGGTTCCGATTCTACGGCGATACTGCCGTCGAGATTTTCTACCTGTTGTTTGACAAGAGCTAAACCGACGCCTCGTTCGCTTCCTTTTGTCGAGACACCTTTGTCAAAAATGTGATCGATTTTGTCGGGTGCGATCCCCGGTCCATCATCGTTAACTTCACAGTGCAGCCAGCCGTGACGGTAGTGCAATGTTACGCTAATTTCGCCTCCGGGTTCCGGCCCTAATGCCTCCAGCGCGTTTTCTATCAGATTTCCCAACGTGGTAATCAGCGTCGCGACCTGGTCTTCACTGCCGCTGTCGGGCAACTGGCTTTCGCTGTTTAAAATCAGCGTATGGCCTAAATCGGTCGCGCGGTTAATCTTGCTGATTAAAAAACCAGCGATAACCGGCGATTTGATCTTGCCCAACAGAGAGCCAATCTCTTCCTGATAGTTATTGGCTGTTTTGAGAATGTAATCTTCCAACTGCTTATAACTCTTCAGATGCAATAATCCGAGAATCACGTGCAATTTATTCATAAATTCGTGGGATCGTTCACGAAGTGCGTCAGCATAGTTGACCAGACCATCCAGTCGCTGCATCAGTTTACGTACTTCAGTTTTATCCCTGAAGGTTGAAATGGCACCGATGATAACGCCATTACTGCGCACCGGAACGGTGTTGATCAGTAATAGCCGATCTTTGACGGTAATCTCTTCGTCGCGGCGCGGCGTACCGTCGCGTAACACTTCCGAGACATCTACTACCTGTGACCACGAGTGGCTTAGCGTCGATAGTTTCTCATCGTCCTGCGACTTACGGTAATTCAGCAATTCTTGTGCGGCATCGTTGATCAGCGTGACTTCGCCGCGATCGTCCACGGCAACGACGCCTTCTTTGATAGACTGCAACATGGCCTGGCGTTGCTCAAACAGTGTGGATATTTCGTAGGGTTCCAGGCCGAAAAGGATTTTTTTCAGCACCTTAACCAGAATGCAGGTGCCGATGAGGCCGACCAGCATGCCAAATAACACCGACCAGATAATGCTCCAGCGACTGTCATTGATCTGTTGGGTCACGCGGCTTAACTCAAGGCCGATCGCCACCACGCCAATCTGTTTATTATTCTCATCATAGATGGGGGTAAATACGCGTAAAGCCTGCGCCAGAAAACCGCGATTGATAGCGACATTTTCTTCGCCATTCAGCGCTTTAAGGATGTCATCACCTTTAAATGGCTGACCAATACGCTGGGCTTCAGGATGCGAGTAGCGAAGACTTTGCATATCGGTAACGACAATAAACAGCAGATCGTTACGTTTGCGCACGGCTTCCGCGATGGCCTGGATCCCGCTCTCCTGCGGTTTTTTCTGCAAGCCCTGACGGATTTCCGGCGAATCGGCAAGGGTACGCGCCACCGCCAGCGCCTTGTTGGCCAGTCCGTCTCGCGTCATATCACTGATTTGCGAGAAGTAAATCAGATGCACCACCAACAGCACCGAGAACAGCACCGCGCTGACCATTAAGATCACTGTGGTACTCAATTTCATCGGACGTTTGCGTAACTTGCGGTAGGGCAATGAATGTCTCATCAGCTTCCTTGTGTGACAAATTTCTTAAGCATTATCTCTGATGAGGCAGGTAATTCAAAGGGAGTAAGAATAATTGGCTATATAGGGGAAGAGGCTCTGGAAACTGAAACTGCCGGTGCTGTATGAAGATTCCGGGCTATGCTTATTGCGAAAACCATACTGATGAGAGAGGGAAGGTCATGGATCAGGATCTACTGGACGGTGGTTATCGCTGCTATACCGGCGAAAAGATCGATGTCTGGTTCAACACTGCAATATGTCAGCATTCTGGCAATTGCGTACGTGGCAACGGCAAGTTATTTAATCTCAAACGTAAGCCGTGGATCATGCCGGATGAAGTGGACGTCGCCACTGTAGTGAAAGTGATTGATACGTGCCCGAGCGGCGCGCTGAAATACCGTCATAAATAAGCGAGGGGAAAATGGAAATACGTGAAGGCCACAATAAATTTTACATCAATGACGAGCAGGGTAAGCAAATCGCTGAAATTGTCTTTGTGCCGACTGGAGAGAATTTAGCGATTATCGAACATACCGATGTTGATGAAAGCCTGAAAGGGCAAGGGATTGGTAAACAGTTGGTTGCGAAAGTCGTGGAAAAAATGCGCCGGGAAAAACGAAAAATTATCCCACTGTGCCCATTTGCGAAACACGAATTTGATAAAACGCGTGAGTATGATGATATTCGCAGTTGATGAGTAACGATATTTTTCATGCTCTGCGTAATGCGATGCAGGGGAGTATCTGAAGGGTCGGGGGATGCACAAAGAATGGTCAGAGAGAGCGTTTTCTTGTCCCAAGTCATCCCCTTTAGTGAGCAAAAAAAAAAGAATATCTCCTATATGAGAATCATCAATCGGGGTTAATAAACTTTGCATCCCCGGGGCATTTAATATTGATAGGAGTCTTATTATGGAAGGTAAGAAAAAGTTCAATACTTATGTCGTTTCTTTTGATTATCCATCATCTTATTCCTCAGTTTTCTTAAGGTTAAGATCATTGATGCATGATATGAACTTCTCCTCTATAGTGGCTGATGAATATGGAATACCACGACAATTGAATGAGAATTCTTTCGCAATAACGACATCATTAGCCGCAAGTGAAATTGAAGATTTAATCAGGATCAAATGCTTAGACTTGCCAGATATTGATTTTGACCTCAACATTATGATAGTTGATGACTATTTCCGTCAGCTTTACAAGTAGCCAGGAAGGATAAGAAGAACATAAAAAATGACACTATTCTCTAAAATATTAATTTTTTATGTGATTGGTGTGAACATATCCTTTGTCATTATCTGGTTTATCTCACATGAGAAAACACATATTCGTTTACTTAGTGCATTCCTGGTAGGAATAACCTGGCCAATGAGTCTGCCTGTGGCATTACTTTTTTCTCTCTTTTAGGAGCTGTGGTTGAGTGGATCCGCTGGTTATCTTGAAACGAAGCGTCTCTCCTCAAAAATTGATTTGCGGAACGACGAACGAAGCAGTCGACTGGCTGCTTCGTTCATTAAAGTGAAACTTATTTCTGTGGACGCATCGCCGGGAAGAGAATAACGTCGCGAATAGTATGACTGTTAGTAAACAGCATAATCATTCGGTCGATACCAATTCCCAGACCTGCGGTTGGCGGCAGACCATATTCCAGCGCAGTCACGTAATCTTCGTCGTAGAACATCGCTTCGTCGTCACCTGCAGCTTTGGCGTTAACCTGTTCCTGGAAACGTTCAGCCTGATCTTCTGCGTCGTTTAATTCGCTAAAACCATTACCGATTTCACGACCACCGATGAAGAATTCAAAACGGTCGGTGATTTCCGGGTTAACATCATTACGGCGCGCCAGCGGTGACACTTCTGCCGGATACTCAGTAATAAAGGTTGGCTGAATCAGATGTGCTTCTGCAACTTCATCAAAGATTTCGGTGACAATACGTCCCAGCCCCCAGCTTTTCTCTACTGTAATACCGATAGATTCAGCTAATGCTTTAGCGGCATCAAAATTATCCAGGTCGGCCATCTCAGTTTCTGGACGATATTTTTTGATTGCTTCGCGCATGGTGAGTTTTTCGAACGGTTTGCCGAAATCAAACACATGCTCGCCATAAGTGACTTTAGTGGTACCCAGTACCTCTTGTGCCAGGGTGCGGAACAGTGACTCTGTCAGTTCAATCAAATCGTGGTAATCCGCATACGCCATGTAGAGTTCCATCATCGTGAACTCAGGATTATGACGAACAGAAATACCTTCATTACGGAAGTTACGGTTGATTTCGAATACCCGTTCAAAACCACCTACAACCAGACGTTTCAGATACAGCTCCGGCGCGATACGCAGATACATATCTAAATCCAGAGCATTATGATGGGTAATAAACGGGCGAGCAGATGCCCCACCTGGAATTACCTGCATCATCGGGGTTTCTACTTCCATAAAGCCGCGTGCGACCATGAACTGGCGGATAGCGGCCAGAATTTTTGAACGGACAACAAACGTTTGACGGGATTTATCGTTAGCGATGAGGTCCAGATAACGTTGACGATAACGGACTTCCTGATCCTGCAGACCATGGAATTTATCTGGTAAAGGACGTAGTGCTTTAGTCAGCAGGCGTAACTCAGTACAGTGAATGGAAAGCTCACCAGTTTGCGTCTTAAACAGCGTACCGCGGGCACCGATAATGTCACCCAGGTCCCATTTTTTAAACTGATCGTTATAAACACCTTCTGGCAGGCTATCTCGTGCAACGTACAGTTGAATACGGCCACCGACATCCTGCAATGTTACAAAGGAGGCTTTCCCCATGATTCGACGGGTCATCATTCGGCCAGCAATCGAGACTTCAATGTTTAAGGATTCCAGTTCCTGGTTATCCTTCGCATCAAACTCTTCGTGCAACTGGTCAGAAGTATGGTCGCGGCGAAAATCATTGGGAAACGCCACGCCTTGCTGACGCAGCGCTGCCAGTTTTTCGCGACGATTTCTCATTTCATCGTTAAAATCAATAGCCTCATTGGCTCCCTGTGTTTCTTGTTCAGACATTTTGGTTCCTCTTAATCCAGCTTTCAATTTAGCGTAGATAAAGAGACAGATCGGTACACTGTATTATCTGCCTCGACTATTAGTAACTCAGTTCATCTTATCTAAACCAACGCTTACCTCAAGTTGATATCACTAATAAATAACCATAAAAATGGTTTAAATATCTTATTAATCTGGGATTTGCTAGTGTGATTAACTGAAAGTAAATTGATTCATAACTAATTGTTTTTACGGAAGTTAATCGTTGCTTTCCTGTATCATATTCGTCGGAGTGCTAAACAGAAATCGGGTAGCAAAGGCCAATGCCACGATGATCGCGACACAAGCCAACGTCCACTCTCCCATCTGGGAAAAGAATCGCTGGTAAGCTGCAATTGCCATACCGCTAATTTGCGACTCAGTCGTCTGTTGTGCCACTACGCCTGCCAGCCAGTTGGCGACCGCGCCTGTTGCCAGCATATAAATACCGGTTAATACGCCAGACATTTTCAGACGCGTGATTTGCGCAATCGCCACCGGGTCAATAAAGAGTTCGGCAAAGCCCATTAGCGCCAGCCCGGATATCATCACACCCATTGACGCTTGACCGCCAGCCGCTGCATGTCGGGCATCAAATGCCAGCAACATAAAGCCACAAGCCATCAGCAGTAAGCCAAAGGCAAACTTCAGCCAGACGCGCAATGTTGAGTTGCCGTGGCTTTCTGGCGACGCCAGCCAGGCAAGTACAACCCCAGCGAGCATCACCGCAATTGCGTTCACTGACTGGAATAGCGCAGTAGGTACTTCAATATTGAATGCCTGACGATTCACAAAGCGATCGATAAACAAGCTGATGGTACTGCCGCCCTGTTGTGCCAGTACCCAGAACAACGTCCCGACAAACATCAACAATACAATTTGCCAAAGAGCACGGCGGTGTTCGGGGAATTTGATCATCATGCGGGCAATGATTTGTGCAGCAATAAGGCAAACAATCGCCAGCAAATATCCGGACCAGTCGTTCTCCAGCAGCAAGGTAAAAAATACTGGGGCTAAACAGAGCATCACCACTAACCAGCTCCATACCGGTAAGGCAAACTTCACGCGAGTGAGCGCTTTTTTATCCATACTACGCGTGGATTGGAAATGACGATGACCGCTTAAGAAAATCAACAAACCGATAAACATGCCGCCACCCGCAAGGGCAAAGCCAACATGCCATCCATACCACTGAGCAGCCAGGCCGCAGGCGATGGGGGCTGCGATAGAACCGATATTGCCCGCGGCATACAGCAGCGAAAAACCGCCATCACGTCGATGATCGTTCTCGTCGTAGAGCTCGCCAAGCAAACAGCTGATGTTTGATTTGAATAAACCGTAGCCACAAATAATGATTGCCAGCGCCAGATACAGGCTAAAGGTTGAATTTGTATCAATGCCCAGCACCACATGGCCAAGGGTCATTAACAGCGCGCCGGCAATTACCGCAGTGCGGTTGCCGAGCAGGCGGTCGGCAAGCCAGCCGCCGAGAATAGGGGTAACGTAAACCAAAGAAGCGTATGCGCTGAACAGGCTGATGGCATGGTTATCATCAAAACCAAGCTGATGGGTGAGATAGAGAATGAGTAAGGCACGCATGCCGTAAAAACTGAAGTACTCCCAGATCTGGATCGCCACGATATAGTATATCGCGCGCGGCTGTGAGGGTGTTTTCATGTGTTCTCCTTATGAGCAAAAAAGGGAAGTGGCAAGCCACTTCCCTTGTACTAGCTAATTATTTTTTGCCTTCTTCTTTCAATACCTTAACGGTATAGCGGCCATCAGCCTGACGGTATGCACCGTGAATATCGGTTTCAAAGCCCGGATAGTGAGCGCCGATTTCACACAGCATCTGCAGGAACTCCAGAACCGGACGGCTTTCTTCGGTGATCATTTCACCCGGCATTACCAGAGGAACTCCCGGCGGATACGGAAGGATCATATTGGCGTTAATACGACCTACCATTTCGTCGAGGTAAACTTCTTCGGTCATACCGTGCAGCTCTTTCTGGAACGCAGCATACGGAGTCATTACCATAGTCGGCAGCACTTCAAATGCGCGATACATCAGATCCGGCAGATTGTGGTGAACAATCAGTTTGTGGATATTCTGAGCCAGTTCCTGAATACGCATGTTTTCATAGAATTCAGGATCTTCACGATACAGAGACGGCAGCATGTTTTTCACACGCAGGTTCAGGTCGAACGCACGTTTGAAGTCAGTCAGAGCACGCAGCAGGCTCAGTGCTTTGGTCTTATCGATACCGATGCTGAACAGGAACAGCAGGTTATACGGACCGGTCTTCTCAACAACGATGCCATGTTCGTCGAGGTATTTCGCCACGATGCTGGCCGGAATACCAAAGTCGCTCATGGTGCCGTCTTTTTCCATCCCCGGAGTCAGCAGAGTGACTTTGATCGGGTCAAGATACATGTGCTCGTTATCGATGTTTTTGAAGCCGTGCCAGGTGCTGTCAGAACGCAGCGGCCAGCATTCAGTAGTATCGATATGATCCGGCTGCCATACATCAAAGAACCAGCCATCAGATTCCGTTCTCAGACGTTTGATCTCTTTACGGAACTTGATCGCACGTTCAATGGAACCGTCGATCAGGCGTTTACCGGCATTACCTTTCATCATCGCCGCAGCAGTTTCAGTGGACGCCACGATACCGTAGTGCGGAGAAGTGGTGGTGTGCATCATGTAGGCTTCGTTAAAGGTTTCTTCGTTTACGTCACCTTTAACGTGGATCATGGAAGCCTGAGAGAACGCCGCCAGCAGTTTGTGAGTGGACTGGGTTTCGTAAATCACTTTCCCTTCGACACGGCCACCGCTCATACCGCATTTACCTTCGTAAATCGGTGAGAAGTTGGTGTAAGGCACCCACGCGGAGTCAAAGTGGATGGATTTCACATCCAGCGTTTTCTTGATGAAGTCGGTGTTGTACAGCAGACCATCATAGGTAGAGTTGGTAATTACGGCATGTACCGGCCAGGTTGCGTTTGGTGTTTCTTTAACGCGCTTAGCAATGGTTGCGTGCTGGAATTCACTCTGTGGGATACCGCCAAGAATACCGTAAGCGTTACGGGTCGGGCGGAAATAGATTGGCGTAACATCGCTCATCATCATCAGATGGGTCAGCGATTTGTGGCAGTTACGGTCAATCAGAATGGTGCTGCCTGCCGGAGCAGAGTACATACCAACAATTTTGTTCGCAGTGGAAGTACCGTTGGTCACCATGTAGCTGCGGTCTGCGTTAAAGACGCGAGCGATATACTGTTCTGCTTCTTTGTGTGGACCGCTGTGATCCAGCAGGGAACCCAGTTCAGATACTGAAATGGAAATATCAGATTTCATGGTGTTCGGACCAAAGAAATCATAGAACAGGCTACCTACCGGGCTTTTCTGGAATGCAGTACCGCCCATGTGACCAGGAGTACAGAAAGTATATTTACCTTCACGAACATATTTAAACAGCGCTTTGGTCAGCGGAGGCAGAATAGTGTTGATATATTCGTCAGTGGTCTGCTTGATCTTGTTAGCAATATCATCAGCAGCACCCAGCGCATATTCAAAGAAGCTAATCTGTAAACGCAGATCGTTCAGGCTTACATCGAGTGTGGAATATGTATTAGCGAACGCGTACAACGGCAGGTTCTCGTTCATTTTGCTAATTTCTTCGCACAACTCGAGATTATATTTATCCCAGTCAAAAATAACGCCGCACAGACGCGCATTGTTTTCGATCAGTTTTAATAAGTCGTCACGGTCGTTCGGGTAAACAATCTGGAAGTTCAGACGTTCAAGCGCGCGATGAAGTTCACGGATGGGTTCTTCTTTAAAATAAACCCCCATGTGATTCAATATTGCAATAACGTTCATAGTCATATCTCCAGGTAAAAAAGGCCCCTCCCAACACATGGGACAAAATGAAAGGAGGAGCCTCGGAAAATACTTTTAATTAATGTGCGTTAGATGCTGTGTGGTTATCCATTGAGTGGCTCTGGCGCTCGTGCATTTTGCGAGCGTAGAACATCAGGATAATCAGGCTGACGATGAAGGTACCTGCCAGCTCGAAGGAGCTTGCACCCATCAGAGCGATGAAGCAGAACACGCAACCCAGTACAGAGCAGATCAGGCTGACAAAGTTGCGGATGTTAACGCCTTCAAAACGAATCAGGTCAACGCAAGAGTAGAAGTACGGCAGCATAGTCAGCAGTACTGCGATACCGGTCAGTTCACCGAACAGGTCAGAGGCTTTACCACCGGCAGAGTTCATCAGAGTGATGAGGATCATCAGGGCAGTCATTTTCACTGCAGCCAGCAGCAGACCTTTTTTCGGAATACCGTTGCTGTCGACTTCACCATAAATTTTCGGGAAGTTACCGTCGTTAGCGGCACGTACACCTGCCTGGCCTACCAGCATCATCCAGGAGCCCAGAGAAGTCAGGCACGCAAAGGCGGTGAATGCAGAAACCAGCGGCGCAGCCCAGTTACCGAGGATAGTTGAAGCACTGATTGCAAACGGAGCACCGGAAGCTGCCATTACAGAAGACGGATACATACCGGAAAGCACCTGAGTCGCAGCAATGTAAACAATACCTGCTAAACCAGTACCCAGCATGGTTGCCAGTGGAACGGTACGTTTCGGGTTTTTAACCATACCAGTACTTACAGCTGCGGATTCAACACCCACGAAGGCCCACAGGCAGAGCAGAATACTTTTAATGATTGCGTGACCATCAGTGGTACCCGCAGTATTCCAGTTAGCTGCATAAGTTGCAGCATCAAACCAATGCCAGCCAACAATAGCAGTCATAACCACAGGAATAAGAACCAGCACCAGACCAATAGTGGTTAAACGGCTTACCCAGGTACCGCCGAGCATATTTACAAAGGTAAATACCCAGACGATAGCAATACAGGCGATACCTGCCGGAACAGGATCATTTAATACTGGGAAGAAGGTGGAAAGATAAGATACAGCGGTAATACCAATCGCCAGGTTACCAATCCAGTTAGCATGGTAATAAAGAACACCTGTCTGAAAACCAAATGCAGGGGAAATTTCTCCAGCATAAGCAATTGGGCCACCTTGTTGCGGGTTCTTTGTTGCCAGTCGGGCATATACATAAGCCAGCGACATTGCACCAATAATAGAGATGATCCAACCCCAGATAGCAATACCACCGATACTTGCAAGGTTCGCAGGTAATAATGCAATACCGCTCCCCATCATATTACCGGCAACAACACCGGTACAGGCAAATAGCCCAATCTTCTTGGCAGAACTCATGCTCTTCTCCTAATTTCATTTTAGAATTTGGAGTCCGGGTCATGATGTATAACTATTTACTGACCAGACCAAACTGGCGACAAGACTACTCAAAAAAAAAGATTAATCCTAAAGATTAGGTGAAATAATACAAAAGTTTATGTCAGTGAGGATTTTAGCTCTTCATTAACAGATCAGAATCGCAAGTTGATATCATGAAAAGATAAACATTCAATATTTACAATGAATTACGAGAAAGTTGCTGGTTAAATTTATGTAATAAAAAATTATGCAGCAAATAAATTGCTGCAACATGTTGTGTCAATAAATATACAAGCGTTTAACGCTAAAAATCCCCGCGAATGAATCAACCCAGGATTCGTTTATTCTGAAGCGAGAAATTTGTCGAGATAAGGAACAACATAAGAAACAGAAGTCTGGAATATGCCATTTTCAATCCAGTAAAGGGTGTTTGCTCCTGGGCGTAAATTAAAGGCGGTGAGATATGCATCAGCAGCTTCTCGGTTCATCCCCTTCATCTCATAAACTTTGCCAAGCAACACATAATTTAGCCAGGACATTTCAAGGTCAATGCCAGTATTTATCGCCTGATAAGATTCGTCAGTTTTTCCTTTTGTCAGAGCACTGACCGCTTTTATTTGATAGAGAATGGCCAGATTATTCATTCCTGGCAGTGTAGCAATGTTATCAATTTCTGTGTTCAGTGCTGCTAATTGTTTTTCATCTAAAGGATGCTGAGAATGACGTACTATATCAACTAATGCTTTCTCTGCTCTCGCGTAGGTAAATTCGGGAGATGATTGAACAATCTCACCTAATAACTCACTGGCACGGTTCAATGATTTATCATCACCATGCATTAAATAATCATGTGCCTGATAAAAATTAGTTAATAACGCACCACGATGAGGCAAAATTTGTTGGAGCATCTCCTGCATTCGTTGTGGCCACGGTTGATTTAACGCTTTTGACAAACTCTCCAGTAAATCATTTTGAATCGCCAGCTGATTACCGTTAGTGATGACATAACGTTTATCCAGCATGGTCGAACCATCTGCATTGTCTACCAATTTCACCGACATAAAGCACTGTTGAGCGCGGTATTGGCGTTGATTAACAAACGCAATAGATAATGTTTTACCGGAACTGCTCGGTTCATCAATGTTGTAGTTGATTTTGTCATGAACCATAAAAGTGGAGAAGGTATTAAGTGACGTAGCCACCAAATCACCCACGCCTATCGCGTAAGAGAGCTGATACGGGGAAGTCCAGCTGTTACAACTCTTATTCACCATATTAATGTCAATATCGCGTGGATTGAGCAAAATACGCGATTTACTCATAGGAAGACGCGTTTCAAGACTGGAAAACGCCACCAGTGCTACACAGATACCTAACGACAACAGGAAAAAAAACCATACCCAAAAGGTAGTGAATCGTTTGCTTTTAACTGGGGATTGTTCAGGTGGCGTTGCGGTGTTTTGAATGTTAAGACTGTGGGAAGGGGAATCTGTGTCAGGAATCGCCTCTGGTATAGGGGGAGGCGAAGATTGCATTATTTCTTCTCCCTCCTCTTCGCTGTACCAGATAACTGGCACCATTAATTTATAACCGCGCTTTGGTACAGTAGCGATATAGACAAGACTATCTTCATCATTATCTTTTAATGACTTACGCAGTTCTGAGATACTCTGCGTTACAACGTGATTGGTAACAATACTTCTCTTCCAGACATTATCGATAAGTTCATCTCTGCTAAGTACTTCGCCACTGTGTTGAGCAAAGAAAACCAGAAGATCGATTAGTCTCGGCTCAAGGGTAAGTTGACGCCCATTGCGACTAATTTGGTTTATGGACGGAGTAACAAGCCACTCGCCAACGCGAACTACAGGTTGTTGCATAATAAAAACTCATTCGAAAAAGGAATGGTGCAATGATAATTGCCATAACCTATTTTTACCATCTATAGATGGGTGCGTTTACATATTACAGGTGAATGTGAGACGTTATTTTTACCACCCGTAAACCTCTTGATTACATCGCCTTACGAAATGACTTTAATGAGAATCAGAAGTAATTTGCCTTACCACCAAGATTGATTATCTTTGCCAAAGAAAACGTTCAGAAAATAATCCCCGGAAAATTGCCTGGAACGCTTACTATTTTAATGGATTGTTAGTCTTTGCATGATCAAACGGACTGATACATTTCTCTTTGTTCGCATCCAAAAAATCTCATCAGTCGGCGTTCTGTTTATGGATGCGTTACGCTCCTGATGACGTCATTTGACGTTCAACAGCATTACGGGGCCGCACGACATTTTGCGTCAGTCAGTGTCATAGCTCCGGGACAAATTTTCTCAAACAGGGGGATACCCGCAAAATGCTGGTGATGTGGGGAGAATTTGGTTGAGTTTGGTGGGAGTGATTTGGAGGAAGAACGGTTAAATCGTCGCGTCCTGAAACGAAAAACGGACCTCCGTTGAGGTCCGTTCATATGAATTTGGTGCCCGGACTCGGAATCGAACCAAGGACACGGGGATTTTCAATCCCTGATTTAAACACGCATAGAACGTTTGTTACCTGTAAATCGTACACAGGTGACTTATATGCATGTAATTTCAGTAATTTCTACCAAAGGTGGTGAAGGTAAATCTACTCACTCCGCTAACTTGGCTGGCTTCTGTGCCGACGCCGGTCTTAAAACCCTTTTGATTGACGGCGACTACGCCCAGCCAACTGCCTCCAGTTACTACTCCTTCCGCTATGAAGCCCCATGCGGTCTTTACGAAATGTTGATGCAGACCGTAGATCTCAACCATCCCGAGCAACTGATTTCTCAGACCTGCATCGATAATCTTGACCTGATTATCTCTAACGATCCCCATGAACAACTCAAGACGGCGATGATGCATGCGCCGGATGGCAGAATTCGTCTGCGCAACTTACTCCAGCATCCGCTGTTTGCTGCTTACGATGCCATCATCATTGATTCACAGGGCGCGCGTTCAATCATGCTGGAACTGGTGTTGTTGGCAACAACACATACGGCAGTGGCGATGGTAAAACCGGTTGTCCCGGATGTCAGGGAGTTCCTGCGAGGAACAGTGACACTAATGGAGGAACTTCTGCCTTATCGTGGGTTTGGTCTTACTCTGCCGCCAATGAAAGTCCTGGTCAACTGTATGGACTACACCCTGCTGGCTGAAGAAGCACTGAGTGCGTTAACCACGATTATTGCTGATGGAGCATATAGCAAAGCAGATATTCCCCCCGTCACTCTGCTTGAAACGCAAATTTACGACCTTGAAGTCTACAAGCTTGGTCATACGAGGGGGCAACCAGCTCACCGTCTTGAATACCAGACCGACCGGAAAAGTCTACCAGCTGCGAAGACCATGCATTATCTGGCCTGTGAATTATTCCCTGAATGGCGCGACCGCTTTGATGTGGTACTGCAAAACCAGCCGAAGGGGGATAGATAATGAAAATATTCTCCCCGTCCTGGCTGGCCCGTTTTAATAAAGCTCTGGTCGAATGTCGTAGCACAGGAGGCCTGCATGAATAACACAGAACAGATATTGCCGCCGCATTCAATCAGCGCCGAGCAGGCCGTCCTTGGCGGTTTGATGCTTGATAACGATCGTTGGGATGATATTGCGACGATTGTCTCTGCTGACTGTTTTTATTCACGACCGCATGGCATGATTTTTTCTGCGATGCAGACGTTGTTACTTCAGAACAAGCCTATCGATCTGATCACGCTTGCGGAATCAATGGAGCTGCAGGGCACATTAGAACAGTGCGGCGGTTTTGCCTATCTCGCCGAACTTTCCAAAAATACGCCCAGTTCAGCGAATATTGTGGCTTATGCGGAGTATGTTGCTAGCTACGGCCAGAAACGTCAGTTACTAGCACTGGGATACGATCTGGTCGGGCAGGCCAGCAATGTCAGAAGTGACCTGATGGTGTTACTGGATGAAGCTGAGCGCCGCATATTTGCTATTGCCGAACAGCAATCTCCGGATGGTGACGTTGATTTACCTGCTTCACTTGAAGTCTTCCTTAACCGATTGGAGCAACGTTGCGGTAGTGAGGACCTGATTACCGGTACACCTACCGGTTTTACGCAACTTAACAGTATGACCAGCGGCTTCCAGTCCAGTGATCTGATTCTCCTGGCTGGCCGTCCGTCGATGGGGAAAACCGCGCTCGGGCTGGCGTTCTGCGAAGGTGCATTGAACGAGCGCCCGGATATGGCAGTGCAGGTCTACAGCCTGGAAATGCCTACCGAGCAGCTGCTGATGCGATTTACCGCCATGTTGGGGCGTGTGCCTCTGCAACATCTGCGCAATGGCGATATGCAGGATGAAGACTGGGCGCGGGTCGGTGTAGCAATGAAAGTCCTGCTTGAAGACTGGAAAAACAGGCTGGTGATTGACGATTCCAGCTATATGACACCGGCGCTCCTGCGTTCCCGGGTGAGAAAAAATATCCGTAAATACGGCCATCCATCCGTAATCCTGTTGGATTATCTGCAACTGATGCGCTGCCCGGGGCAGGAGAACCGGACGCAGGAGATTGCGGAGATATCCCGCTCGCTTAAAGCGCTGGCGAAAGAAATTGGCTGTCCGGTGGTGGCGTTGTCACAGCTCAATCGGTCACTGGAAAGTCGGGTAGATAAGCGCCCGAATAATGGCGATTTGCGTGACTCCGGGGCGCTGGAGCAGGATGCCGATCTGATTATGTTTGTTTATCGGGACGAAGTGTATGACGCCGATACGCATGAACCTGGTGTGGCTGAAATTATTCTTGGCAAGCAGCGCAATGGGCCTATCGGCACAATAAAGGTGCAATATCAGGCGGAGATTACCCGTTTCGAGGATTTCATTGGAGGTCGCTATGACTTCTAAGAAACCTAGCCAACTGGGCGAAAAGCTACTCCAGCGTGGTCGTACCCCAAATACTGAAAGCGCCGCCGTGGTGTTGCCGGTCAATGAGATGCCGATGGTTCTGACGCTGGAGCAGTTGCGCCCGAATCCCGATAACCCCCGTACTTCCCGTAATCCGAAGTATGACGATATCAAAGCGTCGATCTGCGCACGGGGGCTTGATTCGGTGCCAAAAGTCACCAGAGATCCGGAAAGCCCGGAGGATGTTTATATCTTCAGCGACGGCGGCAACACTCGCTATTCCATTCTGACGGAACTGTATGCAGAAACAGGCGATGAGCGTTTTCGCCGTGTTCAGTGCATCGTGAAACCGTGGCCCGGGCGTTTGCAGTGTGTCATCGGGCATCTGGCCGAGAATGATGTGCGTGGCGAGCTGTCATTTATTGAAAAAGCCTTCGGTATCGAGAAGGCACGGGCTATTTACGAGGAACAACTGGGGCGTGAAGTGAGTCAGCGCGAGCTGGCCGACCTGCTGAAAGAAGCGGGTTATCCGGTTCACCATTCGAATATCAGCCGTATGGTGGCGACAATCGAATATCTATGGCCGTGGATGCCCAATTTGCTTAATTCGGGTATGGGACGGCCTCAGATTGCCCAGCTAATTACGTTGCGAACAGCGGCAGAAAAAGCTTGGCAAGCCTTCAGTCAGAACGTTGCGTTATCCCCGGAACAGGAATTTAACGATGTATTCGGCGGTGTCTGTCGCGCCTTTGATGACCCGGACCACTACTCTGTCGATGTTTTTAAAGAAGAACTGATTGCGGCCCTGTTGAAGGCTATGCCCGATCCACAACTGACCTACGATAGCTGGCTGATTGAACTCGATCCGCAGGAACAGAACCGTCGCAAATTGTTCGGCGAGCCGGAGCCGCTTCCCCAGCATGTTCTGGATGCAGACAAAAACAATGATGAGCCTTCACCACCACCGGCTGAGGAGCTGCCATCCGTCACTACTGACTCCAGGCCATCGGGGAAAAAGCCTGCCGCTACTGAAGCTGATTCCTCTGACCATATTGACCAACAGTCTGATGAAGAACAGCTGGATCTTTATGATGGGAACCTAAACAGGAATTCAACACCTGATTTACCAGACACTTTTCCGGGTGCTGAGCCAGAGCCTGGTGTTAATGATGATGCGCTTCAGGAACTACCTGCAAATTCCATTACGTTTGCTGCGAACGGGCTGGAGCCGGTAACCGATATCTGGCATATCCCGGCTTTGCAGGATGATGTTGAACATCTACAGGACATCGCGTTTCGCCTGTCGTTTGAACTGGCGGAGGTGATGGGAATTGAGAGCACGGTTCTGGAGGATAAATCCTTTCTGAGTACGGGTTATATCCTTCGATCAACACCTGAGGGTGAGCTACTGAGCGCATTGTGTGGTGATGTGACTTATACCCCATTATCAGCCTTGACCGGGTTCCTTCTTGGTGCCAGTGGCCCGTTCGATGATCCTCTGTTTGATGATGTTTACGCGGTGAAATTTCTGCGGTTGATCAGAATTGTGCGTCGTTTACGTGAGCTGCAACGCCAGACATTCAGGGAGGGTGCAGCATGAAAGCAGACTGGGTTGATGAGGCACAGGAAGTGACCCAACTGATGGTCGATAGCCAGATTGAGCGCATTCGATCTTCGTTGATCTCACCGACGATGTCGTCTGCTGAATGCGAACTCTGTGGACATGCGATCCCGGAGGCCCGTCGCAGAGCTATTTCTGGTGTCAGGCTGTGCGTTGAATGCCAGACCATTGCCGAGTTTCGGCGGCGTGTTGGATAAGGGGGATTCGATGAAAGCTGAAGCCACATCGTTGATTGTTATCCTACTTTGTTTTCTGGTATGGACTGTTGATATTGCGATTATTTATGAGGGGAGTGCGCAATGAATGCATTGTTAACGCAGATAGTTATGGAGCTAAAGTCGGGCAATATCCGCCGTTGTGAAGCTATGGGGTTAACCCTGGAAGAGATTCAGGAACTTAACAGCTTAACCGTTGAAGATCTGCATTATCTGGTAAATACGCAGGTATCTCTTCTAACCTTTCGTATCAACCATACCAACCTTAACACCATGCTGGCGCAGGCTCGTCGTGAGCAGACCCGGACGCAGCGGATAGACAGGGCGTTAACGCTGGGTGGATCTATCGAGCTGATGCAGCATTTTTTCGGTCTGACGGCGACGGAGGTCAGCTCCCGGCGACGCCTGGTTGGTGTTGTAACACGGCAGGGGCGCAGCCAGATCCCCACAGAAGAACAGGAGCTGGCGGTGTGGCAACAGTGGAAGGCATCGAACGTTGACAACCGGGAATCACTGGATGCGCTGGAAGCCATAATGTTAATCGCTGAGCAGCAGGATATCTCGTTAACCGCAGTCTGGACGCTAACCAAAGGTTGGAGTGCTGCCTCATGACTGCTGTTCCCGTCGATGATGTTATCCAGCGTACGCTGGCAAAGATGCAAAACCGGATTGAGCAAAAAACGCAGTCCGGTGAGCAGAGTAATGAGCAGAGTGGATTGCTCTTTCTGGGGAACGTGCATGATGCCGTTCCCCGGCGTTTATTTCTGGATAGCCGGTTATCGCCGCTGGATAAAATGGCGTGGGTGATGATCCGGCTGTACGCCCAACAGAACGAGGGCACTGTTTTTCCTACCTACGACGAATTGCAGTGCCAGCTCGCGCTTCCTCATTCGGATAAAGCCTCCCGGGAGACAATCAGCAGGGCGCTGTTAATGCTGCGTCTGACCGGGTGGCTGAGCTTGTGCAAGCGTGTCCGGGATAAATCAGGTCGTATTCGCGGCAATATCTACGCTCAGCATGATGAACCGCTGGGACTGTTTGATTCGGAATACTTCGATCCCGGCTGGTTTGATGCCGTGGCTGATGCCTGCCGGCACACTAATAAAACGATACGCCTCACTGCGCTGGCTGTTTTGCAGGACATGAAATCCGATACTCGTATGCGCCACCGGCACTCACGCGTTGCGTTGATCGAAGCCCGGTTATCCGCGCCACAAACTCCGCAGGAAATGGTGTCATCGCGGCAGAAGAAAACTCACGGTTCTGAAACCGAACTCGGTCAAAAAACACAGAGTTCGGAATCCGAACTGGGCCATCTGAAGGGGGATATTTTTCCGGGTTCGGATTCCGAACTAAGCCGGAAATCAAGGGATGGCGGCTTAGTTCGAAAATCGAACCGTTACGTACGTAGTTTTACACAGAGTGTAAAAGATACGTACGTAGAAGGCGAAAGTCGGTTGTCGTGGTCGACGAAGGTAATCGAACGGCTGAATACGCCCGACAGGGATATGCTGGAGCGGCAACTTAGCGCGTTACCTGAAGGGCTGGGACAGCTGATTCTGGACGATCTGGCTGACCGCATGAAAGCGACAGAGGTCAGGAACGTCACTGCGTATCTGCTGGCAAACCTGAAACGGGCCAGAGAAGGGCAGTTTAACGTTGGAGATGCGCGTGTTCTGCATACGCTTGTAAAACAGACATCGGTTAGTGTGCCACCACTCAATGAGAAAAAAGAGGTCAAACGCGCCCGGAGAGAGTTTGTGTCTGGCGTGATGGCTGAGATTAGGGGGAATTATTTCAGCTCATAAAGTGAGCACTGTTGACAGTGTCAACAGCAAGGGAGAATAAACATGCCTTATTATCATGGTCGCTAGTATTTATATGACGAAGCATGGACGAGAACCGTAGTAGTTATTTTAGGTCATAAAACGACCTGTGTTGACAGTGTCAACACTAAGGAACTGATAGTGGTTTAAGGGCAGGAGGGAAATGAGATTTAATCTGTAATTTTTCTTGCTGAGGTTTGTGGCAGGTAACCCTGAAAAATACTAAAAATGCAAATACGGTTTTTTGTGGGGAAAACATCGTAGTTTTTGTTTACTTCTTTTTTTGATAGAAAAAGGAAGTTTAAATGAAATACTCTAAAATTTATTTACTTGTTATGTCTGCACTGTTATCAGGCCCTGCGATGGCTGATTTTACTGAGGATGGCTCAGGACATATCCGCTGGCGTAACGAATGCACTCGTTCTGGCGGCGGGGATGAAAACTGTACAAATATGGATGAGCGAAGCGTCGCAGACGCAGTTAATACAGGTATTGATATTTCAAAAAATTATACAGATCAAAAATATAATGAAATGAAATCGTATGTCGAAAATAATTCGGGGGTAGAGAAAAGTTATGTTGATGCTGGCGATGCCGCAGCTAAATCATATGCAGATAATAAAGCATCTACAGCAGAGTCTAATGCAAAAAAATACGCAGACACGACAAGTGCTACTGCTGAATCTAATGCTAATGATTACACTGATTCAAAAATCAGTGATATGAAGAGCTATGTTGACAACTCTATTTCTAATTTCGGTTCAGGGGTTGAACAGAGTTATGTTGATGCTGGCGATGCTGCATCAAAAGATTATACTGATAGCAAATCTGCCGCTGATCGTTCCTATACTGAACAGCAAGCCGATAAAGCTGAGACTGACGCTAATATCTATACCGATTCAAAAATTGTTGATGCCAATACGTACACCGACACTCAGGTAACGAACGCCATCGATGATATGCGCTCCTACACTGATAACTCATCGGCGCAGACGCTTGTCGATGCCAATACGTACACCGATACTCAGGTAACGAACGCCACCAATGATATGCGCTCCTACACTGATAACTCATCGGCGCAGACGCTTGTTGATGCCAATACATACACCGATAATTCGTCAAAGAATACATATGACAAAGCAATTGAATATACTGATTCGAGAGTTAATCAGGGTAATAGTTATGCAATTGATATCTCGAAAAGTTACACAGACACATCCACAAGAAATACGTTAAATCAAGCAACAACGTATACCGATAACCGATTCAATCAATCTATCGATTATACGAACTCGCAAATAAATAAAGTGAACGGACGAATTGAACAATTAGATAGCAAAGTTGATAAAAATCGTCAGAAAGCTGCTGCCGGGATTGCTGGTGCAATGGCAATGAGTAGTATCCCTCAGAATTTTAGCTACGATTTTCAGTTTGGTATGGGATTAGCTAATTTTGATTCTGAGCAGGCGATTTCAGCTGGCGGTTATTACCGTGTCAACGATAGAACTATTGTTTCATTAAAATCGTCCTTTGATACACAAAACAATCTTGGTGTTGCGGCGGGAGTATCTTACGGTTGGTAATTATTAAGAGGGTGGATTTTTCTACCCTCTTAGAATAAATTTTATTTTTGTACAATGATTTTATTATTGTGCTTCGTATCACCAATACACAACTATTTCCATCTTGTTGAACTTTTATAGATGGAAAATCATGTCAGACAAGACAGAAAAGAAAGCCGGTGCGCTGCATTCTGAGTTGCGCATCGAGCTGCATACCCAGTACGCCATTAACACTTGGAGCGGGCGACCAGCCTCAGATGGCAAGCCGTCGCTCATCGGAATGCCGCTGTTCTTCAAACTCATTTCCCGGATTAACCGCGATTCACTGGCGGATAATCCGTGGGCGGATGCTGCTCTGATGGAAGTTGAAACATTACTGGGGACAGCCAGCGAGCAGCTCCAGAAATGGCTCAGTGATATCGATGCTCTGATGGCGATGCTGCCAGCTAACGCTTCTGTATCCGGGGTCACCTCTACCGCACCGCTGAATATTGGCGTTCACAGCCATACTCCGCTGGGATACCGCTGCGTTTACCTCCTGGTTGGATTTGATCAGCTTATTCTGCGTGTCTTCCAGTCGCATCATTACGGTCTGATGTCGCTGAAAGAGCGCAAAGCCTGGTTGCATCGTGGTAGCCATCAAATTCGCCAAATCTTCTCGGTTGCTCTGCGTTATCGTTCTCATCCCGTTACCCGCCAGGATATAGCTTCAAATAATGATGTTGCCCGGCAGGCTATCGAACAATTTGGGGAACTGGACAGGGCGATCCTGTTGGGAACCCGCCGCTCCCGCTTTTCTCCGCCAGTAAGCGCCGAAAGTATTAAGGCGCTGAAAGCCGCTTTCAAACGCCAGTCACGCAAAGATAAAGCGACAAAGCTGGAGGTGCAGGATGATCAGCAATAAGACTGTTTTTACCGGATTGCTCATCTTGAGTACCTGCCTGAGTGGATGTGCGAGTGTTGACAGTGTCAACAGTGCGATAAACCAGATTAGCGGTGGGATCTTCTCAGTCGGTTCTGTACCGGCAGACAGTGGTCCGGTGGTGTTGTCGAAAGGCGTACCACAGGCGAACCACAAAATCGCGCAGGAATACCGTGTTCCCGTTGATGTTGATACGGCAGCTGCGCGGGTAAAACGCTACTACCGCTTTATCTCGGCGGAAGAAGTAGCGCAGCTACGTAACAACGGTACGCAAAGTGGAGGGTGGACTGCCGCTTCAGTAGCCGATGGGGCATGGGTATGGGATGGGCAACCCGGTAGCTACTACAAAATGGGGCGCGACTGGGGAAGCGAAAATACTGGTGACAGCATTCAGGTTGAGCTGGAGAGAAATGGTTCAGGTAGTCGGCTTTATATCACCTTTCGTTCCGGTCTGGCCTCTCATGTCACAGCGGCTTATACCAGCAAGCTGTTTGAGAATGTGAAGAACGTGGCGGAAGGGACGATCCGATGAAGCTCTTTCTCTGTGAAAAGCCCACTCAGGGGCGGGATATTGCCGCTGTGCTGGGCGCAACAAAGAAAATGCCGGGTCATCAGACCGGAAACGGTGTGTGCGTCACCTGGGGTTTTGGTCACCTGCTGGAGCAGGCCAGCCCGGATGCCTACGGTGAACAGTTCGGTGTTCCCTGGCGTACCGATGTGCTACCGGTATTGCCGACAACGTGGCAAATGCAGGTTAAACCGGATGCGGCGGCTCAGTTTTCCGTCATCCAGAAATTGCTGAAACAGGCTGATACGGTAGTGATTGCCACCGATGCGGATCGGGAAGGAGAGGTGATTGCCCGTGAAATCCTTGATTATTGCCATTATCAGGGAAAAGTTGAGCGGTTGTGGCTCTCGGCACTTGATGAGGCCAGCGTCCGCGCCGCGCTGGCGGCGATAAAGCCCGGAAGTGCGACCTTACCCTACTATTTAGCCGGTCTGGGCCGTGCCCGGGCTGACTGGCAGATCGGCATGAATATGACGCGGCTATATTCGGTCAAGGCCCGGGAGAATGGTTATGGTAGCGTTTTATCCGTGGGGCGGGTGCAGACGCCAACGCTTAACTTGATTGTGGAACGCGATCGCGATATTGCGCAGTTTGTCCCGAAGCCCTACTGGAATGTTGTGGTGCAGCTGGCAGCGGGAGGGATCACATTTCAGGCGCAGTGGGTGCCAGCAGCGGCGTATTGTGATGAGGAAAAACGCTGTATTAATCCGACTGCGGCGCAGCAGGTGGTTCAGCTTTGCAAGAAAACCGGGCAGGCGACAGTGGCAGAGGTTGAGACCAAAAGGGAGACTGAATCAGCTCCGTTGGCGTTTGATCTTGGTACGCTACAACAAGCCTGTTCCCGTCGTTTTGGCTATGGCGCTCAACAGGTGCTGGATATTGCGCAGGCTTTGTATGAAACCCACAAAGCAACCACGTACCCTCGTACTGACTGCGGTTATCTGCCGACATCAATGCGTGGAGAGATTGGGCAGGTTATAGCAGCGATACAACAAAGCGATCCTGCTTTATCTGCGATCATCCAACGGCTCGATATGCAGCATGTTTCCCGTATCTGGAATGACAAAAAGATCACTGCACACCACGGCATCATTCCTACAAAGCAGCCCTGTGATCTGGCAAAAATGAGTGAGCAGGAGCGCAACGTTTACCAACTTATCCGGCTGCATTATATGGCCCAGTTCCAGCCAAACCATGAAGTGGATGCCACGCGGATTTCGTTGCATTGCAGTGGGCAGTTATTTAAGACCAGCGGTAAGATTGTGGTCGTTGCTGGCTGGAAGAGCTTGTTTGGTATGGATGCTGAAGAAGATACAGAAAGTACCGGTGACAAAACCCAGTTACCTGCAATGGCTAAAGGGAGCGTATGCCCGATCACTGGGGCAGAAGCGAAACAGCAGCAAACAAAACCACCGGAGCACTATACGGAAGGTACATTGATTGTCGCGATGAAGAACGCGGCGCAGTTTGTCACCGATCCGTGCCTTAAAAAGATCCTCAAGGAGAATGCGGGGTTGGGTACGGAAGCGACACGGGCAGGCGTGATTGAAACGTTGCTGAAGCGTGGATTTGTGGTGAAGAAAGGCAAGCACCTGCTTGCGATGCCTATTGCCGCTGACCTGATGGCGGTGTTACCTGCACAGCTCAAAGATCCCGGCCTGACGGCACTCTGGGAGCAGTCGCTGGATGATATTGCCGAGGGGCGGATGATGCTGGATGACTTTATGGCGAAACAGTCAGCCTGGACCAGGCAATTGGTGGAAAAGGGGCGACAGCAGACTGTCAGGATTACGTTACCGCCGTCTCCGCCGTGCCCGGTTTGTGGCGGTGCAACGCGACAGCGCACGGGGAAGTCCGGCTCATTCTGGGGATGTAGTAACTATCCAGACTGCAACGGTATTGTGAATATCGGAGCAAAGAAACCGGCTCGGCGGCGGAAAAGCCCTGCAAAGAACAATGGCTGATTAGCTTTATGTTTTTGGTTGGAAGCGTAGCGTGAATTTGCTATTTTGCTCATGGCTTTGAAGTACCCCCGTGACTGCGGTAATCCGATTTTTCGCTTCTTGTAGCGGAAGACAGGACAGTATAGCGACCCATTTTGTTACCTGGATGAGGTTGTAAGGCGTGACCCTCCGTGAGATTACACGTCGGCCAAAAAAGGCTCTGGCCCGGAGAAGCGACACTGACGATGAACCCTGGTGCAGGTTCAGAGGCTCGATACCAGGATGGGATCGGGCCTTTTTGTTTGGTTTAACTTTACTATTTGAAGTATATTTATTTTGGGAAATAAACAATACATTCAATACATGAATGCTTGGCGGTTTTATGAAATTTTCGGCTATAGTAAAATTATTGTTTTTATTAGTTCTTGCCATACTTGGTGCTAGGGGGGTGGGCTATTTACATTTGTATTTTGGAATTACTAATAAATGGGTAGATTTTTTCATTTCCGGTGTCGCAATGGCATTGATAAATCAAATATACGAGATTGTCGTTAAAGTTGTTTTTTTCTAAGAAATATAGTGAAAATCTGAAAGGATTATATCGCTCCAGTGGTGTTTTAACAAAAAAAGAGTCTGATGAGTTAAAAAGAAAAACAGTAGTGGAACTCTTCTTAATAAAAGAAAAAAAGATTTTTATAAAGGCTAAAATCTCTACCCTATTAATATTGATTGCAACCACAATAATTCATATCCAATATTCTGTTGGGGTATTTGTTATTGGGTTAAGTGTTACCTTGTTTTTAGTTCTTGAGGTCAAGGATAGAATAATAACATATCGAATATCTCGAGGTTTCTTTGGTTCTAATAGACATGAAGCACTTCAGTTAATTAAGTTTATAGAGGAAAATATTGATGATATTAATGGTGGAAGTAACGGGGGGCGAAAAATATTAAATGATAGAGATAAATTATATACTGATTTAGCCGAGATTAAGAAAGGGCGTTGGGAGAGTTTACATGGATGAGTTTACTAGGTTTCTTAATCGCCTGTTAGATATTTTATTATTAAAATATCCATTAAGGACTACTTTTGGATGTCTTTTGGGGATTGTTGTTTGGGTGTTCTTATATATATTTAAAGAGTTTTTTTTGGTGCGCGGTTTTGTGGTTGATTGGGTTTGGTGTGTTGGTTGTCTGGCAATGTGTGTTCTTATTATGAATGCAAAAACTATTATTGAAGTATTTAAGGGTTCCGCTATAGATGAATGTTTTAGTAATACACTTCATGCAATTGACTCGCGTGACGATCTATCTTTGGAGCAAAAAAGATTCTATATCAACCAATTATTGATAAGTCAAATAAATAAACTATCAGAGAGTCAGTTGCATGATGTTGAGAAAAATGTAATTGATAAGTGAGATTTTAATTGATTTTATGAGCTAATACTAAATAATATATTCGCTCTTATCCCGTTGTCTCCGACAACAGCCAATGTCCTAGCAATCTGAGATGGACGCCTTCGGGTGATTGCCAGCCAAAATCGTCATGGCCTGAGAGACGATGCCTTCGGGCGGTAACCTTGCTTAACCTTTGAGAGCAGGGATCGCTCCAGCGATAAAGGTACACTTCAACGACAGACCGTCAGCTTCGCTTCGATGCCTGACACCCCAGCGGGAAAACACCCAGCTGGGATGTTTCTCCGTTTATCGAATTTTTCCAGGAGAAACAACATGTCTACTATATCTAAAACCACCACCGCTAAACCTAAAAAAAGCAGTGCCAGCAAGAAAGCCCCGGCTCCAGTTCCTGTTGAATCAGCAACCCCAGCTCAATCAGTAGCTCCGGCGCCGGTACAACCAAAACCACAATCCAGCTACTTTAATTTGCATATCGATGGGCTGGGTTATCTGAGCAATATTCGCGAAATTAACACCGCTACGGGGGCATTCCTGAGCTGCACGATTAACGCGTTACATGGCTCAACCGAAAAACCTGAGTACACGCGTTTTGATGTTACGGTATCGGGTAAACAGGCTAGTTCTTTAATCAGACGCTGCCAGAATGCAGTGAATGAAGAGAAGAAGGTCCTTATCGGTTTTAAACTCAGTAACCTGACTGCCGATGTGTTTACACTGACCAAAGGCGATCATGCAGGTGAATCAAGAGCAGCACTGCGAGCGAGACTGATTAAAATCAGTTTTATCAAAGTGGGGCAAAACATGGTTTATAAAGCTGAAAAAGCTGAGTCTACCGACTCCGCATATTGATAATAGAAAGAGTGCAAATCTCCACGTCGTACACTTCTTGTTTGTTGTATTAACGCCAGATTTTTCTGGCGTTTTTTTGCATAGCAAAAACAGTTGTTCGTTGAGGAGATGCCTCTGGTTTCGCAAAGTTGGGCCTCTTTTGTCTGACTAAGGAACCTGCATGAATCCTCATATCCCAATGATTGTCTGCCTGGCGGCCAGCATCCTTGCTGGTTGTACGCAAAAGCTCCAGCAACCTGATACTCAATCCCATCCAACGGTGCTGAATGGCAATATCCAGCCAGCCCGACCAGATGTCTATGCCGCCTCTCCCGAAGTTGTTCGTTATGACCGTTACCTGTTGGTTGATACTTCCCCGAGTGCTGCGCAACGTGCTCCGCTGGAGCAAACAATAGATATCCGTATCCCCGCGTCATTATCGCCGACCGTGGCTGATTCCATGCGCTATGCTCTGCGCCAGTCCGGGTACTCGTTGTGCAGTACGACACCAGCGAACCGGGTGCTGTACAACCAGAGGTTGCCCGCGGTGCATTATCAACTGGGGCCAATGCGCCTGAGTCAGGCATTACAAATCCTGGCCGGGGAGTCCTGGCAGCTTGAGATTGATTCTGTTCAACGGATCGTCTGCCATTCATTACGTGATGGCTATCGTTTGCCGCCGGAAGCGGTGAGAACGTCGGTCACTTCGGTCTCTGTGCCACTATCCGCTCACCCCGTCAATATCACCGCTCCGGCTCCGCAGAGGATGCTGAAATGAACGAATCCATTAGTGTCATGGAGATTCCTGAAATGAAAGAATCCACCAGACCTGTACGACCTGTACGAAACAATTTCTGGACGATAGTCCGCTATGGTTTGGGGGGGCTGGTTTTGTTTACGTTGGGTGGAACTACATTTATTAGTCTGAAGCAGGTTCAGCTTCTTTCTGGGGAGGTTAGCCAGCTTAAAACTGCGTTGCAGGGTAGCCCGGATATCGAGCCACTCCAGGAACAGATGACAACGCTGCAACAGCAGTTTGATGTGTCACGAATGCAATTGGGGAGTAAGGCTGACAAACCGGCGCTTGCGGCTTTGCAGCAGAAGATTGATGTGCTCGATAAACACCAGCGTGAGCAGTCTGCCTCGTTTACGGCCTTTAACACAGAGTTATCCTCCCTTCAGGAACAGGTTCGAACGTTGAAACAACGTCCAGCCAATACAGCCGTTGTTCCTGCCGTAATGCCTGATGTTGTGACGGTAAAGAAGAAACTAACGCCGAAAGCGCGGCGGCCAGTTACCACCCCCTTCATCCTCACTGGTATCGAACGGCGGGGAGGAATTGCCTTTGCTGCGATAGCGCCACAATCGGCAACACAACTGACAGAAATAGCGTTAATAGAACCGGGAGAAACCCGTCAGGGCTGGACTTTGCTGGCGATTACCGGGCAGCAGGCGCAGTTTCGTGTCGCAGGGCAAACCCGGACGCTGACGGTGCGATAAGGAGGTCAGGATGAAAAAATTCAATGCCGTGCTTCTGTCAGGAGTGTTGACATTGTCAACAGTCACGTTTGCTGCTGTGAGCCCGGAAAGCGATCAGATCACTACACAACAGTCTCAAAAATCCGTAGTGACTGTATCTGATGCATTAGCTTCTGCTATCCAGATGGCGGATTCCCGTCTTCAGGAACTGGAACCTATACAAATAAAAAGAAACGCACTGGAGTGGGGACTGACAACGGAAGAATGGCAGCGTTATGAGACGCTGAAAAAAGGACGACGCGGTGTGTTGTCTCCTGGATTAGATCCACTGACGATGCTGGGTATCGAGGCGCAAAGTGATGAAGAACGCCGTCATTTTGCTGAGCTGGCGGTGAAACAGGAGTTTCAGCGGGTTGAAGCGGAGCTGGCGTTTCAGCGAGAAGTGAATAGCGCGTGGATGCGTGTCTATCCCGGCGTTCTGCCCGTTCAGGATCTACGGAGTGAAACCAGCAACGCCCGTCAGGCGCTGTTTGTGAAAGATAATTGCCCTGCTTGCGACCGTAAACTGTCGCAACTGATGAAATCGAACCAGCCGCTGGATATCTATCTGGTTGATAGCGGTGGTAAAGATGAGGCGGTTCGAAGCTGGGCGAAGAAACATAATATCCCTGCTGAAAAGGTGAAATCCCGCCAGGTAACGCTAAATCACGATAGCGGGATGTGGCTGAAATACGGCAACGGGCTGATGCCAGTGGTGTTACAGCAGGGGGCGCAGGGATGGCAGCGAGTAAACTGATCTGGCTGGTAATGTTCATTGTGCTACCAGAGTGTCTGGCTGCGCAGTCTGTTCCTGAAGGATACCATCGGGTCGCGCAGGCGGAGAATGTTCCTGCTGAGGCGTTGTATAGTCTGGCATTAACGGAATCATCCCGCAAACTGGCGCATGGTGTTCGCCCGTGGCCCTGGACAATTAATGTTGCCGGGAAGGGATATCGCTACGCCTCACGGAACGAAGCTTATCAGGCACTGCTGGACTTTATGCGGCGCTATCCGCTCAAACGTATCGATGTTGGTATCGCGCAGGTCAATCTGGGCTGGAATGGACATCATTTCGTATCTACCTGGGAAGCATTTGATCCCTATATAAATCTTCACGCTGCGGCCCGTATTTTGCGAGCCTGTTACGAACGTAGCCCCGGGAGCTGGATATCGGCTGCGGGGTGCTATCACCATCCTGCGGGCGGCAAACCTGCTCAAACCTACAAGGCTATCGTGTCGCATCATTTGGGCACATTGCAGCCGTCTGCACAGACGCTGGCATTCAATCAGGGAGGAACACAATGATGAGACGTTTTCCGCTGGTTCTCGCACTGCTGTTTTCGGGTATAAGTCAGGCAGAGCTGACCGTTGTCGCTGATCTGGGTGGTCAGTCAACGGCTGAATACTTTGCTGGTATTAACAATCAGGGAGAGGAATCATCCGCTCCACAAGTGTTGACACTGTCAACACCTGATAAAGCATCGGTATTACCCATTCGTACTCCTGAGCTTTCGCCTGGGGGGCTGGAAGCGCGTTCTCTCTCTATGCCCGGAATGCGATCAATTTTTCTGATTGGTGACGACGAGCTTTCCCGACGCTGGCTGGCATTGCGACGTGACCAACTTATCCAGCTTAATGCCGTGGGCTATGTGGTGAATGTCGCCAGTGAATCTGCCTGGAATGATTTACAGTCTCAGGCTAACGGGCTTGAGTTGCTACCGGTTTCTGGGAGCGATCTGGCCGTTCGGCTGGGTATTTCTCACTATCCGGTACTGATTAGCGAGAAGGGAGTGGAACAATGAGGGCGGGATTACCACTGGATGAAATCAGTCTTTTGATTGGCCTGGCCGCAATGAATTTTCTCATCTGGTTAATTTTTCTTGCCGGACATGACGGGAGGAAAAAATGAGTGACCGCTATGTTATTGAAGCCATGCTACGACCTGCGGTGGAGCTGAACACCGCAGTTGTTGCCGCCTGCGCCAGCTATATATGCGTGACGGCTCCGTGGGCAGTAGCACTGGCACCGTCTGTCAGCTACGTTACGGCGGCAGGATTTGCAGTGTTATCGATAAAACGCATTCAGCAGGGGGTTAAGGTTTTACGTTACCGGCGCAATATCCGCCGTCTGCCGCGTTATATTGTTACCAGCGCAGAGGTGCCAGTGAGTAACCAACGGCTATTTCTGGGTAAAGGGTTTATGTGGGAGCAAAAGCATACCCAGAGGTTGCTGGATACCCTGCGTCCGGAGGTGGCGGGTTACGTCAATCCCCCGGCGTTATACCAGGCAGCGCGTCGTTTTGAACAGCACTACGAACATCGCTTACCTGCACTGTGCAAACTGCTGGCGCGTGATTCGGCGCTGAATCCCGTTCGACCATTGCCCCCAGTTGGCGGTCATCCGGCATTGCACGGCATCGAACCAGATGAGGTCAACGTCTCTATGAGTCTTGGCGAGCGTGTCGGGCATATGCTGGTTCTGGGTACCACGCGCGTCGGCAAAACTCGCCTCGCCGAGCTGCTGATCACCCAGGATATTCGTCGCGGTAACGTCACCATTGTTTTCGACCCGAAAGGCGATGCTGATTTACTGAAGCGCATGTATGCCGAAGCGCACCGGGCAGGACGCGCCAGTGAGTTCCATGTATTTCATCTGGGCTGGCCGGATATCAGCGCCCGTTACAACGCAGTCGGACGCTTTGGCCGTATTTCGGAAGTGGCTTCGCGTGTGGCTGGTCAGCTCAGTAGTGAAGGTAATAGCGCAGCCTTTAAAGAGTTCGCCTGGCGTTTCGTCAATATTATTGCCCGGGCGCTGGTTGCGCTGGGGCAACGCCCGGATTTTGGTCTGATTCAGCGTTATGTGAACAATATCGGCGATCTGTTTGAAACCTATGCGGAAACGTGGATGGTGGAGCACACTCCGGCGCTGTGGCAACAGATAGAAAATCTGGCGCAAATACTTGATGAGCGTGATATTCCCCGGCATATGGAAGGTCGTTCGCTGCGGGTGGTGGCGATAGAACAGGTGCTGAACAGCGATGAAGGGAAGAAGATTTACGATCCGGTGCTTGATGGTCTGCGTTCGTCGGTACGCTATGACCAGAAGTATTACGACAAGATTGTCGCCAGTTTGCTGCCGTTGCTGGAGAAACTGACTTCCGGTAAGACGGCGCAACTGATCTCACCGAATTACACCGATATGTCAGATCCGCGACCTATCTTCGACTGGCAGCAGGTGATCCGTAAAAAGGGCGTGGTGTATATCGGTCTTGATGCGTTGTCCGATCCGGAAGTCGCGGCAGCTGTGGGCAATTCGATGTTTGCCGATCTGGTTTCCGTGGCTGGGCATATCTACAAATTTGGCGTAAATGACGGTTTGCCCGGTAACGAAGGTAAGAAGACGCAGATCAGCATGCACTGTGACGAGTTCAATGAACTGATGGGGGATGAATTTATCCCGCTCATCAACAAGGGCGGCGGGGCGGGCATCGAGGTGACGGCATATACCCAGACTCTGCCGGATATCGAAGCGCGGCTGGGTAATGCGGCGAAAGCGGCGCAGGTGGTGGGGAACTTTAACAGCCTGGTTATGCTGCGGGTACGGCATACAGAAACGGCAGAACTAATGACTAAACAATTGCCGGAAGTGGAGGTCTATACCAAAACGCTGGTTTCCGGTGTCACCGATATTTCGAACCCCGAAATGGGCAGTGATTTTACTTCAAACACGCAGGATAGGGTAAGTACGGTGCGTATGCCGCTGATCACTGCCGCGAATGTGATCAATCTGCCAAAAGGACAGGCGTTCGCCTTACTGGAAGGGGGCCGGTTGTGGAAGATCCGGATGCCGCTGCCAGCTGCTGGCGCGGATGCCCTGATGCCGGATAGTATTGGGCAAATTGCCGATTATATGCAGCGAAATTATCGGACAAGCGATGCCTGGTGGTCGGGGAGCGCGTTACCGGGAGATTATGATGCAGCCACTTTTTGAAAAGGAAATCATGATGAAACAACGATATCGGGTTGAAGCGGTGATGGCGTCTTCAAGATACAATAATCTGGAAGTCCCGCGTGATGTGATGGATGTCTTGTGCGAGCAGGATTGCTCGTCACTTCAGATCCCGGAAATTATTGAGCGTCTGACTTCTCTGGGCTATCGCCCGAGATATGAAGCCACAACTGATACGCTCACTGACATTGTCACACTGTGGATTTGGGTGGGGCAGGAAGAGATGTTACTGAACTGCCAGATGGAGTCGCTGGCTGTGCATTAAGGGGATGTTATGTCGCAGATGAACACCTCTTCTGCCCCGACACAACCATCCACGCCACCAAAGCCGCATGGTTTTTTTACCGTGCTGCTGTGGGATATGCCGTGGCGTATTATCGGGATGCTGATGGTTTCGCTGTTGTTCAGCCTGATTGTGGAGTACATCGGGATTGCGTTCTTCTGGCCGGATCAGGGGGCGGAACATAGCCGCGCCGTTATGCAGACAGAAAGCGGTTATTTTGCGGAAGGATTTACGCAAAGTTTGCTGCTGTCATCACCAGTGGTGACAGTACAGGGATGGATCGCACTGGGCTATCAGTGGCTATTTGTGAATAGCGGCTTTATGGGATGGTTACAGTCCATTCAGTCACCTGCTGCGGGAAGTGGTAATGGCGTTACGGATGAGCTTAATGCCTGGAGTGCCTGGGCAGTACGAAATGCGTATGAATACCTGATGGCAACGATGTATGTCTCGCAGGTCTTTCTGATGCGGGTGACCATTCTGGTGCTGTCGATACCGTTATTTGTGCTGGTCGCTATTATTGGAATTGCTGATGGGATGGTTCGACGTGATCTACGCCGCTACGGTGCAGCGTATGAGTCGAGTTTCCTCTACCATCATGCCAAGCGCGTGGTGAAACCAGCGGCGTATATTCCATGTGTGCTGTACCTGTCTGCGCCATTTGCTGTCTATCCCAATTTGTTGCTGTTACCGGCAGCATTGTTGATGGGATTAGCGATTTCGGTGACGATGGGGAGTTTTAAGAAGTATTTATAGCGGCTCAAAAATGTTAAAAGGCAGAGAGTGGTTGGCTCCCTGCCTTTAATTACGAGTGGAAAAGTAAAAAAGCCGATGTTAAGTCGGTTTTTTTACGTCTGGTAGGTTATGTGATTTTTATCTATCAGTTACTTTGTAAATGGCTAACCAATTGTTATATATAGGGAGATGAATGAATAAATAGCACCTGCTATAGCAAGGAAAAGACTGATACGGGCAATTCGTTTTTCTGAACGAAAACTTTTTTCTTTTGAAAGATATAATTCACTCAATGACTTTGAAAGCTGCAAAACGATCTCTTTATTTCCATCAGAAATATTTTGTAGCGTTGTAAGCTGTAGCTTTATATTTTCTGGCAATTCTGAAAAAGGATCCTGCTTTTTATGCCAGTCAATAATTTCTCTAATTTTTACTAGATTAAGGGTGTCTTGGTCTGGGGCATTGAGATAATAATCAAAAACCCGGTTAAGAGAGTGTTGTATATTTATTTTCCCAATAGGCCACCGCTCAGCGAGTATATAGATATCATTATTTTGGATTTTATTTTTCTCTATCCCATTTTTGATGCCTGTCTCAAAACGTTTTTTTCCACAAATCTGTGATGACATCATTTAATATATAAGTAAAAAAATAATAGCGGCTATTGCTATTATCGCTGTTGATAGTATCAGTGCTAATGTGGTTTGTGCCATATTGTGACTCTCTTAATAATTTAAGACCGTTATCATTTTATGCATTTTATCAAGCTCTCCCCCACACTAGAATAGCAAGTTAGCGCGTCTTTCTGGTGTGGGGGAGAGCCTTGCC
This sequence comes from Escherichia sp. E4702, assembly GCF_963883545.1. Classification (NCBI taxonomy): domain Bacteria; kingdom Pseudomonadati; phylum Pseudomonadota; class Gammaproteobacteria; order Enterobacterales; family Enterobacteriaceae; genus Escherichia; species Escherichia sp. E4702. The sequence goes on along the minus strand of NZ_CAWORF010000029.1, from coordinate 131,617 downwards.
GGGAGAGCAAGCTTGCTTGCGCCGGGGTGGCAAAGAACCCCGATGGCGCATTATGCGCCACGCCTTACCCCTTCCGTAATTTTCAAAATTCCACTTCTGTTTTCTTACTGCCTGATATAGCGCTTTTCGCCACTCTCCCTTCGTACATGCAACCGCATTGAAGGAGGTTTACATGCGCATGACACAACCCCGGGCATGGTGCCTTTTGGGGATTCTGCTGGCATCGGGCGCTCAGGCCACTGAGTCTGACGAGCTGGCGCTGGTAATGAAACAGCTGGACCAGGTGCAGGCTGCTCTGGAACGCGCCCGTGTTGTCGCCGTTCAGGATGGGCAGAACGGACGCTTTTATTTCGATTATCTGCTAGCAACTCAGGACATCAAGTCCATTCGTCAGGGGATTAGCGTTTACCTGGAGCCTTCCCGCGCACAACCAGTGCCTTCAGCATCTCTTACTGGTCAGTACCGGATGGAGCGCCGTCCGTGAACGATGCCCAACGCAACGCATTTAAAGTTGCCAGCGGTAACGCTGACCCCGCGATGCTGAGCAAATTGTTTATTGGTGCTCTACTGGCGCTGTTGATTTTGTGGGTGGGGTGGGGATTTGTGCATGTTTATCGTGGCTATGCCGCTCGTCATGTCACTGAGCAATCAATGATGCGTTTTGCCATTCGGGCAGTCCTTCTCATCATCATCAGTATTTATCTCTTTGCCAGCTAATCTGGCCGTTCTTATAAGGAAATAACTATGTATTGCTTTGCATTATCTTCTCTGCGTTTTTCTTTTCGACTCTGGTGTGCGCGGGTTCTGACGGTTTCCCTGACCGGAATTTCTGCGGCGCGGGCAGGTTTGCCAACCATTGAGGGCCCCAAAAGCAGCACTGACAGCTCTTTCGTTGGTCAGTTCTACGGATATATCAATGATGGTGTCGTGTTGGCGGGGTTAGTTCTTGCAGCTTGTTCCATGCTGGCCGTGGGGAATGCAATTATCGCAACTTTTTCTGAAGTTCGTGATGGCAAAGCAACATGGGGCAAGTTTGGGATGCTGGTTGTTGTTGGGGTCATTCTGATTGTCACTGTTATCTGGCTGGCATCCAAAGCCGCGACAATCCTGCTTTGAGGATAGTGTATGGCGACTATCGAATTTATGCCTGACCGGCTTAATGCTGAGCCGGTGGTATTTCGTGGATTCACCACGCCGGAACTGGGATTTACTGCGCTGTTCAGCGTCTTGGGCGGCCTCGTGGTCGCCATACCGGTTCTACCCTTTCTCGGCTGGATAGCCTTTCCGACAGTGGCACTGCTGATGCCGTTGGTCACGGTTATTTTTGGTGGCCGATTAATGGCGCGCTTCAAACGGGGCAAACCGGAAAACTATCTCTATTGCAGGCTGGATCTGCTGTTTACTCAGTTTGGTCTGGGAACAAAAGGGCTGATTCTAAACAGTCAGGTACTGGCGTTACGCCGCCTGAGTCCTGTAGTTCGCCGTCAGGAGGCTACACATGAGTAAGTTTAAAAATGCCCTGAATGCTCGCGATAACCATATCCGGACGCTCCGCGCTGCATGTGGGATTATGTTGGTGCTGTTAGTGTTGTCCATGCTTGGCTGGATGATGTCTCCGCGCAATCTGACCATTCACAATCCCCCCGATCTCCGCTCCGGCAGCTCCCGTCCGTGGTGGGAAATCCCTCCCTCAACGGTGTATGCCTTCAGCTTTTATATTTTCCAGCAACTGAACAGCTGGCCGAAGGATGGTGATACCGATTATCCGTACCGCATCACCACATTATCGGCCTACCTGACACCCACCTGTGAAGAACTGCTGCGTAAGGATGCTAAGCAGCGTAAGGACCTGGGTGAATCGCGGGATCGCGTGCGCGGCGTGTCGGAGATCCCTGAACGAGGCTACCGGGATGACAGTGTCACCATTATTGACCGCGATAACTGGCAGGTTCGTCTGGATTTAGTCACCGATGAATATGTTAACTCCGAGCCGGTTAAACGCTCGCTGGTGCGCTATCCGCTGAAGGTGGTGCGCTGGGATAAAAATCCGGAAGCCAACCCGTTTGGTCTGGCGCTGGATTGTCTCTCGGAAGCGCCGCAGCGTCTGGAAGCGGCCCCAGTGGTTAAGGAAGAGAAAAAGGGAGTGTTTAACTGATGAGATTACGACGATTTTTGCTGTCACTGGTTTGCCTTGCCACATTACCAGTACAGGCGGTTGAATTGGTGAAGTGGGAACGTATTCCGCTGCCAGTGGCCCTGCATGTTGGTCAGGAGCGTATTGTGTTTGTGAACCGCAATGTGCGCGTGGGATTTCCACCTGAGCTGAAAGGAAAATTGCGCGTTCAAAGTACAGGTGGCGCGGTATACCTGCAACCGGGTGCGCACTTTGCCCGCACGCGTCTGGTGCTTCAGGATGTGGAAAACGGTGAGATGATCCTGCTGGATATCAGTGCCGAAGACGGGAAAAGCGTACTGGAGCCGGTAAGCCTGGTCTATCAGGGGGACGTCTCCAGTTCGACAGGAAACGGTGATGTTGCAGTGGCAGACAATAAAACCGCTACCACCGACGAACGACAGTCCGCATCGAAACCGAAAGAGAAAAAATCCACCACGCCGCTGCCGGTGGCCTTAACCCGCTATGCCGCGCAAAGTCTCTACGCACCGTCACGGACGATTGAGCCGTTGCCCGGTGTGCATTCCATTTCGCTGGCACTACCGGAGAAGCTGACGTCATTACTTCCATCAGAGTCCGTTGAGGTAAAACCGCTGGCTGCATGGGCATTGCAGGGCTACAGCGTGGTGGCGCTTACCCTGCGTAATCAGCGCCAGGAGAAAGTTGTTCTCGATCCGCGTCGTTTTCAGGGAAATTTCTACAGCGCCACGTTCCAGCATCGCTGGCTGGGCGCAGGCGGAACGCCGGAAGATACCACAACGGTGTATCTGGTGACTAAAGGGCGTCCTGATGCCGCGTTTCTTCCTGAGCCAGTGAAGGCGAAAGCAGGTAAAGGAGGGAAGGTCGATGCAGATTAAATCGAATACCCTGCTGAAGGTCATCGTGCCGGTGGTGTTGCTGTCGGCAGTCATGATCGGCGTGAAGTCCTGCGGTGGTTCAAAACACACTCAGGATTCAGCAGATAACGCCACCGTAGCCGACCTGACTCAGGAAGAGTTGCGTATCCTCGGCATCGAGGGCGATACGCCGCAGGATACGCTACGAACGCTGGTTGGACGTATTAAAACAATTCAGACGAATCAGGAAAATCTGGAGAAACAGAATGCGGCACTGGCAGAAGAAAATGCCCGATTGCAAAACAAGGGCAACAACGTGGACGGACGCATCAATGACGCAGTGAATGCCGCCAAACAGGAGAGTACCCAGGCGCAGCAAAAACTTCAGGCTGAACAGCAGCGGCTGGCTGGCCTGCTGGAATCACTGAAAATACCGTTCCCGGCCCGGGAACGGGCAGCAACATTTCCGCAGGCAGTGACTTACCTGTCGGGCTGGGGCTGGAAGATGCAGGGCAGGCCGAAATGGTGGCGCAGGGCACGGTCTGGATTGAACCGCAGGATGGTGTACAACTGGATCGTAACGGTAAACCGATCACCGGTGCGGCTGCTGCAACCAATGGTACTGGCACATTCCAGTTTCCTACGGCGTTCGGTGGACTAAATGACAACGAGATCACTCGCCAGAAAGCCGAACTGGATCGCGTTGCTAAAAACCAGCAGGCCATTGAGGAAACCGAACAGCCGGTGTATACCCTGCCGGAAAATTCCACGCTGGTCGGCAGTCAGGCGATGACTGCCCTGCTGGGGCGAGTGCCGATTGATGGTAAAGTCACTGATCCCTATCCCTTCAAAGTACTTATCGGTAAAGAGAACCTGACCGCTAACGGCATTGAGCTGCCGGACGTAGAAGGCGCGATTGCGTCCGGTACGGCCACTGGCGACTGGGTGTTGTCCTGTGTACGTGGTGAAGTCCACTCCATAACCTTTGTCTTCACTGACGGCACGGTACGCACGGTGCCGCAGTCGGCAAAATCCAGTGACGGCAGTAACGGCAAATCGAATGGTGGCAGTATCGGCTGGCTGTCCGATGAACACGGCATTCCCTGTCTGTCCGGCGATCGTAAAAGCAATGCTTCAACCTACCTCCCTACGCTATTTGCCCTTTCGGCAGCCGGCGCAGCGTCTGAAGCGATGTCGGAAAGCCAGACCACGACCACCACTGATGGGGCGTCAATTACCAGTACGCTGACCGGCAGCGCCGGACAGGCTGCGCTGGGCAAGGCGTTATCAGGCGGCACGAACGAGCTGACAGAATGGGTGAAAGCGCGATATGGCCAGATGTTTGATGCGATTTACGTGCCTCCTGGCGCACAGGTTGCCGTGCATATCACCCGTCAGATCCCGATTGATTATGAAGAGAAGGGCCGCAAGGTCAAATACGATTTTGATATCAGCCAGTCACACGAACTGGATTAAGGAGACGCCATGAAAGGATACTTGCTTGTGCTGGTCGCGTTATTACTGGTCGGATGCAGCACATCTAAAGATGAAATATTGCCACCTGGTGACGGCACGATGCTGGATTTGTGGCAGAACAAAGCCAGTATTGCCCGGACCACGACGGAGGCCCGGAGCGTACTCCGTCGGGGACTGACCGATACGGAAATGACGACCCGTCAGACACTGGAAGAGAGCTATACCCGCGATGCGCAAAATGAAATTCAGCAACTTTTCCCGCGACTGCCTAACCCGGATATGGTGATTTATATCTACCCGCATATGGCGGGCAATGAGCCTGCGCCGGTGCCGGGTTATAGCTCGGTCTTCTCTTTCTACAGCCGGGTGCAGTATGCATTGCCGGGTGAACGGCTGGAGGCGCTTTGATGTTCAGTTTGTTTACGAAAAAAAAGCAGCCGCAGCCCGCTACTGGTGAACCATCCGGTCCGGAGCTGAAAAAGAGCGGCAGACTGACGCAGGATGGTGTGTGTTCGCTGTATCCCAATAACGCATCGTTTATCGATTTCCTGCCGTGGGTGGAATACCTGCCGGAAAGCCAGAGTTTGCTGCTCGATGATGGAGTTTCGGTGGGCGCCGTATTTGAAGTGGTGCCGGTCGGAACCGAAGGGCGCACCGGCGAACGCCTGGAAGAGATCCGCGACATCGTTGAGGATGCGCTTCAGGACAGCTTTGACGAGCGCGACAGTCACCCGTGGGTCATCCAGTTCTTCTGTCAGGACGAAACTGACGTGACAGAGTACATCGATAGGCTGCGTGGCTATGTCAAACCGTGGGCGCAGGGAACGGCATTCACCAACGCATATATGAATGAGATGGAATGCCATATGCGCGGTATTGCCGTACCTAAAGGGCTGTTTATCGACAAAGCGATTACAGGTGCGCCGTGGCGCGGCCAGCAGCGTCGTACCCGGATGGTCATTTATCGCTATGTGAACCCGGGAGCGAACGAACCATATTCGCCGGAAGAGCAACTGAATCAGGTTTGCGAGCGGCTATCTTCTGCGTTAGCGGGGGCGGGAATAGTGACTTCCCGGCAGAACGGCGAGCAGATCCACGCCTGGCTGCTGCGCTGGTTTAACCCTGAGCCGGACTGGGTGGATAAGGAGACTCTGTATCGCACGGCGGCACATGTTGACACCCGCAACGGCGAGCTGCCGGTACTTAACGATTTCAGTGAAACCCTGATGTTTACGCCACCTCGTTCTGACGTTGAGAATGGTGTGTGGTGGTTTGATGAGCGACCGCATAAAGCGGTGACAATTGACCGCATCCGTCGGGCGCCCTCGGTCGGCCATCTGACCGGCGAAACCCGCAAAGGGAGAACATCAACGCGCTGATGGACTTGCTGCCGGAAGGAACGGTGATTTCCCTTACGATAGTCGTGCAACCGCAGGACGTGCTGGAAGAACGCTTCAACCATCTGGCGAAAAACGCGATTGGTGAAAACACTGAGTCCGAACGCGTCCGGGCCGATGCTGATACAGCAAAAAGTTATCTGGGTGAACGGCATAAACTATATCGCGCCAGCATGACGTTCTTTCTCTCCGGTGAATCTCTGAAAACGCTGAACAGTCGCCAGCGCGACCTGACGGCTATCCTCCTTAACGCTGGTTTGCAGCCGGTGAAACCAGAATATGATGTTGCGCCGCTGAATAGCTATCTCCGGGCGCTGCCGATGTGCTTTAACCCGACGCTAGACAAGAAGAATTGGTACACTCGCCTGACGTTTGTTCAGCATATGGCAAATATGCTGCCGGTGTTTGGTCGTGACACCGGCACCGGTCATCCGGGCTTCACCTTCTTTAACCGGGGCGGAGCGCCGCTGACCTTCGATCCGCTTAACAGTTCCGACCGTTCCAAAAATGCGCATCTGGTACTGTTTGGCCCGACAGGTTCCGGTAAGTCCGCGACGCTTAACAGCCTCTTTGCTCAACTGATGGCGATTCACCGGCCCCGTCTGTTTATTGCTGAAGCCGGTAACTCGTTTGGTCTGTTTGCAGACTACTGCGCGGAGCTGGAGTTATCGGTGAATAAGATCAGCATCAAACCGGGTTGCGGTATCTCGCTGGCCCCGTTTGCCGATGCGTACAAGCTAATTGAAGCGCCGGTGAAAAACGTTGACGAGAGCGAACTGAGTGAGCGTATCGAGGTGGAGGAAACGGATGACGGCGACGCAGAGGAAGAGCGCGATATCCTGGGCGAACTGGAGATTGTTGCCCGTCTGATGATCACCGGTGGTGAGGCGAAAGAAGAGGCGCGGCTGGAACGTGCCGACCGGGGCATGATGCGAGAGGCGATTCTGGCCAGTGCGCGTAAAGCCTGGAATGAAGACAGGCAGATGATCACCGCCGACCTTCAGGATGCGTTTTACGCCTTCGCGAAGGATGAATCACGTCCTGAAGTTCGCCGTGCCCGGGCGCAGAATATGGGCGAGTCATTGGGTGTATTTATGCAGGGCTTCCTGGGCGAGCTATTTAACCGACCGGGACAGAACTGGCCGGAAGCGGATGTTACGTTGATTGACCTGGGTACGCTGGCGCGTGAAGGCTATGAAGCACCACTGGCGGTGGCTTATACATCCATGGTTAACACCATCAATAACATCGCCGAACGTGACCAGTTTCTGGACCGGGAAATCGTCTTCCCTACCGATGAGGCGCATATGATCACCACGAACTCGCTGCTGGCCCCGTATGTGGTTAAGGTGGTGAAGATGTGGCGTAAGCTCGGCGCGTGGTTATGGCTGGCAACGCAGAACCTGGAAGACTTCCCGGCCACGGCCAAGAAGATGCTCAATATGATTGAGTGGTGGCTGTGTCTGGTGATGCCCCCGGAAGAGGTGGAAGAGATCGCTCGTTTTAAAAAGCTCACCGCAGAGCAAAAAGCGATGCTGCTTTCTGCAACTAAAACGCCGCGCTGCTACACCGAAGGCGTGGTACTGGCAAGTCGTATCGAGGCGCTGTTCCGGGCTGTACCGCCAAGCCTGTATCTGGCTCTGGGGATGACAGAGAAAGATGAGAAGGCGGCACGCAGGGCGCTGATGGTTGAATACGGTATCAGCGAGCTGGATGCGGCGAAGCGTATTGCACAGCAACTGGATATCGCCCGTGGTATTACCACGAAGGAGGCAGCATGATGCGATTCAGATCCACCGTGCTGGACGTGGTGGACGGTAATATTTCCACTACCAGCGTGTTGTTTGATGCGCCGCCACAGGGTAATCCGCGAATCAGCCAGCACCATCATGCACAACTGGAGGAATTATGCCGCCAGATCCGTCAGCAGGTAGGGGAGAAGGCGACGTTTACTTATTCTCCTCATCGCGTGGCCGGGCATAACTGCCTGGCTGTTCAGGTGGTGGGGAAATCAGGCATGGTTAATCTGCTGCTGACGGTCACCGGCAGTCTGCGCTGGCCGGTGGCGGAGGATTATGAACATGCGCCACGCTGGTATATCAATGTGCCTGATGCGGTGGATGTGGTTTATCTGGTAATAGCGTTAGTGAGAGAATTATAGCAAATAAGCTCTAGTGAAACGAGAACTGGAGCTTATTAAACATATAGTTATATGAATTCACCATCAATGTTTACTGATGCTGAACCATTGGTATCGTAAGGGACACTAACAGTTACTCTTTTACCAGATTCTGTTTCTACATGGATGGAATAGGTTGTGTTAAAGAACCATTAACGTGAAGGACCTCAATACTGAAATTGCCAGTCATTAAAGACCTACGTCGTAAGTATGAATGACTTTAGGGGCATCTTGGTATTCCTGATGAGTGCTGAGATATTCTCTAATTTGCACAGCAGCATTTCCCGAAGCCATTAGGGAGCCGCTTACAACGTATGGGCCACAGTGTGGGCAACGAAATGCCGAACCGTCCAGATTACCATGCACAAAAGCACCTTCTGGTTGCCCAGTTGTATTATTGGTTGAGATTGTATGTTTTAGGTCATTCGACCCAATCTCATAGAATATTCCGCTAGATACTGGAATATCAGCAGCATGACACACGAAGCAATTTGCTCTACGAGACCAGTCTAAGCGATCAAGATCTAATACCGAATTGGCTGTTTGAGTAGTCAAAATATATCCTTTGCAGTGAATAAATAACCATTTATTAACGGGCTGTTGCTACTAAGTTTAGAGTCTTAGACCCCTTGAAACTATCGGCCAATCGACCAGTATTGTTTTGAAAAATTTCAAAAAGCAGTAAAGAGTTGTTTGCTGCCTTTCATTTTGATCCCGCGCACCCTGTGATTTTCCCCCTCACAGGAGTGCGTTATGAGACCTTCTAAGTTCCTGATTTTGTTGCTGTCCGTTGCTGCTCAGGCACCGGCAGCAACCGTTGTTTACACCGACAGCCACCATCCCCCATTAAATACTGTAAATACTGCCAGCGAACAGGTGGTTTACCTGGATGCGCCGGATACCGTTCAGCGGCACCTGTTTGGTGAGTTGCCTTCTGATCCAGTGCAGGCAGAACAGGTTGCAAAAACCATCATCCATTCACCAGACTGGCAGCAAAAACAACAGCAAATAACACAGGCATATCAGGGCGTTTTACAGGCGTACAGTCTTAAACTGGAGAAATACCCTGCCGTGGTATTTGACAACAGCTATGTAGTTTATGGAACGGCAGATGTGGCGGTAGCTCAGGCAAGTCTTACTAAGTTCAGGGAGGCACAATGAGTTTAAGTCGAATTCGTCAAAACCGGCTGGCTCTTGCACTGATTGTCGGATGGGCAACACAACCTTTTACTGTTGGAGCTGTGACTTCTGCAATCACCTCTGCGCAAATCATCGCCAGTGCACTATCACCTCAATGCATGGAGTATAAAGTCGTTGGCATTTGCTATTGGTTATTCTGTACTCCCGTAGGCTGTACGGTAAAAACATCGGTAAAAGTGCATCACTTTATTCCTAATGCGGTAGTTTCCAGCTACAACGAGGCCGGTGGAAATCCCTGGGTTGAAGTTGCATTTATGGGACCAGTGCTTCCTGGCATTGCCGACGGTGGTGGTGCGAATGAACAAAAACGCTCTAGACGCAAAGACAACTTGCATTTCAAGAATGCCGATGCGATCGGCCATCCTGCGTTAGCATCTCCAGCATTTAATAACTTCACGGGGCAAATGGGGTACACCTGCGCAAGTTCTGCCACACCGATGATGCCGTACCTCCTGAGTACTCTGGATGCTGTGGTATGGCGGTCCGGGCTTCCAGAATCATTTTTCCCGGAAGCTATTACACCGGGATTGCGTGAAATAGGCTCAACCGTTGCCGGGAGCATGTGGGGGAATGTTTATCCGCGTAGTGGGTTTGTGACACAGACAAATGACTATAAAGCTGCTGCGGTCGTAGCACAGCGGGCGGCAGATATTATTACCCGAGTTGGTCAGTTGCATGTATATCAACCAATGGTGGATATGCCTAAACCGGGTTACTGGCCTCCATTTCCGGTCCTGGAGAATACGGGGATGCGTAACCACAAATGGCAGCGTTTGACTCCGATGCCATCTATGACCTGCGCCGTATTTCCTGACATCACAGAGATTACCAATATAAATCCACTTTCACTGGACGGTAATTATGCCTGGGCGCTATGGCAACCCTACAGTTGTTGTAAGCAAATGGGGCAAACCTTTCTCTACAGCACCGGCGCAGCTATTTAATTACAAGGAAAGTTATTATGAACAAAAATTTTATTTTGAGCGGTGTTTTATTGGCAAATATTACCCTGAGTACTCCAGCACAGGCTGTATTTGATCTGGACAATGAATTTATTAATCAAGATAACAGTAAGGGAATAAAAGGAGCAGTTAATGATAACTTATTTTATACAATTGGTGGCGGGACGGTAATATCGCAGCCGCCCAGCAATAACAATATGGAAAAAATCAGTATGGGCATCAACTGGGACAGCGACTTTATGTGCGGTAATTTTGATGTAACTACCACAGTTAAAAATCAGCTGAATGGTGTGACGAATGGCTTCAAAGATATGATGGGAACGGTAATTACAGGTGCTACCGGAGCTGTTGCTAGTTTGCCCGCTATGGTTTTACAAAGAGCGAATCCAGGTTTATATGAATTACTGTCCAATGGCATTTTACAGGCAACCGTTGCTTTCGATAAAGCACAGTTGAATTGCCAAAACATGGCAACAAAAATGACTGACTTTGCTTACTCAAGCAAATGGACACAGGCGTCTATTGGTGAAGAATTCAAAAAAATAGTCTCTATAACTCCGGACGCGGTAGCGGCTGATAATCAATTAAAAACCACTACTGGTAAAGAAGGTGTGAAATGGATCGGGGGGCAGAAACGTGGTGGCAGTGGGCAAAAAGCGATAAGGCCGACGCATGACATGGCAAAAGCTGGATTCAATATTCTAAATAAGCAACCAGTAACCAGTAGTGGGGGGGTAAGTGGATCTGCTTGTAATGGATCTCTGTGCAAAAAATATAAAACCAGTGAGGAGGCGGCAGAAGCCGTCGTGAAAGTGCTGGGTGACCGGGCTATTCGAACATGTACAGAAGCCAGTGAGTGCAGTAGTGGTGGTGTAGAAAACGAAGCGGGAGCATCAACTGCTGGCGTTGGTTTTTCTCCGATGCTGGAGGAAACCACAAAAGAAAATACGGAAACGCTAGCGAAGCTGGTAAACGGGAACTTGGCTCCAAATGCCTCCAACCTGGCAAAACTTAAATCAGGTGATTTGACCGTTACCCGAGGTGTGATTCAGGCACTGAAGGATGACCCGGATAACGCTGCATTAGTACAACGACTTGCCAGCGAACTGGCTATGGCAGATACGATTTCTACTGCTCTGGGAATGCGCCGTATGTTGATGGCAGGCCAGGCTGAACCAAACGCGGCGGATCAAACAATGGCACTCACCGAGTCTGATCGTCGCCTTGAGTTTCTGGATCGCGAAGTTCAGGCGCTGAAGAATGAGATGGAGATACGAAAGGCAATCAGCAATAACACATTGCTTGTTGCCCTAAGCCGCCAGGAAAGTCGCGAGGCGGACAATGGGTTACGCCAGTCTGCACATCAGAATGACGATGCCATACAGAATCTTAATGAAAAGGTGGAGGAATGATATGGACATCATTCGTAAACCACTCTGGCAACGAATCGTGCGGATTATGCTGCTCTGCGTTACTGCCATTCTGGTGCTGGGAGGCTTAAGTTTCATCCTTCTGCATTTTGTCGGCAGTGAGGCAGAACTCCGGGCATGGCTACGCCAGATAAAAACGCCGCTCCTGCTCTGGAGGCTGGTGCTGTATACGGTTATCGCGTTTTTCTGGCTGCACCGTGTCCGGGGCTATCTGCTAAGTCACTGTACCCGCCGCTTTCAGGTATACCGGCTGGAAATCATGACGGTGTGCCTGTTTGTGATGATTGAAATCACCTGCTCGCGTTGGGGAATGTGATGACAGCTGATAGCTACCTTGAAATGGTGCTGGTTCTGATGGGCTGGCTGATCAATAACGCGCTGTGGACGATTATTACCACCACCGGGATTTTTGCCATCCCGCTGGCATTCAAAATAGCGGGCGTCTGGCTGAAGGTTAGGGAAGAGGGGGACGACGAAGGTAACAAAGGGGCGCTGGCATTACCGCGTATGGAGCATGTCATTTATGTCGCCTTTGTGGTGATCATGTTTTGTGCGATGCCGATACAGGACGTTGATATCTCGACGATGAAGTTTGATCGCACTCGTTCTTCACAGTGCGGCGTGAACGTGCCTAAACCGGATGAGTCCGGCTATGGGCCATTAATTGCTGAGCTTAACGGCCAGACTGCGAAAATCCCGGCATGGTGGTATCTGGTACATTCGCTATCGAAAGGGATTACACACGCCGCGATAGCCTCTATTCCCTGTGGCAATGACTTCCGGACACTGCGTTTTGAAGTGCAGCATACGAAATTAATTGATCCTGTAATCAGGCAGGAAGTTCAGGATTTTGCCAGACAGTGTTATGCAAAAGCATATTACAAACTCAAAAACAGTAATCCAAAACTGACAGCGGTAACAGTTGATTCGGTTGGTTGGATTGGATCGAGTTATTTTCTTAATACTGGAGGATATTACGACTATTACACGTCAACAGAACCATTATCTGCATGGCCTTATAATGAAGGGCGTGACAGTGGTTACCCTGATGTTGGCCGAGGGGGGTATCCGACGTGCAAAGACTGGTGGAGCGCATCAGGGAAAGGGCTACAAAGTCGTCTGCTGAAAAACTTCGATGTCCGAACGATCAATATGATGAAGGCTAAATCCCCTAATAACTGGGAAGAAAGTCTGCTGCGCTGGCTGGTCAGCCCTCAGAATACGCAACTTTCCGGTGGTGGTGACACCTACATGATGGGCAATCAGCAGGGGCAAGGAACGGGTATCGATACGGGTATCAAACAGTTCCTGAGTGGGCTTGGGGCGCTGTCAGCACAGACCACTCAGCTACCGGCATTTGATGCTCTGCGGCAGGCGCTGCCGATGGTGCACAGCATTATATTGATGGCCCTGGTGATCAGCATTCCGCTGGTGATGCTCTTTGGTGCTTACGATCCGAAAGTGGTGGTCACCATTACGTTTGCGATGTTTGCGATAATTTTTGTTCCGTTCTGGTGGGAACTGGGTGGCTGGTTGGACGATAAGCTTATCCAGTTGCTGTACGCTAGCTATAAGGGGTATACCAACAACTTCAATAACTGGATTGCCAGCATCGGCTCGGATGGGTGGATTATGAATCTGGTGCTGGGAGCTATGTATGTGGTACTACCGATGTTCTGGTTTGGTGCTGTGAGTTGGAGTGGTGTGAATATAGGACAGGCGTTGTCTTCAGCAGTCGATAAAGCTAGTCAAGGATCGCAGCAAGCGGGAGCTAAGGGACCCGGTGTGGCTGGTGAGGTCGTTAAAACTGTAGCTACAAAAGGGGCTTCCAAAGCGAAAAAATAACCCCAAAAAGCAGGCAACGGAAAAGAAATCTTGTTGCCTGCTTCTATAAATCGTCATCAGAATAGATTCGTTGGTTGTTTTCACCATAGTTACCGTAGCCACTATGTCCATTTCTGTAACCTGCATGCAGTTCTTCGTCATCGGTTGAAGTAACAGCTTTGCTTCCGGCGACAGCAACAATAATCGAAAGGACCATCTTTATGGCTTCGGTTAGCCCATTGAAAAGTACAGACCAGATATCTGATTGGTGTGATGTTTTATTATTGTTTTTCATTCGGTTATTATCCATTATTTTTTCTTGCCTATAAATAAATTGAAAATCCATGCAATGACTTCAAATAACATAGCAATAGTAGAAAGGATAAAATCGAACAACTTTATGAATAAATCAAAGATGCTGCTTTTTTTAAAAACTTTTATTGTTCTCGCACAATATGGACATACTGTTTTTTGTGGTTCCCCTTGGTAAGTAATCATCCGTGGGAAAACTTTTTTATTACAACAGCGACAAAAATATAATCTATCATCATATGATGTATTCTTAGCCTTTTGGGTAATGATTACCTTCCTTGCTCGCTCGCCTTTTAGTGATATTTCAATTTCAAAGCTAACATTATTTCCTTTTTCAGGAACCAAGGCGCCGTTTATATCACTGACATGAAAATAATAGTCTTTGTTATTCTTGTCAGTGATGAATCCGTACCCTTTCTCTTCACTGAACCATTTTATTACACCATCCATTAATATGTCCCTATCAATGTCGCTATAAATCGAGATTAATAGATGCTGAAAATTAAAGCAATATATTGAAAGATCTCATCGAAAGATTTATTCTCCGGGCGTTACACTGTTGTCTCCGACAACAGCCAATGCTTCAACGCAAGCGGAACTGTGCCAGCGATTTGAGAGAAGCGCCTTCGGGTGATCGCAAGCCAATATCATAGGGAAAGAAGCGCGGCCTGAGACTGATGCCTTCGGGTGGCCGCAGCCAAAATCGTCGTAATCTGAGAGACGAAGCCTTCGGGCGATAACACCGTTTAACCTTTGAGAACGGCGATCGCGCAAGCGATAAAGGTACACTTCAACGCAGGGCAACGACGTCTGCCCGATATCCTTAAAGCTGTTTTTCCTTTGGGCTTACGTCCAGCTTATCCCGGCAACATTTGCGGCTCGTTGCTATGCCAATTGGAACATTTGGCATCTGCAAGAGCGGCATTTGGCGATGGGATATGTGCAGCGTCACTTGTGTAAGAGCGGTAGCGATACCAAGTGACGCTGCGCGAAAGGGCACCGTCTTAGCAGACGGAATGCGGTCTTTCAGCACCCTGTACAGTCTGACGCACACGTAGCCACGGCGATCGGACTGGGAAAATAGCATCTTTAAGCACACTTTTTAACCATAACGTCTTATCACGGAAGGCATCCATTCACGGAGAAACCATGAGCGTAGACGTATCAACTTCAGGAGAAAATTCGACTCGGTATCAATGGCAATGTCAGTGAAAGCTGACGTATGGAGGTAGTCTGACTAACGTCAGGACGGCATACGCCGCGAACAGCTCTGCGAGCTGGGGAACCTCGTAAAAACTCAACATGTTGTCACCCCGATGCACAGATACCAGTCGAGACGCAGGAAGCGCAAAACCTAACCGTGTCGTCGGGGCCAGATGTATCACTCATATTCTGTGTGAATATTCAGAATATAGATCGCGATCGTTTCCTTATTTTGGGAGAAGAGCTTGATCTGTATTTCTTAGTAAAGGAGGACAGGTATGTCTAAATTAAGTAAGCAGCTCGTCACGCTGGCAAGGCAGGGCGGTGGTGGGTTTAAAACTATTGCGGATCGTTCAAAGATCGCCACCCGTATAGCGGAAAGGATAGCTAAGTTAAATATTCAGATTCGGGACGTAAAGCATATAAAAACCCATCATATAGAGCTGTATGTGAAGAGTCGCCAGGCTGAAGGGATATCCAAAAGAACAATGCAGAATGAGATGGCCGCAATCAGAAATATTCTGACCGTTGCTGGTCGGACAAAACTTGCCGATCCTGGTCACGAGAAATTAAGTAATTCAGCTCTCGGATTATCTGATGCCAGTCGTGACGGTACTAAAGTCGCAATTAATAGCGAACGCTATCTCGCAGCGTTCGCTTATTCAGAGAAGCAAGACGTTGGCGTAGCAGCTGCAATGCAGGTTGCTCGTTGTTTTGGTCTGAGGACCGAAGAAGCGGTGCAATCTGTTAAATCACTAAAAACCTGGCAACGCGCATTATCGCGTGGTGATGATCGTGTCAGGATCGTATTTGGTACAAAAGGAGGACGTCCAAGAGACACGACAGTTATAGATCGCGATAAAATGCTAAACGCCGTCAATTATGCTTTGAAAATTGCTGCCGGAAATGATGGTAAGTTGGTTGATAAACCGGATCTGAAATCAGCGATTGATCGCTATCGAAATATTATCAGAGATGCGGGATTAGTGGGGAAATATGCACCTCATAGTCTGCGATATGCCTGGGCAGGTGAAGCAATGGAATATCATAAAAGTAAAGGTATGAGTGACGATGAGGCAAAAGCAATGGTGTCAATGGATCTGGGGCACGGTGATGGTCGGGGGCGTTATATTGAACGTGTCTATAATAAACCAGATATGGAGGATTAATTAAACCAGCTTGCCTCTGTGGAATATAAGCGATAGCATTTAAACGCTAACTCGTTGTCTCCGACAACAGCCAATGTCCCGTCCGGTAATCTGAGAGGGACGCCTTCGGGTGATTACCAGCCAAAATCGTCATGACCTGAGAGACGATGCCTTCGGGCGGTAACGCTGTTTAGCCTTTGAAAACAGCGGTCGCTTTCGCGATGAAGGTACACTTCTGACCACAGCGGATTTTCCGCTATCAATATTTTCACTCGCCCTAAGGGAACACGCTTCCCACAGGGGATCGGTGTTCCCTTTTTTACGTAAGGAATACACCGATGACTAATCGCTTATCTCTGGCATTTACGCCTGTTTCTATCACGCTCCCGGCCTGGGAACACGCTATTGAAGTGTTTGATTTTTCCCAGTGGGAACGTCGGCAATTTGCGCTGATTAAAGCCGCACAGGATGCCTGGAACCATCGTCCAGATCCCGACACTCAGCAGGTGACATTTTCACTGACACTATTTGTCCGTCTGGGAGGTGAGACTGCTGAACGGACGCAAAACTTTGTCGCCAGATATGTTGACGATGTGCTGGTTGTAACCCTGGGAGAATGAGAGATGACACTTCAGCTTGAACTGACTGACGACGAAGCGCTGGCATTATCGCATCTGACTCAATGTCTGACATGGAATACGATGCGTGACTTTGCCATGACTAACAGCGAATGCGATGAAATGCTTGATGCGATCCGGAAATTAGAAAAAACGTTGACGGAACACGGCTTCAGGCACCAATAAGGCTGTTTTGCTTAAAATCTTAACTTGACCCTTGCGGGGATTGATTTCCCGTCAGGGAGCAATCCCCGCCCTTAACCTGCGAGGATTTTTTATGGCAACGAAACAAACCATCCGGGTAACAGAACACTGTGATTTTGATTCTGTGTTCCATGAATTTATAAAATCTCGTCAACGCGAATCATTCTTTTATGATTGGGCTGATGAACTTAGTGTTGATTACTGTAATGCCGCTCCGGTTCGCTGGGAAGGTCGCGGATTGTCAAACAATAGCTTTTATACAGTGCCTATAGGGGCTTTGACGTATCGTGTCAGCGTGCCAGGAAATGGCTATGAAGGTGCAATGACTGCAGAGGCTTTTGGTATCACGTTGTCTTTATTGGCACTGGGAGAACTTTCCATCCTTAATGAAGATGACGAAGACATTCGTCTTTGCTTCGCTCTACGCGATTATGCACTAAAGCACGCTGAATCGGTCGAAATTATGGCTGCCTTATCCGGAGCTAGTTCCTTTTTAATGCTAGAGAAACTCTTTTCTATAGACGCTTTATGTGAGCTGGCAAATCTTGAGGGGGAATTGTTGACCGTTGCCGCATACGAGCGTCTGGGTCTTAAAATGGAACCAGATGAGAGTAATGTCACTGATAATCAGTGGCAGATTTCCAGGCTGGCCCGAACTTTTATAGAGGGATGTAATGGCGATTTATCACGCTATAAACATCCTTCATGTAAGGCTTTTTACGATGAAGTTATTAAACTGGCCAGGACAGTATGCCCAGGCGTTTGGGATTTTTCTTTTCAGGATGAACTGAATGAATGGTTAATAACTGATTAATTGGTTGATTTTTACTTTAACCCAACGGGGATTGTTCCCCGTCTGGGAGCCATTCCCGTTTTTTATTGATGGGAATGGCATATGACGAAGAAAACTACCAACCGCAAATCTGCCCCACGGCAGGATTTGTTCCAGACCGTAACCGACAAGATTATTACGGCGCTGGAGAACGGTACAGTACCCTGGCGTAAAGCATGGCAAACCGGAAAGGAGGGTTTGCCTGCTAATGCCATAACTGGCCGGAACTACAGCGGTATAAACGTGATGCTGTTATGGATCGATGCTGCCAATAAGGGATTTCATTCAAATCGCTGGCTGACGTTCAAACAGGCACTTGATGCCGGTGGGAGTGTCCGGAAAGGCGAAAAATCGACGCTGGTGACGCTGTTTAAACCGTTCCAGAAAGAGGCTACGGATAACAGCGGCCAGCCGATGTTTGATGAGAACGGCGAGATGGTTATGCAGGATCGCTGCTTTATGGCCAGCTTTCACCTTTTCAACGTTGAGCAGTGTGAAAAACTGCCTGACAACCTTTACCCGGAAATACCGGTTTTGCCCGACGTGAAACGCATTGCCCGGGCAGAGCAGATTGTAGCTTGTAGTGGTGTGCCAGTGAAGCATCGCTATCAGGATCGTGCGTATTACCGCCCGGGAGTTGACCACATTATGATGCCGGAAGCCGCTCAGTTTGATTCGGTGGAAGACTACTACAGTACGCTGTTGCATGAACTGGTGCATTCTACTGGGCATGTTTCTCGGCTGGCGAGAGACGGTATTGTTTCCACTTCGCGGAAGTTTGGCGATCCGGTTTATGGATTTGAAGAGCTGATAGCGGAGATGGGATCGGCCTTTCTGTGTGCTGAGCTTGGCATTCATGGTGACTTGCAACATGAGAGCTATATTGCCTCGTGGCTGCAAATGCTAAAAGAAGATAACCGGGCTGTATTTCGTGCCGCTCGTTTTTCGCGGGAAGCATTTGAATACCTGGTGTTGCGTGAGCAGGCGCTGGTGGCGTAGCCCACTTTACCAACGTTGATTTAATCAACCAGTCACTTCTCAGGGGAAACATTCCCCTGAGGGATGTTTCCCCTTTATTGACGAAAACATCCTTATGGAAAACCACATTTCCCATATCGCGTAATTTCACTCTTTGCTTAACTAGGCGGGCGCTATTACCGACGATATAAGGTAAACATAAAAAGTTCAGAAAACATACAATGCGTCATCGGGGAAGGAAGATTTCTTTAATTATGAGCCTACGACTTGTATCAGATGTTTAAAATGAAAGACTGATTTAGTAGTTATCTAACCTGATGATAATTCTTATACTTACTAATCGACTACCTAATAATAGGTAGTTTAGTGTGGAGGAGATAATTTCCCATCAGGGTTAATCGGAATTTTAGATAAGCTTTATATAAAATTTAGGTTATGTAAATGATAAAAATAGACAATTTATTGCCATATAAAAGACATTTCCAACTAATAAAACGAACAATGGTGCTATAAAATTTAAAGAAAATAGATTTTTAATCTATTTTCTTTATTTTTTTTGGTTTTTTATTCTGTTTTGTTTTATGCTTTTGGTCTTAGTAACCAAAGTTGATTGTTTTTTCAGCCGCTTTGGTTTGTTATTATTTAAAAAGAGGTCGGGTGGTACTTATTTTTTTGTTGCTTCTTTTTTTAGTGAAAAGAAAGGAGGGAGGGTGGAAGATCTTTCAGGTGGTTATTGTCGACATCGCTTCAGTTCAATTTTATCAAAGAAAAACACAGTCATACCAACAACAGAAATAAGTGAAGATAAATTCTGGTGTATTGTTGAGTTGTGTTCTATTCGTAGCGATAAAGTTATAAAGGCTTTGTATGATTATCTGGTTTTAAAACATCCAAGGAGCGTTAGTTGCAATAATAATGGAGTCAGCAATGGATATTTCGGAAGTTGTCTGGCAAGAGTGGAACATGTTATTCAGGTAGTTAATGAGTTATTCTCTCTCTGCAAAACGCCTGAAAATGAAGTAAATTAAGTGGTTTTATAAAATAAAGAAAACATACTTTCACAAATGTTTTATATGTGCGTGTTTTTGTAACACACATATAAAATCACCCAAGTAATGTCAACAATGGTAGTTTTAAGTTATGAATAAATTATATCCTGGTTCTCTTATCGCTCTGGTATTCGCGACTGCTACTGTTAACGCAGCACAGCAAAGCGAAGTTCATTTTTTTGGTAACGTTACATCCGTAACCTGCGATGTTGCTGTAAATAATGGCGGTAGCATGACGGATGTTATTCAGCTGGGCACTGTGGCTCCAAATGCAGAAAGCCAGACACCGACGGAATTCTCATTTAAACCCGTTAATCCAACACAGTGTGGTAACCTGGCAGGTAAGACTGCAACCATAACATGGTATGGCAACTTTGATGCCGAAGGCTTGAAAAATAGTACCGGTAAGGCTACCGACGCTGTCGTAAAACTGACAGCAATGAATGCACAAAACACAGCAAACACTCAGGTAACATCTTCTAATACCAGTATTGAATTTGATGCAAATAATGCTAATTCAGATGGTTTTAAATTCCAGGCAAAATTGAAAGGTGGAACCACCCCTGGCGATTATCAGGGCGTTGCTGCTTACGCAATAACTTATAACTAATCTCACCAATACCGCTGATGCTATTCATTAGCGGTATTAAAAACACCTTAAACAGATAACAAATATAAGCCGATGGAGGATGATATGAGCTTATCGCGACTACCAAAGATTTCTTTGTTAGCGATGAGTATTTATACGCATCTCGGATATGCTACGGACTTAAATCTGGATTTTATCCAGGGGACCAGCATAATTCCTTCGATTCTAAAATCTGATTATGCTTATCCTCAGGGACAATACAGTGTGGATGTATTTGTTAACAATGAAAAAACCGGTACGGCTGAGTTAAACATTACACCGGCAGATGAAAAAAACAATATGCTCTGTTTCTCTCCGGAATGGATAAACAGTGCAGGTGTAATGCTGGATGCCAGTAAATATGATGATGTTTATAACAGAGAAAAGAACTGTTATGAGCTGGCTAAAAAAAATCATACACAGGTAGTTTTTGATTACAGTGCGCAGAAACTGCTGCTTGATATTCCTCAGGCTTATCTGCTCAGTAAAAGTGACCCGTCACGATGGGATTACGGTGTTACCGGAGGACGGCTAAAGTATTATGCTAACTTCAATAAAACAACAAATGACAAATTAAATGCCTTCGGAAATTTTGACCTTGGTTTCAATGTCGGGCGATGGGTATTATCCAGTAATATTAACGTATCCCGCTCAGGAGGAGAAACAGAATTCACCTCCAGTGATATGACATTGTCCACGGCAATCAGTCAAATCCAGGGGGATTTATTACTGGGAAAATCGCAAACTCAGACAGAGTTATTTTCTGATTTTAATTTTTATGGCGTATCAGTTCGCTCTAACAGTAACATGCGCCCGTGGGAGGCACGCGGATATGCACCGGATATTTCGGGGATCGCTTCAGGCCCGTCACGGGTAACCGTGACCCAGAACGGCTATACGATTTATTCCCGCATGGTTCCGGCAGGCCCTTATCGTCTTGATGACCTTCGGCCAACCGGAAATGGCGATCTGGTTGTAACGTTAGAGGATGATAACGGGCATAAGACGGTTCAGGTTTATCCGGTCACTACTCTGCCGACGTTGTTAAGGCCAGGTGATTTCCAGTACGACTTTGCCATGGGTAAGAAAAATCAAAGTAATGAACTGAATAAGGCGTTCTCGTCGGATAACGGACTCTTCTGGCTGGGCAGTGTTGACTATGGTTTTTCCAGCGCAACGCTGAATTCGGCAATACTGTTAAACAATCGCTATCAGTCGGCAGGGATTGGCGTAACGAAACCGTTTGGTGAGCTGGGGGCGTTATCCCTGAGTGCCCAGACAGCTAAAGCCCGCTATAACAATGGGGATGAAAAGAAAGGCCAGAACGTCAGTGTCAAGTACGCCAAAAACTTTACAGACAGAACAGACCTGCAGCTTCTGACATATCGTTATCAGGACAAAGGGTATGTGGATTATGCAGAATTTGATCCCCATCGCACTTTTATTCACGGTAATCAGAAATCACGGTATGAGGCGCGTCTGTCTCATCGGTTTGATACGACTTATCTGAGTGGAGCGTGGTGGCACCAGAATTACTGGGACAGAGACGGGAGTGATACCGGGGCGACCTTGTCGCTGAGCACTTCAGCTTTTGATTCGGTATCTGTGTTCCTGAACGGTTCATATAACCGTTACGCAAATACTGATAAAGCGGATTATTCAGCGTCGGTGAGTGTCAGCATACCTTTTGACTTCAGGGGGATACAGCATTACGCCAGTAACAGTGTGGGATATAACCGGAGCAATGGTTCAACGTTCAATACAAGCATTTCAGCTTCAGTGAATGATCGCGTTAACTATAACCTCAATGCGGATATCAGTTCCCGTGGTCAGCGGGGCGCATCGGCATCGGCCAGCTATGCGTTTGACGCTGTTCAGACAAATATTGGAGTATCGCAGACACATTCGCGCCAGGGTGACGGACAGACCAGCTTCTCCGGAGGCATCTCCGGCTCTGTGTTAGGGACCCGCGAAACCGGACCTCTCTTTACAAAAGAGTCTTCCGATACTGTCGCTATTGTCAGCGTACCGGGTGTCAGTGGAATCAAGTTCAACAACTCCATGCCTACTGACCGAAATGGTAACACTGTAGTGTGGTTGTCCGGGTATGCAGAAAACAGCATTAACATTAACATGGAAAACGTCCCTGACGACATGGATTTCAGCACGACATCCTACAAAGTGGTTCCGACTGAAAAGGCGATGGTTTACCGAAAATTTGGTTTTGAGAACGTACTTCGTTACATCCTGCGTGTGAAGGATAAGCAGGGTAAATACCTTACAGGTGGTGAAGCCTCCACAGAACAGGGACTGAATGCCGGGTTTATATCCACAAACGGTGTTCTGCTAATGAATATGCTGACTGAACCAGAAAAGATCCGCATTGATATGGGAAATGGAATGCAGTGTCATTTTTCCATGAAAGGTTTACAGGCTAACACCAATAAAGTTCAGGAGATTCGTTGTGAATAAAGTAGCTAAAACGGCGATTGCAGTTGTGCTCTCATTCGCATTCTGTAGCCAGGCTATGGCTGCGTTTGTACTGAATGGGACGCGCTTCATTTATGATGAAAATAAAAAAAAATATTACCTTTGAAGTCACCAATAATGCCGGTCAGATGTATGGGGGGCAGGTATGGGTGGATAATACCAGTGAGGGAAATGGTATCTACATGGTTCCTCAGCCTCCTTTTTTTAAAGTCGGCGCAAAACAAAAACAGATTATCCGAATCATGAAAACAGATTCCTCATTACCCACAGACCGTGAATCGTTATTCTGGTTGAATGTACAGGAAGTACCGCCAAAACCAGATGTTAAAGAAAGCCATGGCAGTGTTCTGGCGATTGCGATGAACTCCAGAGTGAAGCTGATTTATCGTCCATCCGGTCTTAAGAACGGGAGGGAAAATGCTGAGAAGAAACTGACCATGGAGCAAAGGGGAGATAAAACCTGGATTAAAAACCCGACCCCCTACTATATGGCAATTGTCGGTGTGCAAACCAATGGCAGGGAGCTGAAACTCAGCGATAAGGTTACAAAAGAATTAACGCTGCTGGCACCCTTTAGCAGTGTATCTCTGGGGGTTAGTGTCCGTGGGAGCCTTAACATTGCCGCGATAAATGACTGGGGGGGAGTACAGAATTATGAAATTCATTAATCCTGTGCTGATAGCGGCATTATCTGTGAGTGTTGTCGGCTTTTCTGCGAATGTCCGGAGTGCAGATACCAAAACGGCCACATTTACCATTAATGCAACATTCACTGCCCCCAGTTGTGATATATCCATCCCAACGCAATTTTATAGCCTGGGAACATTAACACCGGGAGCAGCGAAAAAACACTCACCGCTTGAAATAAAGTGGGCATGCGCAGGGAATATACCAGTAAAGACGGCAATTAAAGGTTCTGTTTCACAGGGGCAACTGGAATCGTCGAATGATAAGCTGCAAATGTTGTTAACAAAGGACGGTAAGCCAAATGGAACATATTTATGGCTGGAGAACAATAATACGCCTGTAAAACTGACAGGGCTAGATTCTGATGCATTCTGCAGTGACAGTACCGCCGCAACCGGTGAGCGCCAGTGTGTCATTACACCGGTAACGGAAGTCCATAACACAGATCAGTTTGGTCCGGTTAAGGCTGCAGTGACATTTGAAGTTATATATCCATAATGTATTTATGATACAACAACGAATCATTATAGATGGTTTCTGTGAGTATGAGATGCTGGGGTTAAGCGCACTGCTGAAAGCAGAAAATTATGATGTCAGACTCAGGAAAGAAACCGAACCGACCAAAGGAGATATACTGATAATAGCGCTGAGTGCAGTGCCACTTTTGAACTGGTTGTCTTTATTCTCAATGTTCAGAGCATCTGATGATGTGCGCTACTGCAGGACAATATTTCTGGTTCCCGGACAGGTGAAAGAGATGCAACGATTATTTTCAACAATAAATATTGTCGACGGTTCCCTGCCGCTGGCAGTGTTGAAAGACAGTATTATAAAAACAGCAGGAGGGGGGCGGGATGAAGCGCCCACGCCCTTTTACATATATAAGAAAGAGTGTATGGACAGAATAAGTTTTCTTCAGAAACTATCCCGAAAACCATCAGCAAACAAAGACCGGAAGCATTATTACTGGCGCTCTCGCCTGTGTTCTCTTATGGGAGTTCCGAATGTTCATATATTATCCGTCATAGCACCGACCTGCACGACGTCATTTTTGATGAATATTCATGAAATGTGAGAGTTTCCGTCATGAATGATAAAAATGCATATCAGAGATATCCATGAATACGCAAGATTCGTGACTGTTGCTTTGATACAGAATAGTCAGGCATTACACCAGTCGATTGGATTGCTATTCAGAACGGGAGATTTTAATGAAACTCATTTCAGCAAAAGAGTCCATTATAATGTTAAAAAGATGCTTTGTTATTTTTGCGCAAATCGCGGTAAAAGTACGGAACTTTAACTTTACGTTTAAGCCCTGTTTTTTGAATGTATTCACATTCCTTTTTTTATGTGTGGGGATCATCTCTTCATTACCGGTTTTTGCGACTGTTATATACGAAAAAAATCTTATAACACAATCGTCTTACAGAAAAACCAGTAAAATATATAAGCTACAGTTTAATAACCAGGATAACAATTATGAGGTCAGTAGTGTTACTGGTGACTGTGCATTCAGCAGTGGTGTTATAACTTCAGCACAAAATAATGTCGACTGGAATGTGCAAATGGGGTTAACATCTCATTTTAATGGAAATCAGACATACCTCGAAAACGTGCCTGTGACAGATTTTAATGGGATTGCATCACAGGTTGGTAGGAAGAGTGACTGGGGGGGGAAATTTGGTCAATGGCTTCCCTCAGGACAGAGCTGGCGTAAAACAGGAATTGGGACGGGATGGTATGGTTCACAAGCCGTGAGCTTTCCTACTCCGGTGACCGTGGATGGGGGACCTGAAAGATTTGATATAACTATTCGTATGTGTCGTGGTGGTGATGGTTCTTATATTAATGCAACGGGACATTACGTAACCAGTGCTGTCAATTCGATGTCAGTAACGCCGACATCTGCAACGCTACAATCCCCGATGGGAACTATCGCTGTCGATCATGCCGAGCTCACACTCAATGGGTTTATGCCATCGAAAATAGAGTTCACATCAAATGTTGCGAATACCACAACGGACTATACCCTCACATTACCGGAACTTGTGAATCCGAACTATGCAGGGCAAAGTTACGATGCGACATTTCAGTTTGAATACCGAGTAAATGCGACTAAACCCGGGAATTTTGTTATACCAGTGAATATTTCTGCCACATATCCGTAATAAAATGAGCAGAGTGCCAATCAGATACAACAGGGACTCTGCCATAAAGAGATTACTGAACACAGGTCCTGAATGAGAAAAAGTAATCTCTTTATTTATGCACCGAATAACAATATGGTATACAATTACTTTAGTCTGCAGCTATCCTTTAGAAGGGGTGGGCATGTATAGTAACTCTGACTGTTATAATATATTTTCCAGTAAGCTACATATGGCTGAGGAATGTTTGCCATTTTTTCAGCCCGTAGTGGATGCTGACTCTAATTTATGTGGTGTTGAAGTTCTGGCTCGCTGGAATATGCCCGATGGCAGGGTGTTATCTCCCGACCTGTTTATTTCTCAGGTGGTTCATGCCGGGCTATCCGGATTTATGACAAATATACTATTAAGAAAGACCGCCGATATTTTACTGTCTTTAAAACCATTTTTACCGGTTGGTATGTTAATCACTTTTAATGCGGGGGCGCCAGACAATAATTCAGCGGAAATGATTTGTGCATGTAAACTGCTCCAGAAGCGTCTTATTCAACTCTGCCCTGTGCTGGTTTGTGAATTGACGGAGCACAGAGAATGGGGGAACTCTTCAGAAGATAGTATATTTCTTGATAATCTGGACAGAGAAAATATATCTGTGGCACTGGACGATTTTGGAACAAAATATTCAAATCTTGATATGTTATCTAGGGTTAATGCAGAGTTTATGAAAATAGGGAGTTCATTCATTTATCGTGTGGATGAAGCTCTATCTTCACACCGTCTGGCTGAATGCGTTATGTTTGCTGCAAACAAGTTTTCTTTGCGAGTGATTGCAGAAGGTGTTGAAAATAAATGGCAGTATGAGTGGTTAAAAAAACAGGGGGTAAAATTATTTCAGGGGTATTATTTCTCCCCCCCATTATCAGCTGACCAGTTCGCTTCATTTGTAAAGAGTAAAAAAACTAGATGTGATAAATACGGTTTGCGTTCTGAATGATTCAATATTGTATGATATTTCCCATAAAATAGCTTCCCGTAAAAATTTATGGATTTCTTTTTGGTGTGATGTTGATTTTGTTATCATATTGAATTTTTATTTTAGTGCTTCCCTTAGATGAACGAAGATGTTTATTTCTGGTAGACAGTCTCTCCGTAATTCGGAAGCGACGCCTTCTGCCCTGTAAAGATAACTTCGTCTATCAACTTCTATTCTGTTATTACAAAGGTTAATATAGATGTTTTCATTTGAGAAATTATCATCAGTTAAACTAAAGACAGTATTTGCAACATTGGTAACATTTTTAGTGCTTGCGGTAGTTGTTGTCTCAGTGTTAAAAAGACCAAGATATTTGGATATAAAGCAGGCATGTGAAATTAGTAAGAGATACCCTACCATTCTTATAATAAGACACGGAGAAAGGTGTGATCGTTCAAAAAATCAATGTTTTTCTGAACCGGATGGAATAACTGTCAATGGCACGCAAAAAGCGATTCTGCTGGGTAAGGATTTGAGTGATATAACCGGGAGCTATAATCTCTATTCAACAAACACAACCAGAACCAGACAAACAGCTTGTTTTTTCTCAAATGGAGTCAGCCCCACTATAGTAAGTTTATCAAATAATGGTGAATCACCTGTGAGGAAAATTTTAGACTTATCGTATCAGAGTAAAAACGCTGTTGTGTTTACTCATAATCATTGCCTCTCTCGCATTGCAAAAGATATGAGATGGTGGAAGTTAAAACCAGGATATCTCGAGACATTAGTTTTGCATCGGGAGGCGAACAATCTTATTTTAGATGGTGTATTAAAGTATCAACAAAAATAAAAATTGCGTGTTTGCACCTCTCATCCATTCTGACAACCTGGAACTTAGTATTTAACCCGTTTTTTAGCTTTCCCCTGTCAGGGGATTTGTCCTCATTGACGTCCTCTGAAGGTCCGATCTGTCCAAAATGGTAGCTATAGCAAAACCAAACGGTACATCTGCCGTGTTTTATTGGCAGTCCGTTTCTTTGCGACTGCAGGCAGCATAACAAATGTGGAAATTCGTAGTCACCACCGGCACTCCGGCTCTTCTCAACTCCGGGATATCAGCCGCAATACACTGATTGCCAAATCAGAATAGGCTGTCTGGCGCGGTCACCCGTAAACCTGCCTCCGGCATATACTTCAGCCGTTCACGGGGCGTTTTCAATTCCCGGGCAATCTGCTGATATGGCAATGATGTATTTTTTATTCACCCCCCCCCCCGGCGAAGACGGTGCGATTCATTTGTTCTGTAAAACAGTTTTTATCCGTCAGACAGTCAATTCGTGTACGCATACAGAAGTAAAATTCGTATAAAAAATCAGTAGGCGAAACTTTATCAATCGCTGATAAATAGGGAAAGCATAAATCGCCCGGTCAGATACTCTCGTCGGCTTCTCCACTGCAATATATCTTCGTTAATCACTCACTGTTGTCATCTTGTTTTCGGCATATTTCATGCAGCCAGATCTTTCCGCCGCCGTACAGTATACGTGAACGGAAACAGCATTTGTTGTTCCGGTGGACATCGTCCCGCAGCGTTATCCAGTATGGGTAATTAAAGTACCACTTATTCATTATAGTGATAACAAAAATCTGTTTTTTCCGTTGTTACTGTTAACGCTTTAGCGTTAGCGTAAAAACAGTATCGTTATTTTCTCAAATGTATCCTTCACTGACAGGTAATGGAGTATGTGATGGCGGTTAAAATCACGCCTGAAGAGTTCAGTCTGTTAATCCGGCGACTGAGCACGCAATGGCGCGTCCTGGCGCCTTCAGCCGAGTTTCGCGGCGGGCGTTTTGCTGATACGGATAACATTATTTATCAGCAAATCCGTGGATGGGATGACCTGGTCTGGCAGGAGAAATCCCACATGTCACCCAATACGGTTATTTCACCGATAACAGAAACGCTCTTTTATTTTAATAAAGACACTATCCAGATTGCGGAGACGGATACCACGCCGGTGCTGATATTTGCCCGCGCCTGTGACATTAATGCCATGTCGCGGCTGGATTATATGTATTTATCAAACGGAAATAATTCTGATTACAGTTATCAGCGATTGCGTGAACATATCCGTTTTGTTCTGATTGAGTGTTCGCAAAGTTTTGAAAACTGTTTCTGTGTCTCCATGGGGAGCAATAAAACTGATAATTACAGCGCGGCAATGCGTTTCAGTGATGACGGCGCCAGTGTTTTTATTAAGGATGCTTTTTTTGAAGAAGCCTTACAGGGAATGGGACAGCGCACAGAATATGAGCCTGTCTTCGTCAGCGAAAACCCGGAACAGGTTACCCTCCCTGAAAAAATCTGTCAGTCCCCCCAAAGAATTCGCGACATTATTATCAATCATCCGCTCTGGGATGAGTACAACAGCCGCTGTATTGGATGTGGGCGCTGCACAACCGGGTGTCCGACCTGTACCTGCTACAGCGTTTTTGATGTGGCTTATGACGAAAATCCTCAGCGCGGTGAACGCCGCCGCCAGTGGGCCAGCTGTATGGTACCTGGCTTCAGCGATATGGCCGGCGGGCACAGTTTTCGCCAGTCTGCGGGAGAACGTTTACGTTACCGTGCACTTCATAAAGTCAATGATTACAAAGCCCGCAATGGTACTGAGCATATGTGCGTGGGCTGCGGACGCTGCGATGACCGATGTCCTCAGTACATTAAATTCTCACGTATTATCAATAAAATGACTGCCGCTGTCCGGCTGGCACTCTCCGGGGAGGCATAACCTGTGTCAAAGTGTTCCTGTCACGATAAAGAAAAGCACAGCCTGTTGCCTGCTGCATACCGCATTATTTCCATCACCCGTCATACACCACAGGAGTGGAATTTCCGTGTGGAAGTCGATTTCCCGGCCCGCTGGGGACAGTTTGTCCAAGTCTCCCTGCCATGTGTCGGAGAGGCGCCCATTTCTGTTTCTGACTGCGGAGAGGGCTGGATAGACCTGCTTATCCGCAATGTCGGCAAAGTGACCGGCGCGCTTTTTACCCTCCGTGAGGGCGACAGGGTATGGCTGCGTGGCTGCTATGGTAACGGCTACCCTGTCGATGCCTTCCGTCACAAATCTCTGGTGGTCATTGCCGGCGGTACCGGCGTTGCGCCGGTCAAGGGACTGATGCGCTATTTCGTCGAAAATCCGCAGGAAATCAACCGGCTTGACATGATTTTCGGTTACAGAAACCGGGACTGTGTGCTGTATAAACAAGAGATGGCGAACTGGCATCGGCACCACAATCTCATTCTTACCCTGGATGAAGGCAAAGCGGATGAACGTTACCGTACCGGGCGGGTCACTGACCATCTGGCAGCACTGACATTTGAAGATATCAGCACCATGCAGGCGATTGTTGTTGGTCCTCCCGTGATGATTAAATTCACCGTACAGATGTTGCTGGAAAAAGGGCTGCCGCCGGAACAAATCTGGGTGGATTATGAACGCCGGATGGCCTGTGCAGTGGGGAAATGCGGTCACTGCCGCATGGGGGATGTCTATGTCTGCGTCGATGGTCCGGTTTTCAACTATGCCGTGGCCCGTCAGTTTACAGACTGAGGAAAAATGATGAGTGTGGATATTGATATCATTAAGACCCGGGCAAACAACGAGTATCGCCTGTCCAAAGTCCGCGGCGAAGCCATGATAAGCGTACGTATACCCGGCGGTATTTTACCCGCTCACCTGCTGACCGTGGCGCGCGACATTGCTGAAACCTGGGGTAATGGCCAGATTCATCTGACCACCCGCCAGAAACTGGCCATGCCCGGTATTCGTTACGAAGATATCGACAAGGTGAATGCTGCCCTGGAGCCTTTCATTCGCGAAATCGAAATGGAACTGTGCGATGTTCAGGTTGATGATCCGAAAGCCGGATATCTGGCAATTGGCGGACGTAACATTGTCGCCTGCCAGGGTAACCGGATTTGCCAGAAAGCCAACACCGACACCACAGGTTTATCCCGGCGGCTGGAAAAGCTCATTTATCCCAGTGCCTATCACCTGAAAACCGTCATTGCCGGGTGCCCGAATGACTGTGCCAAAGCGTCCATGTCAGATTTTGGCATTACTGGTGTGGCCAGAATGCGTTTTACGGCAGAACGTTGCATCGGATGTGGCGCCTGTGTGAAAGCCTGTGCTCACCACGCCGTGGGGTGCCTGTCATTAAAGAACGGAAAAGCCACAAAGGAAGAATCGCTCTGTATCGGATGCGGAGAATGTGTTCTGGCGTGTCCCACCCTCGCCTGGCAGCGTCAGCCACAGGAGTTCTGGCAGGTTCGTCTGGGAGGACGAACCGGTAAAAAAAACGCCCCGCATGGGTAAGTTATTCCTTAACTGGGTTACTGAGGATGTCATCAGACAGGTCATCACTAATCTGTTTGAGTTTGAAAAAGAAATGCTGGACGGCAAACCAGTGTATCTCCATATGGGACATCTCATTGACAGGGGGGGCTATCTGCGCTTCAAAGAGCGTGTACTACGTGACGTACAGCTAAACCCCGAAGCCATGGTCGCTGAACGGATTTACTGGGCGGAAGATGAATCAGTGGCCCGTATTCATCTCAGAAGCGTCGGATATTAATTTCTGTCTGGCCACAGCACTGAGGACGTTGTGGCCCTGTTCATTTAAAATAACAAGTGTAAAGATGGTGAATGTGGGCGTTTTTCAGCGTGTTGTTTCCTTTTGCCGACAGGGGCAGTAACAAGTATAAGAGCGCCCGTTACTGCCCCTTTTTCCGTATCAGAAATTAATCCGGAAACCAACGCTACCTGTTACTGGCGATTCTGTATTCTCGCCATTCTGGTAACTCGCTTCTGCCCACACCCCGGCATTCGCTGTCAGCTGAGCACTCACCCCGGCACCGTATTTCCCTGTGGTGCCTGAGATATCGTTAGTAAAGTTATAGCTGTCATTTATCCGGACTCTGTTGTTATCCGAAAACTCATGGCTCACTGCAGTCGTCAGATACGGTCTGACAACAGTTCCGGCAACATCAAGATTCATCCCGAGGTTCACACCCACTTCACCCTGAAGCGATTTGGTTGTCCCTGCTTTCGCCTTCATACCATTATCCAGACTGATATCCTTTGATTCTGCCCGGAATGCCGTACTACGGAGATAAGGCTGAATCCAGGTGTTTTCATTCAGACTGAAGGTTCTGCCTGCTTCCAGGCTGCCACCAAAGCCATTCTGATGATAATCGCCTTTCACTGCCGTGCCGTCACTCATCCAGGTGCGCAGTTCGTTCCTGAAACGGTTAACTTTGATAACGCCATCCACATAGTAACCATCATTGTTAAACCAGGTTGCATACAGACCACCGCCGGTACTTCCGACAGTACTGCTGCCACCACGGTTATGGCTGATGCTGTTATCGGTATAGGATACAAAAGCCCCCACAGCCAGCCTGCTGTCATTCAGGTCAAATACGGTGTCGCCGCCGGTTTCCATTCCGCTCTGGGTCAGTGAATAACCTGAGCCGGCACCACCGCCGATACGGGTATCTGACCCGGTGTACCGTCCCCAGACACCACCCGGTGAACGGGTATTCTGCATGACATCGCCGTGACGAAAACGCAGACTCTGAAGCTCACTGTTGAACACATAGACCGGTGCCGTTGCCATATTCAGCACAGCATCAGCCGATTTTGTTGTATGGCGTACCGGAGGTACCGGGTTATCTGTTCCTGGATTATCTGTTCCTGGGTTATCTGTTCCCGGGTTATCTGTTCCTGGGTTATCTGTTCCTGGCTGACTACTGTCAGCTTTCAGGTACCAGTCAGTATTTTCCTTGTTCAGATAGTATTCCCAGGTACCGGCATCCACTTTCCCGCCGTTCAGGCTGAACGCAGCATCGCCACTGCCGGTATGAACGACCTGAAGTGGTGTGCCTGCGGAAACAGGTTCAAGACCGGTATTTCTGATGTCCAGCACAAAATTGCCACTGGCATTCCCCGTCACATTCAGCATATCTCCGGTATGAGATGCTATATCCGTGTTCATCCGGAATGTCCCGTTACCTGAAAGACTTTCAGACACCAGTGAAACCGGCCGGAAAGCCTGCGTCAGGCGCGTGGTGGCTGACGGACGGAAATCGACAGTCCCGTTATCCAGCGTTAATGCACCGACAGTGGAGTCACCATCGAGATGCCAGACAGAGGCTCCCTTAACCGTCATGTCACCTGCACCAGTGTTGTCCCCTGTAACGCTCCCCGTCAGGATGCTTCCGTTATCCAGCGTCAGGGTGGTGCCTGGTTGTGTCGTCACATTAGCGTTCGCCTGAAGGGTAACCATCGTCATTGCAGCGCCACTCTGAAGAGCAATCCCGCCATCCTGAGACAACAGTCCGCTGAAGCGGGTATTTCCGCCTTCCTGGGTCAGGGTACCGCTCCCCGTCAGGGTACCCGCAAAGGTCGCCGCACTGTTGTTGAGGAAATACAGGTTTCCTTCATTTGTGACATTTGTGAACGTACCACCGGCGAGCGTCCCTTTATCTGTCAGGGTGGTGGTACCACGAAGTACACCGCCGCTCCGGACATCCAGCATACCGCCACTGCCAACAGTTGTGTCGCTGGCGTTATGACCACTATTAACACTCAGGTATCCACCATTCTCCAGCAGCATATTGACGGCACTGCCACCGGCAATGCTGAAGCTGCCGTTAATGTTGGTACCACTCAGAGTGGCAGAGGTGTCCGTAGAAATAGCCCCGCCGCTGTTCTGAGTAATGTCAACTGCACTGCCACCGTTGACAGACAGGAAACCACCACTGTTAATAGTGGTGTTCGTTGTACTGCCGCCCCCGTAGACGGACAGGCCACCACCACTGTTAATGGTGGTGTTCGTTGCACTACCTTCGACATTCATTCTGCCGCTATTGTTAATAATGGTGTTCGTGGCCTGATGACCACTATTAACACTCAGGTATCCACCATTCTCCAACAACATATTGACGGCACTGCCACCGGCAATGCTGAAGCTGCCGTTAGTGTTGGTGCCATTCAGGGTGGCAGAAGTGTCTGTAGAAATAGACCCGCCGCTGTTCTGAGTAATGTCAACTGCACTGGCGCCCCCGTAGACAGACAGCCCACCGCCACTGTTAATAGTGGTGTTCGTTGTACTGCCGCCCCCGGAGACGGACAGGCCACCACCACTGTTAATGGTGGTGTTCGTTGCACTACCTTCGACATTCATTCTGCCGCTATTGTTAATAATGGTGTTCGTGGCCAGGTGACCACTATAAACTCTCAGAGAACCACCGTTCTCCAGCAGCATATTACTGGCACTGCCACCGGCAATACTGAAGCTGCCGTTAATGTTGGTACCACTCAGAGTGGCAGAGGTGTTTGCAGAAATAGCCCCGCCGCTGTTCTGGGTAATGTCAACTGCACTGGCGCCGTTGTAGACATCCAGTATTCCCCCGCTGTTAATGGTGGTGCTCGTTGTACTGCCGCCATTGAAGATATTCTGCTTACCACCACTGTTAATGGTGGTGCTTGTGGCACTACCGCCCTCGACCTCCATCCAGCCGTTGTTAATAATGGTGTTCGTGGCCAGGTGACCACTATAAACTCTCAGAGAACCACCGTTCTCCAGCAGCATATTACTGGCACTGCCACCGGCAATACTGAAGCTGCCGTTAATGTTGGTACCACTCAGAGTGGCAGAAGTGTCTGTAGAAATAGCCCCGCCGCTGTTCTGAGTAATGTCAGCTGCACTGGCGCCCCTGAAGACGGACAGGTAACCACCACTGTTAATGGTGGTGTTCGTTGCACTACCGCCGAATTCGACAGCCATACCACCGCTATTGTTAATAATAGTGTTCGTGGCCTGATGACCACTATTAACACTCAGGTATCCACCATTCTCCAACAACATATTGACGGCACTGCCACCGGCAATGCTGAAGCTGCCGTTAGTGTTGGTGCCATTCAGGGTGGCAGAAGTGTCTGNAGAAATAGACCCGCCGCTGTTCTGAGTAATGTCAACAGCACTGGCGCCCCCGTAGACAGATAGCCCACCGCCACTGTTAATGGTGGTGCTTGTGGCCTGATGACCACTATTAACACTCAGGTATCCACCATTCTCCAGCAGCATATTGACGGCACTGCCACCGGCAATACTGAAGCTGCCGTTAGAGTTGGTGCCACTCAGGGTGGTAGAAGTGTCTGCAGAAATAGCTCCGCCGCTGTTCTGGGTAATGTCTACTGCACTGGCGCCCCCGGAGACGGACAGGAAACCACCACTGTTAATGGTGGTGCTCGTGGCACTACCGCCGACTTCGACAGCCATACTGCCTCTATTGTTAATAATAGTGTTTGTGGCACTAACGCCGTCCCTGACACTCATGCTGCCGTTATTGTTAATAATGGTGTTCGTAGCAGTGGCTCCGTCGTCAAGCCATTGCCTGCCGCCATCGTTAATGGTGGTATCCGTGACACGGCCACCAACGACATGCTGAGTGCCTCCATTATTAATGGTTGTATTTGTGGCACTACCGCCATAAACACTTTGGGAACCACCGTTTATAGTGGTATTTGTGGCGCTGCCTCCACTGGCGACAGACTGGGCTCCATCATAGTTAATGGTGGTATCTGTCGCCGTATCACCGGCATTCAGCAACATTGTGAAGGGCGTTCCTTCGTTCCCCAGAATATTATTGTTATAATCCACCGCCAGAGCAGGAGCAGATGGCAGAAGCAGGCCAGCAATCAGCCCCGCCAGTGCGGTACGCCTGATTTGCCGGGGACGACGACCGCCTTTACGGGTCAGTTCTGAGGTAACGACCCACATCCCGGTGGATTCATTCCATACAGTGTTATAAACCTTGTTCATTATTCGTTCCTTTTGTAAGACAGGTTTTATCTCCCTGCTTCATCAGGGAGGCATGGAGTCTGCTGATAACGCCATTAACCTGTGTGCCTGTTATCAGTCGGGTGCATTCAAATTGCCGGTCCGTGTTTTTATGTCTCGGGCACCACAGAAAATCCCTGTGGTCAAAATTCAGTG
The DNA here is from genome assembly GCF_963883545.1 of Escherichia sp. E4702. NCBI lineage: Bacteria > Pseudomonadati > Pseudomonadota > Gammaproteobacteria > Enterobacterales > Enterobacteriaceae > Escherichia > Escherichia sp. E4702. The sequence goes on along the minus strand of NZ_CAWORF010000029.1, from coordinate 95,800 downwards.
ATGTATCGTCCCAGCATCCGTTACAACCATGGGAGTTGAACACCCGCCACGGGGTATAAAACTCACTGTTCGGCAGGCTGAAGCCACTTATCAGCACCACCGGAATACCGGTTGCCCATGCCAGCCATGACAGCCCACTGGCCAGACCAATAAAGAAGCTGGCATGACGCAGCAGATTAACCCGCTCCTGTAGCGGAAAACTGCCGGTAAAGTCTTCCGCTCCCCAGGGAATGTGATTCCAGACAAACCCCTGACCGTAATGAGCCTCCCGGTCAATACACAGCACCCGGTAGCCCAGCGATTTCAGGTGAGCAACGACCTCACTCCAGCCGGTGCCGTTATTCCAGTATTTTGCCTGGCAGGTGGATTGTGTGGCGATGCACACATAAGGCTCCCGGACAGTCCGGGAGGCGGACAGGTCAAGCCGGACCGGTGCTTCCCGTGGGTCAACGCCCAGAATGTAACCGGCTGAACGATGGAAACCGACCTGACGAAAATCCACCGGCTGGTTATTTGTGTCACCACCAAAATAGAGCCCCACCCGGTATGTTGCATAAGGTTCAGTTGTGCGTGGTTTCTCCGGCGTGGAGAAACATATCTGCGGATATTGTGGTGCCAGCAGGTCAATGATGTCCTGCGCCATTGTGCACTCCAGCCGGCACTGATGCAGGGACTGAAAACGTTCGGCATAAGGGAACCAGCCCAGCAGGTCACCCAGAGTACCGGTGGGGAATGAAATCAGAACATCACGGTCCGTCAGGTTCAGCGTTTCATCCAGCAGGGGAGTCTCTTCGCCCTGACGGAATACCTGAATACGGAAGCGCACAAAATATTTCTTGCTGCTGGTCACCCAGCCATTATTGATGTCACAACAGAAAAGAATATTTCCGGAATCTGCATCCAGCAGGCGCACATGCCATTTACCTTCAGGAAGGAGCACCCGTGCTCCATCATTAAAGTCATACAGGATGTTGTCGGGGCCGTGTTGTGTCGGTATTTCCGGAGGGGGAATAAAAAATGTTTTTAACGGTGCCTGCATATTTTTATCACCAGAATTAATATTCACAACGAGTATAGGATAATAGTTCAGCTATGCATCATTTGATATTATGTGTAGCCGGGAACATAACAAAAACTATAATAATCTGATTTTTGTGGTAAACAGCCTGATACTGACAGAGTCGGAAATAGTTGAGTGCCGTTATATTATCGCTCGGAAACATGTCTTTATCCTGTCCATATCACTTTGAGTGTCGGACAGGGAGAACAGTGAATTTATGACGCCACAACGTAACAACACATCGCCAGTATGTACCGGTGCCCGCTAACACTCCGGTCACCGTGCAGGAACCGGACAACAGTAAGACCAGAACTGTTTTATCATGAGTCTGTGTCAGTGGTTGCTGCAGGCCTGTTCAGTTACCTCCCGGAATATATAGTTATATTACTATATGAATCAGGGGGTATATATCCAGAGAAAAATCACGGCATTCATGTAATTCCAGGAATAAGTTATTTCCGGCAAACATGATTATCATGTAAAACAGAGCATACAGGATAGCAAAATTCTGTATCACACTCCCCTGACAGGAGAAAGGAAATGGCAAATCAGTTCCACAGAATGACGGCAGAAAAAATTCTGGAATATGTTGATGCAGAAGTGGAGAGTGGACGTCGTACAGATATCGCTACGCTTGCTGCTTATTCGGGGTACAGTCGGCGACATCTGCAGCGCCTGTTTCATTCCGTGACGGGGATGGGGCTGGGGGAATATATCCGACGCAGACGACTGAATCGCGCTGCGTTGCTGCTGCGCTTTTCTCAACGGGGATGTCAGGATATTGCGCTCAGTGTGGGGTTTGACTCCCAGCAGTCGTTTAACCGGGAATTCAGGAAAAGTACCGGAATGACCCCGACACAGTATCGTGAAAAACCAGAGTGGGTGTTTTTTCCCCTGTCAGGTTCGATACGTAAAAAGTATGAGATTTCCCGACCGGAGGAAGTATTCCTGTCGGGCGGAACGGTCGTGGGAGAGGAAGTGGTCTTTTATGGAACAGTGGATAATTATCTGGACAATGCAACAGTACGTGCGTATCTGGAGCGAATATTTGGTGAAAAATCACAACGTCAGGGAGAGCTGTGGGTTGTGACCCGGGCAACGCCTGTATCGGATAAAAAGTATCACTATCGGGTTGTTAATGGTATTGGCATTCCCGGAGGGCAGGAAGGTAAGGTGTTTCCGTACAGTGAAGGAAAATATCTGAAGGTTCGGTTTGAGACTGAACGGGAGACACATATTGAACAGATGTATTATCTGTATCTGAATATATTGCCGGAAATGCGGGCTGTCAGAAGGGCAGAGCCTGAAGTGATGGTGCTGGAATATGAACAGGGTAAGGTGATGTGTACACTGTATATTCCTGTGGTTGTCGAAGAACAACAGGCTGATGCCGTGTCTGTAAATCATTATCAATTAAATCGTTAAAATAACGACAACAGACAATTTCGAACTGAAAACACCACAGACCATAATGATGCGTTTGTCCTCTGTTTTTTAAAGATACAACGGACAGCGTTCTTTAATAAAGTATTGTTCATTTGTCTGCTCCGGAGGCAGCGTCTGCCGTGATGCAGGATTTCCTCAGTAATTACCAGGTGATGGCATCCCTGCCTGAAAGGTTGGGCGACACTCGCTAAAAAAAGGTTTGTATTTTCATCTGTACCGTTATTTTCACCCAAGCTCGGGTAATGACTGCGACTACCGGAGCAAAGTTGTTTATACCGCACGGCGCAGACCATGGAATAAGCGCAAACAGTACAGTGTAAAACATATGCAATGTCACAATTAGCAAATACACGAAATGCTGTATACATATACTAAAACAGTGCATGTAAGAGCATTCCGCATATTTATCTCTTAATAACCATCCTTCTGTTGTGTTTTTAAATGAGATCAGGAGCACCATTAAAAATGAATACATTATTCAGAGGCGAATCAGTCAGAGGATTAATGGAGGGAAATTCAGACAGTCGTTTCCGACACAACATATATTCGGTTTTATCGAAGAAAAATACAGTTATATCAATGGAAGAAGTAAGTGAGGATGAGTTCTGGTGTATTATTGAACTAAGCTCAATACGCAGCAATAAAATCATAAAGGCCCTGCATGAATATATGGTGTTAAAACATTCAAGAGCCGTCAGTTGTAGTAATAACGGGGTCAGTAATGGTTATTTTGGTAGTTGCTTGGCAAGAATTGAATACGTCATCCAGGTAGTGAGTGAGTTATTTTTTTATTATAACAATGCAACTAATAAAAAACATCAGGTAACAACACGTTCTGAACAAGAAGACAATATGCTGTGTAAGACTAACGCTGATTAAACCTTCCCTGTATCCGGTGATGATTATATTCAGTTTCTGCAACGCCATTCCTGAGGGGGAGGGCAGTTTAAGTTGTATATCCCGTACGAAAGGTTTTCTGATGATTCAAGGCATTGAAAACTTTCACTTACCACATCAACAATCATATCTCTCTGACTAAAACAGTAAACAGAGTGATTGAGTTAATTAATTCTTTCTGTGGATTATTCGCCGTGCACAGAGCAAAAATATACACATCATATAAAACAGCCAGAATATTCAGCGGCTTGGCTGTTTTTTATCAGGAATTATGCATAAAAGCAAATGCTTGCCTGAAACGTAAACATCACTAACAGAAACCGGGGTTGCAGGAATACACGTATTCACTCGTCCCCGCATTTTTCTTTAATAAAACCACAGCAACGATGCAAACGTATCCACTCAGAATACGGCTCCGGCCGGGGTAATAACCCCCATTCGTTTTAGCGTTGCATCCGCGGCTTTTGATACTTCACTGATGTCCAGCTTATCTGGTGGCGGTGGGGGAAGCTGTGCCAGACAATGCTCCCGGCGCAACAACAACCACTCCCGTTGTGCTTCTGTACATTCAACATTTCCCATGACAAAAAGCCAGCGGGCAGAAGCTCTGCGCCAGCAACCAGCAGCCTCCAGTTTCTGCGCAATTATGTCTTCCACAACTTCCGGGGTACTATTTTTCCTGCTCAAAACATCAACTCACTGAAATAATGCTCATATATGACGGTCTCAGCGAACCGTCCATGCCGGGCTGAAATCCTCTTCCTGAAACAACTCCGTCAGTCCGCTAATCTGTTTCAGCCTCAGCACTTCATCCTGGTCCATCCCCAGCTCTGTACCAATGCGTTCATCCGTCCAGCCCAGGCGTGACAGGTCCCTGACAATATCAGACATTGAGGTTATCTGGTGTTTACCCCTGGCCCGGTTATGCCTAATGGTTGCAGCAATACGTGAGGCCTGTCCCTTTCTTTCCGGATTAATACAGGTCACTGGCAACCAGCCCTTCAGGCGTTTTCCCGTACCTGCTTCCCTGCCCAGCACCTGGCGATGAAAACCATCCACCACCAGGTAATGGTTCTTTTCCTCAGACACTACCACCGGTTGTGTGAAACCATCTTTCTCCAGTGACTGCTTCAGCAGTTTCTTCTCACCCGGCGCCATGACATTGGGATTGTAATCGTTGGCCACCACTTCATCCGCTTTCACCCACAGCACACAGTCCACAGGCTCCTGCGCAAAAGGGCTGACCTCATGAAGCACCCTGCGCAGGTGATTCAGGGCCTGTATAGTCTCTTCTTCTGCTCGTTCCTGGCTGAAGTACTGACGAATCATGTTGCCAAGTATCTCCGGTGTCACAGAATCCCCCATTCCTTCCTCCTTTCCTTCATACGCTGCAGATAACGTTCATAGTGCCGGGGTTTGTTCGGACTGAAGGAGAGGGTTCGGCACCAGAAATCATTCTTTATAAGAGTCTTACAGATACGTCGCCAGGACGGGATATCCCGGCAGCCCAGGTCATTCTCCTGTTCATCCGGAATATCATCCGGAAATCCCCGTGTCTGATACCAGCGGAGATAGACGGCTATCTTGTTGCGGTAATGTTCTGCCGTTCTTTCCGGCATCACATCCAGCAGGAACATCGCATAGCTGCGCCAGGTATGATGGGCCGGTTTTGATATACGTTTACGCAGGGCAAAATAGGCACCGCTTTCATTGGCATAAAGCGCCCCGCTGGTAGCCCCTGACACCCGCTCACACATCCTGGCCCAGGTTTCCGGCTCCAGAACATGATAAAGCCACAGCCCCTTACGCTGTTCAGGACCAAAAGGCTCACAGACACGCATGTTGCGTAACGGCACACCGGCACGGTGCATCAGGTCATACAGGGGATTGTAGATAGCCCGGGTTCTGGTGTGATATATCCAGATATCACGAGTTTTCCAGTCATACAGCGGATACATGGTGTAGTAAAACCCTTCAGGCGATGCCGTGGTCCAGGGCTTATCATCGGCATATCTCAGTTTGCGCTGGGACACCAGTCCCATAAACCGGTTAAGGGACTCATCTGCACGTACACCGGTCAGCACTGCCACTCCACACCGGTTACCGGCAAACCAGGAAGAAAATGCCGGAACAAATTCTTCAAAAGTCATGGCATACCGGTAAAAAGGAAAATACGCCATATCCGTAATGGCGTATTCCGGTGGCTGGCGAACCCAGGTCACACCAGACTCCCAGCATATCCACTCCGGTTGAAACTGAGAGACACCGTTTACCGTAGTCAGGGGAAGTGCCACCCAGTAAAAGGTTTCCGTCACATCATGGTACATTTCCCGCATCTTCTGAATATGTTCAATGGTGCACCGATACTGGGCCTCCCAGTCAATGAACAGAACAGAGAAATGACGTTTTCTCCTGCGGGCCACCTCTGCCACAAGATGGAAAAGCACCGTGGAATCCTTTCCACCTGAAAAAGACAGGCACACCGATGGGAATGTTGAGAAAACCCATTCAATACGAGCTGTCGCTGCGCGCAGAACACCCATTCCGAGTAATATTTTATTTATTATAATAATACCTCTTTTTATTTATTACATGATGCGAGGTTAACTGTTTATCGCATATCAGAGGTATTTTCCGTTAGCGAAAAAAACAAGGCAAATCATTTATTAATATAATTTATTGATATCGGTTACCAGATTTGTTGTTCTGTGTGACATCTCATGTCTGGTCTGGTACAACCTGTTACTTATAGCGTGAATATGATTTCAAATATCATAAACAACATCAGGCGGTTGCTATTCAATCGGTTTGTGTGTCGTTTTTCTGAGGTGTCTTACCCATATTCTCAACCCTTCCTAAAAATCTGCTATACAGATTATTTATACCACTTAAAACTATAAAGCTATTTGTTTTTATCTACTATGATAACGGCAGGTTCAGTCTGTGTATAAAAAATACACGCATGGCAAAGTGACTTTGAAAAATATACTAATGACTCTGGTAAAATTAAAAAATCATAAAATAATACCCGTGATTTTTATTGTTGTAAGCATGATAATAATTTGTGAATACGTGCTTGAATATAGTTACACAGGACATTACTTCTCCGTGTCAATGATTAAATGGTTGTTATTTGCAATACCAGAAATTACCCTTGATGTTATTCTCTGTTTTATTTTGTGTTTCGCATACAAATTAGAGGAAGGGATGACCGTTATCCTCATTCTTTCTGTTGCTTTTGGAATTGATGCCTTGTTTTTATCCTCTAATATTATTAGTGTGCTTTCGTCTATACAAATAAAGGAGAATGAAGCAATAATAATAAAGAATGCTTGCAATATATCGTTCGTATACTTTTTAAGACATTTTTCGTTTATTGTTTTGATTTATGTTGCAGGTTTGAATTACACGCCAAAAATAAACAAGAAAAACAACCTTTCATTGTTTGTGATGGTGGCCGCTTTTACTTTGATTATATGTATTCTGGCATCTCATAGTGATAACGTTAATGAGTACAGGGATATTCTTTTATCTTCGCGCTCATTATTTTTCTTGTCCGCGCTTTGGTTATCTTTGTTATATATATATATTCCAAAAAATCATTCTGATGAAAAATATAGTGAAATAATTAATTTTTTTATAATTTCAAACATTACATGTAATTTTCTTCTTATCGCGACAGAGGATGCTGGCATCATCACCTGGTATATAGGCAGGGGTGTTGAAAATCTCTGTAAGTTAGTAACGCTGGTAATTATATGTATCCGCACTCAGATGGCGCTGCACAACGTTATTGAATGTTCACGCCGGGATTATCTAACTGGTTTTTTTCAATACTCACTTTTTTTCAAAAAATACGCCGCGCAGTTTTTCAGTTTATGAAAAAAGAAACACGAATATTACAATGATTAGTTGTAAAATATGTAATCTCGATACGCTTTATGTAAATAAAGGGGTTGCAGCAGGGGATAATGCTGTAAAGAATATAGCAAATGTTTTGATCAGCAATGCAAGCCAGATGGATACTATTATTCGCATAAGGGAAAATATCTTTGTTATGTTAATGCCATTCTCATCAACAACAGCATTACAGATACAACACCGCCAGATAAAAAGCAGTATTGTTCATACCATAAAAGCGATGGATATGATTCTGGATGTTGATGTCAGCTATCAGGTCATTAATCTGTCAAAAATTACGCTGGAGCAGGTGATTTCTAATTTAATATCTAAATACCATTAATAACGCTAGTCTTCATGCCGACATAGTCTGATTTGTCTCCATGATCCGCAGTTTTCTGCATCAGTCGTCGTTCGCTGCGAGGAATGGAACTATGATCGGCATTGCTCAGTCCGACTGGTGATATGTTTCTTTTTGGCGATTGTTCAGATCGCTCAATACGGACTAAATTTCCTACAGTGATCTACTATTCCATGCGGATATTTAGGTTGGTAAAGTTGATTTTGTTGGTATTCATTTTTAGTTTAGATATAACTTTTCTGGATGAGAGAAAATTATTTTTCTTATAGTTAGATATAGATGTATGTAAGTACTCCAGAATAATTATTCAGTAGGCTATTAGGTAATTTGTTACTGGGGGGCGTGATGCACATTATTTTTTCTTTTGGTATGTATGGATTTTATACTGAAACTATATAGTTTGATAAATAATTATTTATTGCATGTTTTCTATAGATGTTCAATATTGCGATATTTTTTCTATCTTGGTTTCCATTTATGCTAAATCTGAATTTTTTCTCTCGCCCGTGGAGTGCTCGTTCAAATGCTCTATCAACTGTTGAGGCAATAAAACCCTCTTTACCACCAGGTTACTTCCAGCCTGTGACCGTTAACGAGCTGCTGGAGAGGACCTGCCGTCAAAAATGGTTGCAATCACTCTGGGATTATTCCTCTGTGCCAAAGGACATGTATCGCCAGTATTACCTTGCCCCGCTGAAGCATTGTGTTGCGCTCATGCAGGAATTTCCGCTAACGGAGAGTGGTCCATATGCCCGCCTTGGGGGAATGGTTGACTACATGCTGGAAACAGTATCGTATGCAACACGATTGTCGAAAAGTTACATGTTGCCGGTTGGCGCTCCGCCTGAAGAACAGGCAGCGCAAAACGCGGCCTGGAATGCGGTGGTGGTTTATGCAGCAATGCTACCTACACTTAAATACCTTTGTCACCTCCACGTCGAGCTGGAGAGTGGTAAACGCTGGTTTCCGTTACTGGACGCACCTCCAGAACCTTATCGCTTTCGTTTTGCTTCGGAGCAGTCTCCGGAAAGGTTGCAGAGCTTTGGCGCCATGCTTGCGTGGAAGATTATCCCTCCAGAAGCGATTAACTGGTTGAGTAGTTGGCCGGAAGCCATCAAAACTCTGTCAACGTACCTGACCGGTTTTCGGGCGCAGTCGGGCGTGGTCAATGCCATTGTGTCTGAGGCTATTAGCCTCACTGTTGGTGCGCCAGAAGGCGAGCAACCAGCAGTTCCGGCGATGATCATTCCAGCTCAGGATGAATCATTGCAGGGTGACACGTTGCTGACCGGATTAGCTGATGATGTGCCTGAGCTGGCTACGTCGTATTTCGAATCAGAAAATCTTTCGACCGCAGAATCTGTTCCTATGCCGGATGCGGACTTGGTATCCCCGGATAGGCAGGAGGGCGCGGATGATACAGATGTATTGCTGGCGATGATGGGATTTGTCAGTGCTGATACCACGGAAACCTGTGAAATCGCGCAGTCCGTTGAGCTGAACGATCCTGGAGAGGCATTTTGGAAATGGCTGGTTACGGGATGCCGTTCTGGACGTCTGATTCCGAACAAATCCGACGGGCGGATTCATCTGGTCGCCGGTTACGTGTTTCTTCGTGCGCCAGGTATTTTTCACCAGTATATGACAGAGACGAATGCGCCAGTGAAGGATAAGGCCCGGCTTCAGAAAGCCTTTGAACGACTCGGCCGTCACCGGCAGGACAATGGTGCGATGTACACTTGTCACCTGTATCAGAACGAGCAAAGGGAAGGGCGTTTTCAGAAGCTGAGCGGCTATCTGGTGCTTGCCAGTAAAGTTTACGGCAGCGATAACAATCCAGGGGATAACCCGTTATTGATTGTTATATAAGGATATTCTTATGAATGCTTGTACGTTTGGGACGTTAACTGAACACTATTTTTACAGCAAATCATTACGTCCGGCGACTGAGTGGAGTTACCAGAAAGTGGTTCGCTCGTTTGAAGGCTTTACACCGCATAACCCTGCAAATATCGATCATCTTACGGTGTTGAAATGGCGGCATCGGGTACTGAATGACCAGAATTGTGCCACCCGGACGTGGAATAACAAAGTTGCACACATGAGGGCGCTGTTCAATTTTGGAATTAAGCAGGGATTATTACCGCAGGCCGAAAATCCATTTAATGGTGCGGTTGTGCGTCCCGGAACGAAAAAGAAGAAGACTCTGACTCAGACGCAAATGGATACGATGTATCGTCTGATGGAGCGGCATCTAGAAACTGAGGGAATGAAAGGGAACAGCAGCATGTTCAATGGTCGCAGAAATGCACTCCGCCCGGTGTGGTTCTGGCTGACGGTAATGAATGTTTTTCGCTATACAGCAATACGGCAGAACCAGCTTCTGCATATTCGGTTGGGTGACGTCAATCTTGAGGAACGATGGATTGACCTGAACGTTGAGGGGGCAAAAAATCATCGTGAACATCGCGTTCCGATTGTTTCGGCGCTGTATCCGTCGCTGGAGCTACTGGTTCTTCGGGCAGGCGAAGTAGGTATGGAACTGGATGACCAGCTATTTAACGTGGGATGGTTTGACTTGGTCAGAAAGAAAAAATACCCTGATATGATGAACGAATATCCTCTACGCGCATTCTTTAAGCGTCTGTCCCGGGAATGCAAATTCACGATATCCCCGCATCGGTTCCGTCATACGGTGGCAACGCACATGATGAAATCCCCGGAGCGTAATTTGTACGCGGTAAAGAAATTGCTGGGTCACGTCAGCATTACATCAACGCTGGAATACATTGACGAAAGTGTTGATAGTTTGCGGGATATACTGGAAACGGAATTGATGTAGCAGCCTGATGAATATGGCGCTGACACAATTTGACATTAACTACGAAGATCTGTAAATATCACGCACGAAAAAAACAGACTTGCGGGAACAAGTCTGTTTCTTAAGAGCCTTTTCTCAACCACAAGTAACAGCGTTACATCGTGTTTTTACTGGCTCGCCTTCGTGTCCGTCAGAACTGCATCTTGCAAATCTGACCAACCGACTTTGAATTAGTGGTGCCCGGACTCGGAATCGAACCAAGGACACGGGGATTTTCAATCCCCTGCTCTACCGACTGAGCTATCCGGGCAACGGGGCGCATTAAACCGTAATCTGCACATCTCGTCAACCTAATTTCAGTAAAAGCGATTCAACTGCTTAAGATTGCGGCAAATCGCTTCTTTTCTGTGTTTCTGTCAGGTCAGTGCGCCACCCTGGCGGCAGCGAGCGAAGCGCAGGATATCTTCCGCCAGCCGATGTGCGGTATCGACATCCGCCTGGCTACGATTCACCAGCATTCGGCTTAAACAACCTTCCAGCACCAGTTCCATCTGCTTTGCTACCATCGCCGGATCGTCCACTTCCAGCGTGGTTAACAGTTCGTGGGTAAAGTCGTAGGCCGCGCTTTTTTGCTGATCGGCCAATTGATGAATAGGGTGGCCAGGATCGGGATAAAACGTACAGGCAGCGATAAACAGACAGCCCGGGTAGCGGTTGTTTTTAACGCACTCCGATAGCGCCTGATAACGCGCCAGCAGCTTTTGTTCGGCGGTTTGCGTTTCGTCCAGCATCAGCTGACGACGCCAGACATCTATCTGTTGGCTAAGATAGCGCAGGGCATCGTAGAGGATCGCCTCTTTGTCTGGCCAGAAGCGGCGCAGCTCGTCCAGTGGATAATCCACACGTTCAGCAACCATCTCCAGCGTGGTGTTGGCAATCCCTTGTAATTCTAATAATTTCAGGGCTTCTCCCAGTACATCTTCACGTTGCACGCTATTTTCCTCCGTCTTTCCCACTGAAGTGTCGTTCACGGTTGGCGATCGCGCAAATGTGCGCTGAAGGTTTCTGCATCCATAAAGCCCGTGATGCGCGCTTGTGGATGCTCCTGGCCTTGTCCGTCAAAAAAGAGAATTGTCGGTAGGCCAAGGACATTTAGATGCTTTAACAGCGCCACATCTTGTGCGTCGTTGGCTGTGACGTTGGCCTGAAGTAAGACCGTGTCTGCTAACGCTTTTTGCACCTGCGGGTCGCTGAAGGTGTATTTCTCAAACTCTTTACAGGCGACGCACCAGTCGGCATAGAGATCTAACATCACCGGTTTGCCTTTGGCTTCAGCGAGTGCCTGATTTAACTCATCTACCGTTTTGATTTGTGTAAAGTTGAGATGCGCCTGAGTTTGCGCGGTATGCGTCGCGCCAAATGCCCAATCCTGGAGTGGGCGCACGCTAACCAATGCTGCCGCCAGCAGGATAATTTGCACAATACGCATCCAGCCGCGTTTGGCCTGTAAGCTGGTGATAAAGGCCCAGCCAAAGAACGCGACACCCAGCGCCGACCACAAGCGTAATCCCCATATATCACCAATCACTCGCTCCAGCAGGAAGACCGGCAGTGCGAGGATCACAAAACCAAATGCGGTTTTGACCTGTTCCATCCACGGGCCGCTTTTCGGCAGCAGGCGGTTACCAAAGACGGTAATTAGCATCAGCGGCAGGCCCATGCCCAGCGCATAGAGATAAAGCGTGCCGCCGCCCAGCCACATGTTTCCGCTTTGGGCGATATACAGCAGAATCGCGCTAAGCGGTGCGGTGGTGCATGGCGAACAGATCAGCCCGGCAATCGCCCCCATCACAAACACACCGCCGGGCGAGCCACCTTGTTGGCGATTGCTCATTAGCGTGAGGCGCGTTTGCAGCGAAGAGGGGAGTTGCAGGGTAAACAAGCCAAACATCGACATCGCCAGCAAGGTAAAGACGATAGCGAGGCCGATAAGCACGTAAGGATGCTGTAGCGCTGCCTGGAACTGTAACCCTGCGGCGGCAACCACCAGACCCAGCGCCGTGTAGGTGAGCGCCATCCCCTGCACATAAGTAAAGGTCAGCAACAATGCTCTGGCAGTGGAGAGCCGCTGTTTACCGCCCAGCACGATACCGGAAATTAGAGGGTACATCGGCAGTACACATGGCGTGAAGGCGATACCGATACCAATCAACAACGCCCAAAGCGCGGAAAAGGGCAATTGCGCGACGGGCTGCTCTTGCTGCGGAACTGATGCAGACGGTGGCGTCGCGTTGTTAGTAACCACTTCGCTTAACGGAACGGTTTTGGTTTCTGGCGGATAACAAAAACCGGCGTCAGCACAGCCCTGGTAGGTGACAGTCAATGTCGCACCCGCACTTGCCTGGTTGATGGTCACAGGAAGCGTCAGCCGCTCGCGGTAAATCTCGCTTTTGCCGTAAAACTCATCTTCATGCCAGACGCCCTGGGGCAGCTGCACGTCGGTAATTTTCGCGTGTTCCGGCGTAATGCGGATCTGTTTACGGTAAAGATAGTAACCGTCTTTGATCTGCCAGCTCAGATTAAGCTCATGTTGGTTTTGCTGAAAATCAAAAGCAAAGGCTTGATCCGCGGGGACAAATTGTGAGCGTCCCGGCGCGTCGAATAATCCGGCAAAAACGGAAGTGCTGCAAAGTAGCAGGATCAGCGTAAAGATGCGTTGAGCCATGAGAGGTAATCTGTGTCTCCGTGTGTAACAGGTAAAACCAGAAGCTCCGGGGTTTGATACGGATGATGAGACTTCAGGCATTCCAGCAGTGCCTGCTGGTGAGATACGGTGGTTTTTAAAATCATCTGCACTTCGTATTCCTGTTCCAGTTTACCTTCCCAGTAATAGAGAGAGGTAGCGCCAGGAATCAAGGTTGCGCAGGCCGCCAGTTTTTCCGCCAACACTTTGGCGGCTAATTCCTGGGCCGTCGCTTCATCCGGCGCGGTGCACAACACCACGACGGACGCGGTATTCGAACTTTTTTCATCAAGCATAAACACCTCGCAAGAACAGATGGAACCGCAAGAGAGAGGTCACTATACAACGGACGGGGAAAGGATGTTAGTCGGCGGGAAAGAAAGCGGGGCGTGAACGCCCCGCGATTTGTCATTACAGCATCACGCTGCCCAGCAAGAAGCCGAAGCAAACGGCCAGGGCAACACCCAGAGTACCTGGGATAAAGAACGGATGGTTGAAGACGAATTTACCGATACGAGTGGTACCCGTGTCATCCATCTGTACCGCAGCAACCAGCGTCGGGTAGGTCGGCAGAATGAACAGACCAGACACGGCTGCGAAAGAAGCTACAGCGGTCAGTGGAGAAACGTTCAGCGCCAGAGCCATCGGCATCAGTGCTTTTGCAGTTGCAGCCTGAGAGTACAGCAGAGCAGAAGCAAAGAAGAAGATAACAGCCAGCAGCCACGGATGACCCTGAATGACTTCACCAGCGGTATCTTTGATCCAGTCGATGTTGTTGGAAACGAAAGTATCGCCCAGCCATGCAACACCCAGGATACAAATACAGGCGCTCATACCTGCTTTGAAGGTGCTGGAGTTGAGGATGTTGTCGGTGTCCACTTTGCAAAGAACAGTGGTCAGGGTTGCAACGCTCAACATGATAATCAGGATAGCGTTAGTGGTGTTCATCAGCGGTTTTTCAACCAGGCCCATGCTCGGGCTGTTGATAATCGCGTAGATAACCACGCCAACTACGCCCAGCAGGAACAGCCAGACGGACGTTTTTGCACCGGATTTGATTTCAATCTGCTTCTCACCGCGCAGTTCAACCAGACCTTCTTCCAGACGCTTGCGATAAATCGGATCGTCAGACAGTTTGGAGTTGAAAAGCATGGTTACCAGGAAGGACATCACCAGAACTGCCAGCAGGGTAGACGGGATGACCACAGAGAGCAGATGCAGGTAGCTGATGCCATGACCTTCCATCACGGAAGACATGTAAACCACCGCCGCAGAGATTGGCGATGCGGTGATCGCAATCTGCGCGGATACCACTGCAGTAGACAGCGGACGGCAAGGTTTAACGCCTTGTTCTTTCGCAACTTCAGCGATAACTGGCAGTGTTGCCAGAGAGATGTTGCCGGTACCAGCAAAGATGGTCAGGAAATAGGTTACGATCGGTGCAAGGATCGTGATGTATTTCGGGTTACGGCGCAGCAGCTTTTCTGTCTGGTGAACCAGATAGTCCAGACCGCCAGCAACCTGCATAGCAGAAATAGCAGCGATAACCGCCATGATAATGGAAATGACATCGAATGGGATGTTACCAGGCTTGACGCCGATAGCGGCAAGAACCAGCACCCCCAATCCACCTGCAAAACCAATACCAATTCCCCCTAATCTGGCGCCCAAGAAGATCGCCAGCAAAACGATGATGAGTTCTACAACTAGCATATTAGCCTTCCTTGTTTTTTAACAAGTTGATATCAGGTTGTTGTTTTTAAGTTACTGCTCACAAGAAAAAAGGCACGTCGTCTGACGTGCCTCTTTTATTTGTACTACCCTGTACGATTACTGTTCGCTTTCATCAGTATAGCGTTTTGCTTTGTAAGCCGGATGCATCAGGTTCTGTACGGAGAAAATATCGTCTAGTTCTGCTTCAGTCAACAGACCGCGCTCCAGAACGACTTCACGTACGCTCTTACCGGTTTCGGCACAGATTTTACCCACGATGTCACCGTTGTGGTGGCCGATGAATGGGTTCAGGTAAGTGACGATACCGATAGAGTTGTAAACGTAACCTTCGCACACTTCTTTGTTAGCAGTGATGCCGTTAACGCATTTTTCCAGCAGGTTGTAGCAAGCGTTGGTCAGAATGTGAACGGATTCAAACATGGCCTGGCCAATGACCGGCTCCATAACGTTCAGCTGCAGCTGACCCGCTTCTGCTGCCATGGTAACAGTGATGTCGTTACCGATGACTTTGAAGCAAACCTGGTTAACCACTTCCGGAACAACTGGGTTTACTTTAGCTGGCATAATGGAAGAGCCCGCCTGCAGTTCCGGCAGGTTGATCTCGTTCAGGCCGGCACGTGGGCCAGAAGAGAGCAAGCGCAGGTCGTTACAGATTTTGGACATCTTCACAGCCATGCGTTTCAGCGCGCCATGCACCATAACGTATGCGCCGCAGTCAGAGGTCGCTTCGATCAGGTCTTCAGCAGGTACGCATGGGAAGCCAGTGACTTCAGCCAGTTTTTTCACTGCCAGCGGAGAGTACTCTTTCGGCGTGTTCAGGCCAGTACCGATTGCAGTTGCGCCGAGGTTAACTTCCAGCAGCAGTTCAGCGGTACGTTCGATGTTTTTCACTTCTTCTTTCAGCAGGATGCTGAAAGCGCGGAATTCCTGACCGAGGGTCATCGGTACTGCGTCCTGCAGCTGGGTACGACCCATTTTCAGGATGTCCTGGAATTCGACAGCTTTACGTTCAAAGCCTTCACGCAGTTGGTTAATAGCATCTACCAGTTTAATCAGAGAAGAGTAAACTGCGATGCGGAAACCGGTCGGGTAGGCGTCGTTAGTGGACTGGCATTTGTTAACGTGGTCGTTCGGGTTCAGGTACTGATATTCACCTTTCTGGTGACCCATCAGTTCCAGACCGATATTGGCCAGCACTTCGTTGGTGTTCATGTTTACGGAAGTACCTGCGCCGCCCTGGTAGACGTCTACCGGGAACTGATCCATGCATTTTCCGTTATTCAGGACTTCATCACATGCGGCAATGATTGCATTCGCTACACTTTTAGGAATGGTTTGCAGCTCTTTGTTTGCCATAGCTGCGGCTTTTTTAACCATTACCATACCGCGAACAAATTCAGGAATATCGCTGATTTTGTTGTTGCTGATATAGAAGTTTTCAATCGCTCTCAGAGTGTGAACACCATAGTAGGCATCAGCTGGAACTTCCCTGGTACCCAACAGATCTTCTTCGATACGAATGTTGTTTGACATGTGAACCTTCTTTTTCAAGCTGCCAATGATTTGCTGTAAACACACAGAATATATGTGGTTTCGAATGTTTTTCGACCGACGATTATCCCCTGCATCGGCCGAATACCTGGGATCATATGCTGCTTGAGGATTTCTACCGTAATCTGGATCACTTTAAGTGTCGGTTTTTACCCCTTAATTATTAATTTGTGAAATAGATCACCGCTTTGGGATTACTACCAAAAATAGTTGCGCAAACATCTTGAAATTTTGCTAATGACCACAATATAAGCTGAACGCGATTCGCAACCCATTCAGGCGACCAGATTTAACTGGTTGCTATTACAGGAGAAACCTTTGCGCTGGTTACCTTTAATTGCCGTTTTCCTTTATGTCTATATTGAGATTTCAATCTTTATTCAGGTTGCTCATGTCCTGGGGGTATTGCTGACCCTCGTGCTGGTTATATTCACCTCAGTTATTGGTATGTCACTGGTACGTAACCAGGGCTTTAAGAATTTTGTGCTGATGCAACAAAAAATGGCGGCGGGAGAAAACCCAGCGGCGGAAATGATTAAAAGTGTTTCGTTGATCATTGCCGGTTTGCTGCTTTTATTACCGGGCTTTTTCACCGATTTCCTCGGTCTTCTTCTTTTATTACCGCCAGTGCAAAAGCACCTGACGGTGAAGCTGATGCCGCATTTGCGCTTTTCCCGTATGCCGGGCGGCGGATTTAGCGCCGGGACTGGTGGCGGTAATACTTTTGATGGTGAGTATCAACGAAAGGATGATGACCGCGACCGCCTTGATCATAAAGACGATCGCCAGGATTAATGACGAAACGCCGGATTATGTGGTTATGCCATTTTCCGGCGTTTTTCGTTTTGGCAGAAATAGCCATAACCCCGCCAGCATGATCAGGGCATATAAACTTTTCCAGCCGACCATCGCCAGTAACAGAACACATAACAGCCCGCCAATTACCGCCAGTAGTCGATAACGTCCTTGCAATAATTTACAGCCTGCCAGCATGCATAACAGGTAAATCATAATAAAGATGCCATTGGCATAGATGATAAGTGCGTCCAGATTGATCTCTAACATATGGATCGCCAACGTGCTCACCACGCAACAGCCGAGTACGGCATTAAGGGCATTAATCGGGATATAACGAGAAGAGAGGCGTGCCAGGCAGTGGTCAGGATTGTGTTGCGCCTGCGACCAGACTAATCGGGCGAAGCTCTGTATATAAATGTTGAGACTGGCAAAGCAGGCCAGATAGCCAATCACGCAGGCAATCCACAACGCTCCTACACCGAACAGCTGCACCACAATTTTTGGAAGCGATGCTGCCGCCGCCATTTTTTCACCATAGGCGTCGAAGTGTAAGACGACAACCGTACAGCCCCAATAGACTAATCCTGCCAGCAACAGACCAATCATCAGAGCGCGGGGAAAATCACGCTCTGGATTTTTAAATTCCGAGGCGAGATGGGCAAATGCCTCCAGACCGACAAAACACCAGAACATCACCGATAACGCAGCAAACAACCCGGAAAGTTCGATATTACCAGGTGCCGGGAAGGGGATATTCGCAGGTTTGATATCGCCCGCCCACCAGATAGCGACAATCAGCGCGACGATAAGCCCGGCAATCACCGTTTGTAGATTGGCACTGGAACTGGCTCCGCGAGTGCCGATGTACCACACCAGCGCCAGCGTACCAAGTTCTGCCAACAACAGTTGCCAACTATGCCAGCCAAACATTGCCTGGCCAAAGCCGGCGGCAATTTGTAGTGCAGCGGGCAGGCCTACGGGAATGACCGATAAAAATAGCCAGCCAGTGACTCGCTCAAGCCGCGAGCCAAACGCTATGCCAACGAAGTGCGCGACGCCGCCCGCACTGGGATAGTGGCGACCCAGCAGCGCAAAGACGATTGCAATCGGGAACACTAAGATAATCAAAACGGGCCACGCCCACAGGCTGGTATTGCCCGCTACCAGTGCAGCTAACGCAGGAACGGCAAACACGCCAGTGCCTAATAATGAGGTTGATAACAGGCCGATCCCCTGGGCCAGTCCCAGTTCTTGTTTGAGTCCACTCATGGGTTAATGTCCAATTGTGCCCAAAATTTGGGCAACTGCGCAGGATCTCGATGGTAGCACAATCAGATTCGCGTATGGCGGCGATGGAGAAATTGCGATGAAATGTGATGTGAATCAGGATTTTTACCCGATTTTGTACTGATCAGAATTTTTTTTCATTTGCCCCCTTGAAGGGGGAGAAGCCCATCCCCATTTCACTGGTCACCAGCCGGGAAACCACGTAAGGTCCGGCGTCACCCATAACAGATACGGACTTTCTCAAAGGAGAGTTATCAATGAATATTCGTCCATTGCATGATCGCGTGATCGTCAAGCGTAAAGAAGTTGAAACTAAATCTGCTGGCGGCATCGTTCTGACCGGCTCTGCAGCGGCTAAATCTACCCGTGGCGAAGTGCTGGCCGTTGGCAATGGCCGTATCCTTGAAAATGGCGAAGTGAAGCCGCTGGACGTGAAAGTTGGCGACATCGTAATTTTCAATGATGGCTACGGTGTGAAGTCTGAGAAGATCGACAATGAAGAAGTGTTGATCATGTCCGAAAGCGACATTCTGGCAATTGTTGAAGCGTAATCCGCGCACGACACTGAACATACGAATTTAAGGAATAAAGATAATGGCAGCTAAAGACGTAAAATTCGGTAACGACGCTCGTGTGAAAATGCTGCGCGGCGTAAACGTACTGGCAGATGCAGTGAAAGTTACCCTCGGTCCGAAAGGCCGTAACGTAGTTCTGGATAAATCTTTCGGTGCACCGACCATCACCAAAGATGGTGTTTCCGTTGCTCGTGAAATCGAACTGGAAGACAAGTTCGAAAACATGGGTGCGCAGATGGTGAAAGAAGTTGCCTCTAAAGCGAACGACACTGCAGGCGACGGTACCACCACCGCAACCGTACTGGCTCAGGCTATCATTACTGAAGGCCTGAAAGCTGTTGCCGCGGGCATGAACCCGATGGACCTGAAACGTGGTATCGACAAAGCCGTTACTGCTGCAGTTGAAGAACTGAAAGCGCTGTCCGTACCGTGCTCCGACTCTAAAGCGATTGCTCAGGTTGGTACTATCTCCGCTAACTCCGACGAAACCGTAGGTAAACTGATCGCTGAAGCGATGGACAAAGTCGGTAAAGAAGGCGTTATCACCGTTGAAGATGGTACTGGTCTGCAGGACGAACTGGACGTGGTTGAAGGTATGCAGTTCGACCGTGGCTACCTGTCTCCTTACTTCATCAACAAGCCGGAAACTGGTGCAGTAGAACTGGAAAGCCCGTTCATCCTGCTGGCTGACAAGAAAATCTCCAACATCCGCGAAATGCTGCCGGTTCTGGAAGCCGTTGCAAAAGCAGGCAAACCGCTGCTGATCATCGCTGAAGATGTTGAAGGCGAAGCGCTGGCAACTCTGGTTGTTAACACCATGCGTGGCATTGTGAAAGTCGCTGCGGTTAAAGCTCCGGGCTTCGGCGATCGCCGTAAAGCTATGCTGCAGGATATCGCAACCCTGACTGGCGGTACCGTAATCTCTGAAGAGATTGGTATGGAGCTGGAAAAAGCAACCCTGGAAGACCTGGGTCAGGCTAAACGTGTTGTGATCAACAAAGACACCACCACCATCATCGATGGCGTGGGTGAAGAAGCGGCAATTCAGGGCCGTGTTGCTCAGATCCGTCAGCAGATTGAAGAAGCAACTTCTGACTACGACCGTGAAAAACTGCAGGAGCGCGTAGCGAAACTGGCAGGCGGCGTTGCAGTTATCAAAGTTGGTGCTGCTACCGAAGTTGAAATGAAAGAGAAAAAAGCACGCGTTGAAGACGCCCTGCACGCGACCCGTGCTGCGGTAGAAGAAGGCGTGGTTGCTGGTGGTGGTGTTGCGCTGATCCGCGTAGCGTCTAAACTGGCTGACCTGCGTGGTCAGAACGAAGAACAGAACGTGGGTATCAAAGTTGCACTGCGTGCAATGGAAGCTCCGCTGCGTCAGATCGTACTGAACTGCGGTGAAGAACCGTCTGTTGTTGCTAACACCGTTAAAGCTGGCGACGGCAACTACGGCTACAACGCAGCAACCGAAGAATACGGCAACATGATCGACATGGGTATCCTGGATCCAACCAAAGTAACTCGTTCTGCTCTGCAGTACGCAGCTTCTGTGGCTGGCCTGATGATCACCACCGAGTGCATGGTTACCGACCTGCCGAAAAACGATGCAGCTGACTTAGGCGCTGCTGGCGGTATGGGCGGCATGGGTGGCATGATGTAATGCGACGAGAGTCGCATTCCTCTGCGTAACTGGCTGAATAAACTAGAGAAAATCTTCTCTTGCAGTTAGCTTATGCGCCCCGTGAGAGCGGGTCAAGTACCCGCTCTCACAAAATCCCTAGCGTAGCATAAGGTGGAACCGTTTCGACGGTGGAATACGCACCCGCAGTTTGGGTTACCTTTCAGTAATGGACAGTAACGTGCCCATTACTTTCACTCCGTTATCTGTAGCAGTTTATTCTGCACAGAGTGCCCATCAGGGCAGACGTCGATCATTCCCGATTGACGTTACATCATCAACGATTATGGCGCGGTTTGCCATACATCATCACTTCATCCTTTCATGGATTCATGAACGGGGCGGGATCGTTTTGCTCGCGATCTTCACAAGAGGAATGCAGCGCAAGCTGTACCGATGATTGTTCTGTCGCTATTTTCTGAGCAGAAACAGCGAAGAAGAACCCGTTGTTCAGCCAACGGTAGCCTAGGGATAGTGCGTCACTGGTAACGGTGGGGTGCGGAGCTTCCTGACAACGTACTCCCGCGCAAGCGGCGGCTGGTATCCGCGAGGACGCCATCTGGATTGGTCTAACGACATGACCATGAGAGGCCAGGCTGTATCGTAAGGTTAACGTACGTGAACTGCTGTTAAACACCGTCAGCCGCATTGAGCGTAAGTCGTTGATACGCTCTGACCAAAAAGGTGGGTGGACAGGTTATCCCTTTTACATCTGGGGATACGCTGATATGAGCGCCACCGGTGGATAGGCAGAACCTAACCGATACGTGTCATCTGTACGGAACTCGGTAAGCCCGTATATTCGCCTCAAAGAGGCAGGGGAGTCGTAAGGCGAACTGTTGGGTATGCGGGTAAGGGAGACTGGAGAAAGCAAACGCCGCGCTGTAATGGCGTGGATAGAGGCATGAAACAGGGCTTCACCGGAAACGGGGCAGACTTCCAGTTGGTCTTAAATCGTAATAAGGCTTGTAAAGCTTATTGAATGTAAACCCCGAGGGGCGAAACGTGATTTCTCCCTCGGGGGAAATCCACGTTCGTCCTCAGGGTGCTCTCCACAGAGCATTCAGGAGGATAGCAAGGTGAATACCGAAACGCGAGTTGAATCGCAGGTGGTATCTGCATCTTCCCGCCCGGAAAGGTGGCACGCCATTGACTGGCGTAAAACCTCAGAAGCGGTGAGAAAGCTACAGGTACGCATTGCGAAGGCAGCACTTCGGCAGGAGTGGCGGCGGGTAAAAGCGCTGCAACGAATGCTGACCCGTTCGCTGGCGGCTAAGGCATTAGCGGTCAGACGAGTCACGGAAAACCGGGGCAAGAATACCCCCGGTGTGGATGGAAAGTTATGGAGTACCCCGAAAACCAAATGGGAGGCTATCTTCGATATGAAGAGAACCGGATATCACCCTAAACCGCTGCGGCGGGTGTATATCCCGAAGTCGAACGGCAAGTTGCGTCCGCTCGGGATACCGACCATGAGAGACAGGGCTATGCAGGCGTTATACCTGCTGGCGCTGGAACCCGTGTCGGAAACCACCGCTGACCGCAACAGTTATGGTTTTCGTCCGATGCGTTCAACGGCAGACGCCATTGAACAGTGCTTTGTGGCGCTCAGTCGGGGCAACTCGGCGCAGTGGGTGCTGGAGGGCGACATCAAAGGGTGCTTCGATAACATCAGCCATGACTGGTTACTGACGCATATCCCGATGGATAAGCAGGTGCTGGGTAAGTGGCTGAAGGCAGGCTACATGGAGTCCGGTCATTACCACGCAACCGGTGCGGGAACGCCTCAGGGCGGCATTATCTCGCCGATATTGGCCAATATGGCGCTTGATGGTCTGGAAGCGGTGCTTGAATCCCGGTTTGGGATGAAGAACACCAAAGCCAGCTACAAGACCAAGGTCAATTATGTGCGCTATGCGGATGATTTCATTATTAACGGCATTTCGAAAGAATTGCTGGAGAATGAAGTCAAACCTCTCGTTGAAGCCTTTATGGCGGAGCGGGGGCTGCAATTGTCGCCGGAGAAAACGGTGATAACGCACATTGAGCAGGGTTTTGACTTCCTCGGTCAGAACGTGCGCAAGTATCGCGGGAAAATGCTGATAAAGCCTTCCCGTAAGAACCTGCGAACGTTTCTGGCGAAAGTGAGGAACATCGTGAAGCGTCATCCGACGCAGCCGCAGAACTGGTTGATACGTCAGCTCAATCCGGCATTACGGGGTTGGGCGAACTATCACCGGCATGTGGTGGCGAAGGAGACATTCAGCTATGTGGATTACCGTGTCTGGAAATTGCTCTGGCGCTGGTGTTGCAGGCGGCATAAAAACCGCTACAAACGCTGGGTGAAGGCGAAATACTTTCACACGGTGGGCAACCGGCACTGGACGTTTCAATGGCGGGAGGATAAGGAAAATCCGGTGACTTTAGTTTATGCAAAAGACACCGTCATTAAACGGCACATCAAGATAAAGGCGGAGGCTAACCCTTATCTGCCTGAATGGGAACTGTACTTCGAGCAGCGCCTTGAGCGTCACTGGAAGGAAACCATGCAGGGCAGGAAGAAGTTGCTGGCGCTCTGGCTCAGGCAGGAAAAACGCTGCCCACTCTGTAACCAGTTAATTACGATGGAAACAGGCTGGCACGTTCACCATAAGCACCAGAAACATCTGGGCGGCGGTGACGAGCTTGAGAATCTGGTGATGTTGCATCCGGGCTGTCACATTCAGTTTCACGTGAATGAGGAATAAAAAGATGCTGCCGGTTCAACCCGTCGGTTGAACTTATTAAGGCTTGAGCCGTATGCGGGGAAACTCGCTCGTACGGTTCTTAGGGGGCGGCGGCGCAGTAATGCGCTGCTGCTACCCGACATTGCCCTGCACCTCGCAGAAATAAAGAAACCCCCGGGCAGAAATGTCTGGGGGTTTTTCTTTTGGTCATCTTTCTAGTATAAGATTCAGACACGGACGACGCGAGTTGCGTCCAGCTCATTGATTATGGGGAATAACATGCACGTAAAATACTTAGCAGGGATTGTCGGTGCCGCGCTACTGATGGCGGGTTGTAGCTCCAGCAACGAATTGAGCGCTGCCGGACAGAGCGTTCGCATCGTGGACGAGCAACCAGGTGCAGAGTGCCAGCTGATTGGTACTGCTACTGGTAAGCAAAGTAACTGGCTTTCCGGACAACACGGTGAAGAGGGCGGTTCTATGCGTGGTGCGGCAAACGATCTGCGCAACCAGGCGGCAGCAATGGGTGGTAACGTGATTTATGGTATCAGCAGCCCGTCGCAGGGCATGTTGTCCAGCTTTGTCCCGACTGACAGCCAGATTATCGGTCAGGTATATAAGTGCCCGAACTGATGGGATCCAGAGGCTGGGTGACAAACGTATAATTGCCTGATGCGCTTCGCTTATCAGGCCTACATCAGGCATTGCAACTGATTGAATGCTTGAGAATTTGTAGGCCGGATAAGGCGTTTACGCCGCATCCGGCATGATCAACGATCACGTTATCAGTCATTTCAGGCTGGATGGCTCCAGCCTCGCATTAGCAAAGATGGGATTATTTCGCCTGTGGTGCAGTTTTGCTGATGGATTGAACGCGTAGGTGATGCAGTGCGCGCAGGCATTGATCCTGGGTCAGTGGTTGGGCGTTATTGGCTGCCACAGTACGAACGTAGACCTGACACGGCACTCCAGCGAGCTTTTTCAGTCGAGGACTGAAATCAAGCATCCGGCGAGTGATAGCCTCCACTTCTTTACCCGGTGTTGCTTCACGCGTTTTCACTACTGCACCGCTAAATTGCTCTTTGCCACCTTCATCTTTAAAGCGATAAAGTACGGCCAGATAATGACTAAACAGATTATGTTTCCATTCTGGTTGGGAATAGGTGTCATATTCCAGATTGCCATTGTCCTGGCAGTCGACGTCATATAACGGCAGAAAATCTAATAGCGATGTAATACGTAATGCTAGCTCACGCATTTCAGCATTATTAATTGCATGAATGATTGCCCGCGCCAGCATTTCAATTTGCAGCTCATTGACCACTAATTCGCATTTGCTGCCATCATGTAGCGTTAATGCGAAATTAAGATTTTCGCCCTGATTATCGGTAAGTTCCAGCGCGTTAACCCGGCGATTAATATCGGCATTTTTAAGCTCATCAACCAGAATTTCCGGGATGTTTTCTGCCATTTTCTTAATGACTTTATCGCGAGCTTGCTCATACTGAAGGCGTGCATCAGCATCCAGTTTATGCTTTTGATGCAGACGACTTTCCAGCGCAATCAACAGATCTCGCAGTTCCATGACAGACATAAAGAACAACGATTCTTTATTGCGAGGCTCTTTAATTTTCAGCGCCAGTGCAATGAAATTATTACTCTTGCGAATAACACCGATATTAACACCCTTGATGCTTATGGCCATGTAGGTTCTCCCTAACCATTTCTCAATTAAATAATTAATTTTAATTTATAAGCCAGATAAATGGGCTTGGTAGTAATAGTTGTTAAAATAACATAAATAGCCGTGCTCACTCTATATAAACAGAAAAGAAAGGTTAATTATTGGTGTTGGCTATATAAAGAGTAAAAATAGCAATGTATATGAATAATTAAAGGTTATGCAACGGGCAAAGATTAAACTTCCCTGTAAAATGACAGGTCGCTGTACTGCGTTTGTTGCTCTTGCCGGATGCGGCGTAAACGCCTTATCCGGCCTACAGTTCATTGAAAATTCATTTAATTTCAATGCACGATGTAGGCCTGATAAGCGTAGCGCATCAGGCAATTTTAATGTTTAACTTCCCTGTTTAATCAGTTACTGCTGGCGTAGTTGGAGATCCAGCGGCGTTTTGCTGGGTTCGCCACCAATCTCGCGCGCCAGTTTTGGCACCAGATATCCCGATACTAACGTCAGCAACTCACGCATAATCTGCCGCGCTTCATCATCGCTCACCATGAAATGCGCCGCGCCCTGCACTTTATCGAGCACATGCAGGTAATAGGGCATCACACCGGCGTCAAACAATGCATTACTCAGATTTGCCAGCGTTTGCGCGTTATCGTTCACGCCACGTAACAGAACGCTTTGGTTAAGCAGGGTGACGCCGACACGGCGCAATTTAGCCATCGCCTGACGGAACGTTTCATCTACCTCATTGGCATGGTTGATGTGATTCACCAGCAAGATTTGCAGCGTAGAACGGGCAAAGCGTTCAACCAGCGCCTCGGTGATACGTGCCGGGATCACAATCGGCAGACGGCTGTGAATCCGCAGACGTTTGATATGTGGGATGGCTTCCAGTTGCGTTAACAACCAGTCCAGTTCGTGATCTTTCGCCATCAGCGGATCGCCGCCGGAGAAAATAATCTCGTCCAGTTCCGGATGCGCAGCAACATACTCAAGTGCCGTCTTCCAGTTTCGCTTGTTGCCCTGATTTTCGGCATACGGGAAGTGGCGACGGAAGCAATAGCGGCAATTTACCGCGCAGCCGCCTTTGACCAGCAATAGAGCCCGGTTGTGGTATTTATGCAACAAACCAGGCACTACGCTGTGCTGTTCTTCCAACGGGTCGGTGGAGAATCCGGGCGCGACGACAAACTCATCTTGCGAGGTAAGTACCTGACGCAAAAGTGGATCGTCTGGATTGCCTTTCTCCATGCGATCGATAAATGAGCGGGGCACGCGCAGGGCAAACAGCTTTTTGGCGCTGCGTCCGGCCAACAGTTTTTCGTCCGCGTCTATATTCAAAAGACGCAGAAGTTCATCAGGATCGGTCACAACATCGGCAAGTTGCGCTAACCAATCTTCTCTGGATGGGGTATTTAGGGTTACAATATGCGCCATTTTGTGGCTTAGCTACCAATTAATAAATTTCAGAGGGCCTTATGGCAACGTACTATAGCAACGATTTTCGTGCTGGTCTTAAAATCATGTTAGATGGCGAACCTTACGCGGTTGAAGCCAGTGAATTCGTGAAACCGGGTAAAGGTCAGGCATTCGCTCGCGTTAAACTGCGCCGTCTACTGACTGGCACTCGCGTAGAAAAAACCTTCAAATCTACCGATTCCGCTGAAGGCGCTGATGTTGTCGATATGAACCTGACTTACCTGTACAACGACGGTGAGTTCTGGCACTTCATGAACAACGAAACTTTCGAGCAGCTGTCTGCTGATGCAAAAGCAATTGGCGACAACGCTAAATGGCTGCTGGATCAGGCAGAGTGCATCGTAACTCTGTGGAATGGTCAGCCGATCTCCGTTACTCCGCCGAACTTCGTTGAACTGGAAATCGTTGATA
The DNA here is from genome assembly GCF_963883545.1 of Escherichia sp. E4702. Lineage (NCBI taxonomy): Bacteria > Pseudomonadati > Pseudomonadota > Gammaproteobacteria > Enterobacterales > Enterobacteriaceae > Escherichia > Escherichia sp. E4702. The sequence continues at coordinate 68,646 of NZ_CAWORF010000029.1, read as the reverse complement.
CCGATCCGGGTCTGAAAGGTGATACCGCAGGTACTGGCGGCAAACCGGCTACCCTGTCTACTGGCGCTGTGGTTAAAGTTCCGCTGTTCGTACAGATCGGCGAAGTCATCAAAGTGGATACCCGCTCTGGTGAATACGTCTCTCGCGTGAAGTAATGCGGTTGTGGTGCGGCCTGTGGGCTGCACCATCACTTTCTCAGGTCAGAGATGATGAAACGCCTTATCCTTCTTGTTTTGCTTGCCAGTGCGCTGCTCACGGGCTGTAACACCGCACGCGGTTTTGGTGAAGACATTAAACATCTCGGTAATTCCATCTCCCGCGCAGCCAGCTAATTTTTCTTCTCTTCGTAAAAATCATCAGATTTCCGTCATTTTCGGTGGTGTTGTCTATTATTAATTTGCTATAGGCAAACACAAATAACATTACCTAAAAGGAAGACGTTATGGTGAAGAAGACAATTGCAGCGATCTTTTCTGTTCTGGTGCTTTCAACAGTATTGACTGCCTGCAACACCACGCGTGGCGTTGGTGAAGATATCTCCGACGGCGGTAACGCGATTTCTGGCGCAGCGACGAAAGCGCAGCAATAAGCAATAACGGTACGACAAGTTTGTCGTGCCGTTTATTTTTTCAGCGATAGTCACTAAGGTAATAGTTGAAATTCCCCTGCTACCAGGCAAAATATCCGTTCAACCATCAGCTTTGCAGGACGACCTGCAAACGCTTCTTTTCACCGGGGACGGCCCCATTTCTCCGGAGTTTTATATGTCCTGGATTATCTTATTTATTGCTGGGTTGCTGGAAGTCGTCTGGGCTGTTGGCCTGAAATATACCCACGGCTTTAGTCGTTTGACGCCAAGTGTTATTACCGTGACGGCGATGATTGTCAGTATGGCGCTGCTCGCCTGGGCGATGAAGTCATTACCTGTAGGGACGGCTTATGCTGTCTGGACGGGGATTGGCGCAGTCGGCGCGGCTATCACCGGCATTGTGCTGCTCGGCGAGTCCGCTAACCCGATGCGCCTGGCAAGTCTGGCGTTAATTGTGGTGGGAATTATTGGTCTGAAACTCAGCACTCACTAACTACCGGGCTGCGGTACCCAAATAAACTTACTAACATCAAACCCTTCCCGGGTTGCGACTGCCAGCATCTCCTGTTTAACTTCGTCAGAAATGGTTGGCGTGCGAGAGAGTATCCACAGGTAGTCGCGGTCCGGGCCGCAAACCAGCGCGTGGCGGTACTCCCGGTCGAGCGCGATGACATTATAACCGCCGTAGAATGGCCCAAAGAACGACACTTTCAGGGCTGCGCGACGCGGATCTCCAGTAAAGTAGGCTTTTCCTTCACTCTGCTGCCACATCTCTCTGTCTGGGTTATAGCCTTTATTAATGACATTCAGGCCGCCGTCATCCCGCAGGCTATACGTCGCGGTCACTTTCTCCAGCCCGCGTTCAAAACGGTGATCAAAACGGGCAATCTCATACCACGTACCCAAATAGCGTTTGGTATCGAAATTATTTACCACAGTAACGCCACGCGGCGGTGTGGGAGAACTACAGGCAACCACCAGAAATGCAGCTGTCGCTGCGGCAACGAGAGGGAGCAGGCGCATAAATGTTTCCTTACTGGTTTTTTCTAAGTGTAGATGACAGCAAGGAAATGCGAAGAAAAGGTCCGAAAATTCGGACCCGATGAAATTTTACTGTAGAGCGTTGAGAATCTGCCAGGCGGCGGTAACTCTCGCTGGATTGGGATAATTTTTGTTAGCCAGCATCACAATACCCAGCTCTTTTTCTGGGATAAACGCGACATAGCTACCAAATCCGCCGGTCGCACCTGTTTTATGCACCCATGATGACCGCACAGCAGGAGCAGGGGGCGTAATTGCTTTTACTGGGCTTGTCGCCAGCGCAATTTTACTGTCGCTGCCATTGATGATGCTGTCAGGATTTACCGGCCAGTCCAGCATTTCCCAGCCCAGGCCCTGATACATATCGCCGGTTTGCCAGTAGCGAGATTGCGCCAGTTGTATCCCTTGCTGAAGTGTTTTGTCGTTGATATCACGGGGATTCATATTGCTTCGTACCCAGCGGGCCATATCTTCAATCGTCGATTTTACACCGTAAGCTTCAGCATCCAGCGCCCCTGGCGAAACATGCACTGCCTTACCTTCGCGATATCCCCAGGCGTAGTTCTTTTCTTCTGCGGGCGGCACATTAATCCACGTATGGTTGAGTTTGAGTGGCTGGAAAACACGATTTTGCATCGCCTGTTCAAAGCTCAAACCAGACGGCTTCACAGCCAGTGCGCCGAACAAACCGATACTGGAGTTTGCATACAGACGTTGTGTTCCTGGCGCCCATGCAGGCTGCCAGTTTTGATAGAAGCGCAGCAAGTCGCTTGAGGATTTCACCTCATCCGGCACCTGTAACGGCAGGCCGCCAGCGGTGTAGGTTGCGAGATGTAATAGTGTGATCCCATTCCACTGTTTAGCGGTAAGTTCAGGCCAGTATTTTGTGACGGGATCGTTTAGATTGATTTCCCCTCGAGCAATAGCGTCGCCACCAAGCACGCCCGTAAATGTTTTACTGACCGAGCCTAACTCAAACAACGTTTGCTGCGTGACGGGCCGCTTTTTTGCCACATCCGCGTAGCCCCAGGTAAAGTAATAAGGCTTACCCTGATAAATCACTGCAACGGCCATGCCGGGGATGTTTTGTTGCTCAACAAGTGGGGTAATAGTGTGATGCACAATATCGTTGATTTGTTGTTCGCTGTGGGTCGCGGCAAGAGCGGAGCAAGAGACGGTAATCAGTAAGGCGCAAAGCGTCGTTTTGAGCATAAGGTCTGGTTTCCATACAAAACGGCCCGCCATAGGCGGGCCGGATTTACATTGGCGATACGTTAGATTGTAACGATACCAATCAGCGTGACAACTGTCAGGATAGCAGCCAGACCGTAGAAAACCCATTTGCCCGCAGGCACGTGAATTTTCAGGTCGTGCATCGCGTGGTGCATACGGTGTAAACCACACCACAGCGGCAGGACGATCATCAGGAACAGGAATACGCGACCAATGAAGCTTTGCGCGAACGCCAGAACGCGTTCGTAGCTCAGTGCGTCACCCGGGAACAGACCCAGTGGCAGCAGAATGCCAACCAGCAGGATCATTACAGGCGCAATGATCGCACTCCACATGCCACCGGCCCCGAAGAGGCCCCAGAATACCGGTTCGTCAGAACGCTTTGGATTTGGATTAATCATCTCAGGCTCCTTACCAGTACAGGGCAACAAACAGGATTACGATGGTGGCAACCACGGTTACCGCCCAGAGACTTTTGATAATTGGCTCTGGTCCCATTTTTTCGTCTTTTACAATGATATTGGCCGCTTTCGGTGCCAGTTCAAACCAGGTTTTGGTGTGCAGCAGGGCTGCCGCCAGAGTAATCAGGTTAATGATCACGATAACCGGGTTTTGTAAAAAGTCGACGAATCCCGCCCAGGTTTCCGGGCCATTTTTCAGGGCAAACAGCCCGAAAATCAGTTCAATGCTGAACCACACAGCCGGAACCGCTGTGCCTTCGCGCAGCATGTAAAAGCGATAAAACGGCAATTTTTTCCACCAGGTGGACGTCATTGGCCGTACATACGGTTTACGTTTAGTCGTCATGTTGCACTCCTTAGCGTGGTTTCAGGGTCGCGATAAGAAAGTCTTTTGAACTTTCTACTTTGCCCTGCTGAATGGCCGCAGCCGGATCGACGTGTTTCGGGCAGACTTCGGAGCAGTAGCCCACGAAAGTACAGCTCCATACGCCGTTCTGGCTGTTTAACTGCGCCATACGCTCCTTCTTACCGTGGTCGCGGCTATCTTCGTTATAACGATGTGCCAGCGTAATGGCAGCCGGACCGATGAACTCTGGGTTCAGGCCGAACTGCGGGCATGCGGCATAGCACAGACCACAGTTGATGCAACCGGAGAACTGGTGATACTTCGCCATCTGCGCCGGGGTCTGGATGTTAGTACCCTGATCCGCGGTGCGGGAGTTGCCGATGATGTACGGTTTGATCGCTTCCAGACTTTCGATGAAGTGGGTCATATCGACCACCAGATCGCGTTCAATCGGGAAGTTAGCTAACGCTTCAACCTTCATGCCGTTGGTGTAGTCACGCAGGAAGGTTTTACATGCTAGTTTCGGCACGTTGTTAACCATCATGCCGCAGGAGCCACAAATCGCCATACGGCAGGACCAGCGGTAGCTCAGGTCCGGCGCAAGGTTGTCTTTGATATAGCCCAGCGCATCCAGCAATGAGGTGGTTTCATCATAAGGCACTTCATAGAATGCGCTATGCGGTGCGGTATCGACTTCCGGGTTATAACGCACCACCTCAATTTTCAGGTTTTTCATCTCAGCCATTCGCCTTCTCCTTCTTATTGGCTGCTTCCGCCTTATCGGCTGCATCCGCTTCGCCACCGTACATGCGTTTGGCCGGCGGCAGCTTAGTAATTTTCACGTCGCTGTACTCCAGGCGAGTAGTGCCATCAGCATCGCGGAAGGCGAGGGTGTGTTTGAGGAAGTTGATGTCGTCACGTTCAGTGCAACCTTCGTCCAGACGCTGGTGCGCGCCGCGGGACTCTTTACGTGCCATTGCGGAGTGCGCCATACATTCGGCAACGTTCAGACCGTGGCCCAACTCAATGGTGTAAAGCAGGTCGGTGTTGAACACGCTGGAAGTGTCGGTGATGCGAACGCGCTTGAAGCGTTCCTGCAGTTCCGCCAGCTTGTCGATGGTTTTCTGCATCAGTTCCGGCGTACGGTAGATACCGCAGCCTTCTTCCATGGCCAGGCCCATTTCGTCGCGGATCTTCGCCCAGTTTTCGCCGCCGTCCTGGTTAACCAGATCTTTCAGACGCTGTTCAACGCCAGCAACCTGGGCATTGATCGCGGCATCGTTGCCATTACCGGCAGTAGATGCGCGCTCCATTGCTTGCTCACCAGCCAGACGACCAAAGACCACCAGTTCCGCCAGGGAGTTGGAGCCCAGACGGTTTGCGCCGTGCAGACCTACAGAGGAACATTCGCCCACGGCGAACAGGCCCTTAATGCGGGTTTCGCAGTTCTGATCGGTTTCGATACCACCCATGGTGTAGTGCGCGGTCGGACGTACCGGAATCGGCTCTTTAACCGGATCGACGCCAACATAAGCTTTCGCCAGCTCACAGATGAACGGCAGACGTTCGTGCAGTTTTTTCTCGCCCAGGTGACGCAGGTCGAGGTAAACCACATCGCCACGCGGCGTGGAAATGGTGTTGCCTTTACGCCATTCGTGCCAGAAGGCCTGAGAAACTTTGTCGCGTGGACCCAGTTCCATGTATTTGTTTTTCGGCTCGCCCAGCGGAGTTTCTGGACCCATGCCGTAGTCTTGCAGATAACGGTAGCCATTTTTGTTGACCAGAATACCGCCTTCGCCACGGCAACCTTCGGTCATCAGGATACCGGAACCTGGCAGACCGGTTGGGTGATACTGAACGAATTCCATGTCACGCAGCGGAACACCGTGGCTCAGCGCCATACCCATACCGTCGCCAGTAACGATGCCGCCGTTGGTGTTGTAACGATAAACACGGCCAGCGCCGCCGGTTGCCATCACCACTGCGTTAGCACGGATCTGAACCAGCGTGCCTTCCATCATGTTCATTGCTACCAGGCCGCGAACATGACCATCATCAACCAGAATATCCAGCACGAAGTGTTCGTCAAAACGCTGGATCTGCGGGAATTGCAGAGAGGTCTGGAACAGAGTGTGAAGCATATGGAAGCCGGTCTTATCTGCGGCGAACCAGGTACGCTCGATTTTCATGCCGCCGAAGCGACGTACGTTCACGCTACCATCCGGGCGACGGCTCCATGGGCATCCCCACAGTTCCAGTTGGGTCATTTCGGTTGGGCAGTGGTGGACGAAATAATCCACAACATCCTGCTCACATAACCAGTCGCCACCCGCTACTGTATCGTTAAAGTGATAATCGAAGCTGTCATGATCCTGCGCGACAGCGGCGGAGCCACCTTCTGCAGCAACGGTATGGCTGCGCATTGGGTATACTTTTGAGATTAGTGCGATTTTTGCATTCGGATTTGCCTGCGCGGCAGCAATTGCAGCACGTAATCCCGCGCCACCGGCACCTACAATGGCAAGATCGGCTTGAAAGGTTTGCACGACATTCCTCCAGATTGTTTTTATCCCACATCCACGTACTTCAGGGTAAGTGCCTGAAAGTTACGGTCTGCGAACGCTATTCCACTGCTCCTTTATAGGTACAACAGTATAGTCTGATGGATAAGTCTGAAATTTGACGAGATCGATTTTTTTAGTGCGCAAGGGGGCTAAATTATCACTGAAGATGATTAATTTAATTACTAAACCATCAGATTGTGGTTTTTTTAGTCACCCCCCCTTGCTGAATGATTCCTGCGTAAAATTTGTCTCGCCGTCGCGTTGCGAGTAGACTTCGTGCCCTTGTTAAAAACTGGAGATTTCACTATGAGCGAAACGGCATCCTGGCAGCCGAGCGCATCCATTCCTAACTTATTAAAACGCGCGGCGATTATGGCGGAGATCCGTCGTTTCTTTGCCGATCGTGGAGTGCTGGAGGTGGAGACGCCTTGTATGAGCCAGGCGACGGTAACCGATATTCATTTGGTCCCGTTTGAGACACGTTTCGTTGGCCCCGGACACTCTCAGGGGATGAATCTCTGGTTAATGACCAGCCCTGAATATCACATGAAACGCCTGCTGGTTGCCGGTTGTGGCCCAGTATTCCAGCTGTGCCGCAGCTTCCGTAATGAAGAGATGGGACGTTATCACAACCCTGAGTTCACGATGCTGGAGTGGTATCGGCCGCATTATGATATGTACCGGTTGATGAACGAAGTTGACGATCTTCTGCAGCAAGTACTGGATTGCCCGGCTGCAGAAAGCCTTTCTTATCAGCAAGCCTTCTTACGTTATCTGGAAATTGATCCGCTCTCTGCGGATAAAACGCAGCTGCGGGAAGTGGCGGCGAAACTGGATCTGAGCAACGTTGCCGATACCGAAGAAGATCGCGATACACTGTTGCAGTTGCTGTTTACCTTTGGTGTGGAACCGAACATTGGTAAAGAAAAACCGACCTTTGTTTATCATTTCCCTGCCAGTCAGGCATCACTGGCGCAAATCAGTACCGAAGATCATCGGGTCGCAGAGCGCTTCGAGGTCTACTACAAAGGTATTGAGCTGGCGAATGGTTTCCACGAATTAACGGACGCCCGTGAACAGCAACAACGCTTTGAGCAGGATAACCGCAAACGTGCGGCGCGTGGTTTACCGCAGCATCCAATTGATCAAAACCTCATAGAAGCTCTGAAAGTCGGTATGCCTGACTGCTCCGGCGTGGCTCTGGGCGTTGATCGTCTGGTGATGTTGGCGCTGGGCGCGGAGACGCTTGCGGAAGTGATTGCCTTTAGCGTTGACCGGGCATAATTCTGAAAAATCATCTAATTAACCGTACAGAATGGCGTTTTAACGCCATTCTGTAGCAGATGTTTTCATTTTTCTGCTGAAGGCCACAATTTAAGACTGGATATTTGCTATCATCCAGGTATCAATTCTGTATGGTTTTTTATTGCGGCCCGTCAATCGATGGGTAGTGCAGTTCAGTGCGCGCGTTTTATACATGTGCTAACACGAAGGATAATTTCATGCCTCACACGATAAAAAAGATGAGTCTGATAGGGCTCATATTGATGATCTTTACTTCAGTATTTGGGTTTGCCAATAGCCCGGCAGCTTATTATTTAATGGGGTATAGTGCGATTCCCTTTTATATATTTTCTGCATTATTATTTTTTATACCATTTGCCTTAATGATGGCAGAGATGGGCGCGGCGTATCGCAAAGAAGAAGGCGGCATCTATTCCTGGATGAATAATAGTGTCGGACCACGTTTCGCCTTTATCGGCACATTTATGTGGTTTTCCTCTTATATCATCTGGATGGTGAGTACCTCAGCTAAAGTCTGGGTACCATTTTCTACGTTCCTCTACGGTACCGACATGACTCAGCACTGGCGCATTGCAGGCCTGGAGCCAACGCAGGTAGTGGGTCTGCTGGCGGTGGCATGGATGATCCTGGTTACCGTGGTTGCTTCAAAAGGGATTAATAAAATTGCTCGTATTACTGCAGTAGGTGGTATTGCAGTAATGTGTCTTAATTTAGTATTACTGTTAGTGAGCATTGCCATTTTGTTATTAAATGGTGGCCATTTTGCACAGGATATTAATTTCGTGGTATCGCCGAATCCAGGATATCAATCCGGTCTGGCGATGTTATCGTTTGTGGTATTTGCCATTTTCGCTTACGGCGGAATTGAAGCGGTTGGTGGTCTGGTAGATAAAACAGAAAACCCAGAAAAGAACTTTGCCAAAGGTATTGTTTTTGCCGCTATTGTTATTTCAATCGGTTATTCGCTGGCGATATTTTTATGGGGCGTCAGCACTAACTGGCAGCAGGTATTAAGTAATGGTTCCGTTAACCTTGGCAATATTACCTATGTGCTGATGAAAAGCCTGGGGATGACGCTGGGTAACGTGCTGCATTTGTCACCTGAGGCGTCATTGTCGCTGGGCGTATGGTTTGCGCGTATTACCGGGCTTTCGATGTTCCTGGCTTACACCGGCGCGTTCTTTACACTTTGCTACTCGCCACTAAAAGCGATCATCCAGGGTACGCCGAAAGCGTTATGGCCGGAACCGATGACGCGCCTGAACGCCATGGGCATGCCGTCTATCGCCATGTGGATGCAGTGCGGGCTGGTTACTGTCTTCATCCTGCTGGTTTCGTTTGGCGGTGGTACTGCATCAGCGTTCTTTAACAAGCTGACGCTGATGGCGAACGTTTCCATGACGCTTCCCTATCTGTTCCTTGCGCTGGCTTTCCCATTCTTTAAAGCACGTCAGGATCTCGACAGACCATTTGTGATTTTCAAAACACACATGTCGGCAACGATCGCGACAGTGGTGGTGGTACTGGTGGTGACGTTTGCGAACGTTTTCACCATTATCCAGCCAGTGGTTGAAGCCGGAGACTGGGATAGCACATTGTGGATGGTTGGCGGCCCTGTCTTCTTCTCGCTGTTAGCGATGGCGATTTACCAGAATTATTGCAGCAGAGTGGCAAAAAATCCGCAGTGGGTGGCTGAGTAATCAGATGCCCTATCGTCGGCCTGACGATAGGGCGTAATGACAGGGAATGAGTGGGATTTCGTATGCGCTATAGCGAAATTAAACTACGGGTTATCTCATGAGTGCGCGCATGTTTGTCTTGTGCTGCATCTGGTTTGTTATTGCGATCCCCTGGATACTCATCACTTCCACGTTGGACAAAGAGTGGATGATTGATGAAGGCGGGGTTAAAAACATCTGCGATGTGCTGGAGTATCTGGAAAATGACGATACCCGTGATGTCGGTGTGATATTGACGTTGCCGCTCTTTTTCCCTTTTCTCTGGTTCGCGCTGCGGCGAAAAAAAGGCGGCTGGTTTATGTACGCCACCGCGCTGGTTATTTTCGGCTATTGGCTGTGGCAGTTTTTCCTGCGCTATCAGTTTTGTTTGTGAGCCGGATGGGTTCATCCGGCCACAAAGACCTTACAAACTTCCCGCCTGACGACCTTTACCCGCAGAAGTCAGCGTTCTCCCCGTTTGTTTACCATTCAGGCTTTCCAGACGCATCTGGAAGGGCGGGAATGGCATATCGATACCGTGGGCATGGAAGCCTGCCAGAATTAGCTGGTGGATCTCATGGCGTAGCGGCATACGGTGACCCATCTCAGCGGCGTAAATACGCAGCTCGAAAATCTGAATCCCTTGCTGTAGATCCACCAGGAAGACTTCCGGCGCCGGGTTGTCGATCACCAGCGAGCAGCGGCGCGCAGCGTTAAGCAAGATTTCCGTCACTTCTTCACTGTTGGCATCAGCAGGGGCCGGAATCGTCAACACCACGCGCGTGACCGAGTCAGAGAGCGACCAGTTGATAAACTGCTCAGTAATAAACGCCTTGTTCGGCACGATAATTTCTTTGCGGTCCCAGTCGCTGATGGTGGTGGCGCGGGTGTTAATTTTCGTCACGCTACCGGTAAGATCGCGGATCGTTACCGTATCGCCAATGCGAATCGGTTTTTCGAACAGGATAATCAGGCCAGAGATAAAGTTGGCGAAAATTTCCTGCAAACCAAAACCGAGACCAACACCGAGCGCGGCGACCAGCCACTGCAATTTCGACCACTCAATACCAATCATTGAGAAGCCGACCAGCCCGCCAATCAGCATCAGCAGATATTTGGTGATGGTGGTGATGGCGTAGCCCGTACCCGGCGTTAAATCCAGGTGCTGCAAAATCGCCAGTTCCAGCAGCGCGGGCAGGTTGCGCACCAGCTGCGTGGTGATGATAAACACCAGAATGGCAATCAGCACCGCACCGAGGGTGATCGGCTCCAGACTTTCCACGCCCTGTACCGTGGAAGTGACATCCCACAGCGAAATATTTTCGAGGAAGCCGAAAGCAGAATGGATTTCTGACCACAGCACAATGACCGAAAGCAGGGCGATCAACATCAAAATTGAGCGCACCAGCCGCAAGGATTGCGCACTGATAGCATCGAGATCGACTTCGCTTTCATCGACTTCAATTGCCCCTTCCGGGCTACTGTGATGATGCGCTTCCTCTTCGCCACGCGCACGCTGCGCTAACATCTCTGCCCGGCGATGCTTCGCCCGGTCAAACGCCAGTCTGCGTCGCTGGATTAGCATCCAGCGGCGGATAACGTGATAAACCACCAACAGCAGGAACCAGATGGCGACCGAGGTTTCAAGCCTTGCTAACAGTGCCTGTGCCGTTGCCAGGTAACCGACTGCCGCTGCCAGAATAGCGACCAACGGCGCGCCAATCATCATGTTCCACAGCATATGGTTGGTAATGTTGTCGCCGCTGCCTTCTTTGTTGAGATACAGCGGAATCCCGGCCTTTTTCAGGCTGAGGGTGACCACTGCCAGTGCACCGCAAATGAGGATGAAGCAAAGCCGTCCCAGCGAACCGGAAAACTCGCGGTCGTCGAGATTATCGAACATCATCAGCGCCATAATCAGCGGCACGATAAGCCCGATGCTCATCAGGTAGTAGCGCATCCCGCGGGAAACACGTTCGCGCGGCCAGCCAAAATGGGCAATAAACAAGCCGTTAGGGCGGGCAAAGGTGGCGCAAATCATCACTACCCACAGCAGCGGCACGGTGGCCGTTACGCCATCGCCAATCGCTACCGCCAGCGGATAAGGCCACGCCTCGCGCAAGCCGTAACCCAGAGTCATCCACAGCACCGGTAGCGGTGACGCGACGAGAATCGACCAGAAAAGAGTGCGTAATGTCAGCCAGAAGTGATCCTGAGTCACTTTGCCGACTTTCGCTGCCGAACGTTCGAGAAAACGGGTGAAATAGCGACGCGAGTAAATACTGCAACCGACCAGAATCAACGCGCCAAACAGCGGCAAAATCGTCTCTTTGCTGGTCAGCATCATGATGCTGGCTTTACCTAACTGACTGAAGGTGTCCAGCGAAATGAGACGACGCAGATCCTGGGCGATTTCCAGCGGCCAGGCGATGGTCATCGGGCGCACGTCAGAGGTCCAGAACAGATAGCGGTGCGTCGCTTCGTTCACCTCTTTCAGCGCATCTTCCAGTTGCCCGTTGGAGACTTTCAGCTTGGTCAGTTCCAGCAGTAGCGTGTCACCACCCTGCAACAATGAGTTCAGCAACTCACGCTGAGTACGCAGTTGTGCTTCGAGAATACGGTTTTGCTCGGCGGTCAGCGGCTGACCGTCAGTCTGAAGGATTTGTCGCAGTTGCGGTTGTTTATTGAGTAGATCCTCATAGTGCAGCCGTTGCACGCGCAACTGCGCCATTTCGGTATCAAGTTGTTGCGGTTTCGGCATTTCCGGCAGTCGTGCCACCTGTGCTCGCAACGCTTCGCCGAGCAGGTTGGACGCTCCCAGCCATTGTGACTGCTCGCGCAGGGTATTCAGCGCCTGCCGGACCTGTAATGTCTGGCTGGCAGCCTGACGCTGTTGCGAAGAGACGAGATCCATTCGCTGCGCCTGCTGATTCAGCGCCGCCGACAGTTCGCGGTTAATTTTGAATTGCGCGACGATATCTTTCGGTAAATCGGCACTGCTTTCTGCCAGCAGTTCGGTGCTTTCCAGCGCCCGCTCCGCCTCAAGCTGGCGTTGGCTGTTCAACTGATTACGTAAGGCCTGCAAATACGCATCCAGCTGCTGGCTCTCTTTTTCCGCCAGCTCAGAGCGCAAGCGCGCTAATTCCTGGCGGTTATTGGCAGACAGCTGCGCCAGCTCCAGTTCATCAACGAGGGCTTTCAGACGTGCGGAGTCAGACTGTAACGCGAAATTTTGTGCCTGATTAAGCGGGGTATTGCCGGTAAGCGTTCCCAGGCGGCGCTCGATTTCATTTAACTGACGACGGGCATCGGTTTGCTGTTGTGGCAGTTGATTCAGTGAATCGGCAATCTCGCGGGCGCGTTCCTGCTCTTGCTGGGCCTGACGGCTCTTATCCAGCAACTGACTGCTGACCTGGAGAATTTCCTGATTCAGCGCGTCGGTAGACATTCCCGGCGACACGCTGCGCGGCTCGTCACGCATGTTGTTTAATTGTGCGCGCAGAGTAGCGGAGAGTTTCGGATAATTATCAATGACTTCTTGATATTGCTTGATGCGCTCAAGGGAACTTTTTCGTTCCTCAAGCGCATTTAAGGCAGACTGGAGCGCCTCTACGACTTCCGGCTGCACGGGTTTCGCCGCTTTTGCCTGCTCCAGTTCCTGGGTGATTTGTTTGCTATCGGGGGCCGTCGCGGCGTACGCCCCCCAACTGAGGCACCAGGCCATCAGAAAAGTGATAATCAGGCGCACGTCAGCGTTTCCTTTGATGGATTAGACCTGGTCTTTTTTATCGTCAACCAATGGGCTGGCGTCGTGTTCTGCTTCGATCTCTTCAGCAGGAAGCGGGGCTGGTTCAGCGTCTGGCGTAACAAAGGTTTCGGTAGATACTGCCAGCGGCTGGCCAATTTTCGTGACAGACAGGCTTTCCAGTTGCTCAACCAGATTCACTTTACCTGGTGCAAACAGGTTGATAACGGTAGAGCCAAGTTTAAAGCGCCCCATTTCCTGGCCTTTCAGCAGCGCCACAGAACCGTCGTTTTCCCCGGCAGGCCAGGTCCAGCGTTTGATGATGCCTTCGCGCGGTGGTGTAATGGTACCCGCCCAGACCGTCTCAATGCTGCCAACAATCGTCGCACCGACCAGAATCTGCGCCATCGGGCCAAATTCGGTATCGAACAGGCAGATCACGCGTTCGTTACGGGCAAACAGATTCGGCACGTTCTGAGCAGTGAGATGGTTAACGGAGAAGAGATCGCCCGGTACGTAGATCATTTCACGCAAAATACCGTTGCACGGCATGTGTACGCGGTGATAGTCACGCGGGGAGAGGTAAGTGGTCACAAACGTACCATTGCGGAAAAGATCCGCCATCAGATAGTTGCCCGCCAGCAGGGCTTCGAGGCTGTAATTGTGGCCTTTGGCTTGCAGGATTTTATCTTCTTCAATTTTACCTAGCTGGCTGATAACGCCATCGGCAGGCATGACCAGAACATTTGGATCGGTATTGATTGGGCGTACTTCGTCACGCAGCGGACGGACAAAAAATTCGTTAAAGGTGCGGTAGCTGGCAGTATCCGGCTTCTGCGCCTCTTGCATGTCGACTTTGTAGTATTTAACGAACAGATCAATAACCAGTTTTGTCAGCCATCCTGCTCGCTTGCTTGCGCCCCAACCCGCCAGGCGAGTAAGCCATAGTTTCGGCAGAATGTACTGTAGCGAAAGTTTAAATGAATTTAACAAAGTAGCCTCCAGGCCATTGTTTTGTCGTTCCTGATCCGGCGTACATGCCGGATCCTGAAAAAAAGGGGACGATTCTAACGACGGTTAGCTTAATTGTCAGTCATCCGTATCAGAAAAGTTTTTACGCGTTTTTACCTGCGCCATGCTTTCCAGAATACGGTGATAGTTTTCGAAACGGGTTTCCGCGATTTTCCCTTCGTCAACGGCTTCACGGATAGCGCAGCCCGGATCGGTATCGTGTTTACAATCGCGGTATTTGCACAGACCTAAGTAGTCATGGAATTCGACAAAACCGTGAGTGATTTGTTCCGGCTCGAGATGCCAGAGTCCGAATTCGCGTACCCCAGGAGAATCAATCACATCGCCGCCGTGCGGGGAGTGATACAACCGAGCGGCAGTAGTGGTGTGCTGGCCCAGACCTGAGTTGTCAGAGACATCGTTGGTCAGGATCTCTTTTTGCAGCCCCAGCAACGCGTTCAGCAGGCTGGATTTGCCGACGCCAGATTGCCCGGCAAAAATGCTGATGCGTCCGGTCAATGCCTCTTCCAGCGGTTTCAGCCCATCCTGAGTATGGCTGGAAACCATCAATACGCGATAACCGATGTTGCGGTAGATATCCATCTGTTCGTTGACGAACGCCATGCCTTCGTCGTCCAACAGGTCTATCTTGTTGAGCACAATAATCGGCTCAATCTGCAAGGTTTCGCAGGCTACCAGGTAACGGTCGATAATATTGAGCGACAGCTCCGGCAAAATGGCGGAGACAATGACAATCTGGTCGATGTTGGCGGCGATGGGTTTCACGCCGTCATAGAAATCCGGGCGTGTTAACACCGAGGTGCGCTCATGCACCGCTTCCACGATCCCTTTGACATTTACGCCTTCCGCCGCCGGTTTACCCGGACGCCAGACTACGCGGTCGCCGGTTACCAGTGAACGGATGGTGCGGCGAATATTGCAGCGGTGAACGTCGCCATCGGCGGATTCCACATCAGCGTGCATACCAAAGCGGCTGATGACGATACCTTCATCAGGCTCGCCAAACAGATTGTCGTCGTAGTCGGGCTTCTCCTTAGACGTTTTAAGACGACGCTGGTGATTGGCGTTCACGCGGCGCTGCTGGCCTTTGGAGAGTTTATTTTTACTCAATCGTACAGACTCCTGGTCGCCCCTGATGGGCAAAACATCTATGATACACGCAATTGTGGATCAATATAGTCACTGTGAATGGGTGGAAAATAGCATGAGTGCCAATGAAAACAACCTGATTTGGATCGATCTTGAGATGACCGGTCTGGATCCCGAGCGCGATCGCATTATTGAGATTGCCACGCTGGTGACCGATGCCAACCTGAATATTCTGGCAGAAGGGCCGACCATTGCAGTACATCAGTCCGATGAACAGCTGGCGCTGATGGATGACTGGAACGTGCGCACCCATACCGCCAGCGGGCTGGTGGAGCGTGTGAAAGCGAGCACGATGGGCGATCGGGAAGCAGAACTGGCGACGCTCGAATTTTTAAAACAGTGGGTGCCTGCGGGGAAATCGCCTATCTGCGGTAACAGCATCGGTCAGGATCGCCGCTTCCTGTTCAAATACATGCCGGAACTGGAATCGTACTTCCACTACCGCTATCTCGATGTCAGCACGCTGAAAGAGCTGGCGCGCCGCTGGAAGCCGGAAATTCTCGACGGTTTTACCAAGCAGGGGACGCATCAGGCGATGGATGATATCCGCGAATCAGTTGCGGAACTGGCTTACTACCGCGAGCATTTCATCAAGCTGTAAAATTCTTCCTGGTCACGTAACCGCCGGAATCCACTTGCGGTGGCGTGATTTTGACGCTAAATTGAACGCCTTGCTGATAATTTCAGCACTTGAGATAAAAATTCGAAAAATTTTTTTTAGGGGGGTTGCAGAGGGAAAGATTTCTCGTATAATGCGCCTCCCGTAACGACGCAGAAATGCGAAATTACGAAAGCAAAAATTAAGTAGTACGCGGGAATAGCTCAGTTGGTAGAGCACGACCTTGCCAAGGTCGGGGTCGCGAGTTCGAGTCTCGTTTCCCGCTCCAAAATTTGAAAAGTGCTGTAAAGCACAGACCACCCAAGCGGGAATAGCTCAGTTGGTAGAGCACGACCTTGCCAAGGTCGGGGTCGCGAGTTCGAGTCTCGTTTCCCGCTCCAAATTCTTCTCCCAATAAAATATCCACAGCGACGCGATGCGTTATTGCTGGTTTTTGTTGCCTCTGACAAACTCTTGTAAACAGAGTTATCCACAGGTGCGGGCTGTAATCTTAATTTCAGAAAAACTTCGCACGGTGAATAGTAATTTTTTAACCTGTTGATATATAAGTTGAAAATTAAGATTGTATTTTGTCGTATCGATCACTTGACGATGATATTCGTCTTGAATTGCAATGCGTTTTTATTTTTATTCACAAGCTGTGGATGAATCAGGCGTCACGTGGTAGTCCCTTTTCAATTACACGAACCAGACGCTGTTTTTTTGGTAATAGCACTTCGGCCACGCACGCATTTCGTCTCTCGATTTGCTGCGCAATCGCCCACGCTATATGCTCATCAAGAAGTGGGTGCTCACCTTTACGACTTTCCAGCGCCGTCAGAATCGCTTCATCCCAGGGCGCATTGCCTAATGCTACGGCGATATTACGCAGCCAACGCAGGTGACCTATACGGCGAATCGCCGATCCTTCCGTGACTTTTAAGAATTTCTCTTCGCTCCATGCAAAAAGCTCAATGAGTTCCGGTGCGTGTAGTGGTTTGCGCGGGCTGAAATCGTCTTCAGTTGTCAGTTGTGAATAGCGATTCCACGGACAAATAAGCTGACAGTCATCACAGCCGTAAATACGGTTTCCCATTAACGGTCGCAACTCTTCCGGGATAGCCCCTTCCAGCTCAATCGTCAGATAAGAAATACAACGGCGAGCATCGACGGTATATGGCTCGACGATGGCGCCGGTCGGGCAAATTGTCATACAGGCCACGCATTTACCGCATCCTTCCTCGACCGGTTGATCCACGGGCAGAGGAATATCGACCAGCAATTCACCTAAAAAGAAGAACGAACCGGCCTCGCGATTGAGGATAAGTGAGTGCTTACCTGTCCAGCCAAGTCCAGCTTTTTCAGCTAACGGGCGCTCGAGAATAGGCGCAGAATCGACAAACGGTCTAAAATTCAGCGAAACACAATGTTGCTGAATCATCTCGCCCAGCTTTTTGAGTCGGTTGCGCAGAAGCTTGTGATAGTCACGGCCCAGCGCATAACGGCTAACATAGCCGAGTTTGGGATTTTTCAGCGTGCTGGCAAATGCGGCGTTGGCAGGAAGATAATTCATCCGCACGCTGATCACGCGCAGCGTACCGGGCAATAATTCGTGAGGGCGAGCGCGCAGCATACCGTGACGCGCCATCCAGTCCATTTCGCCGTGGTACTGTTTGTCCAGCCATGCTTGCAGTTTGGGCTCGGACTCGCTGAGATCGGTATCGGTAATACCTACCTGCTGAAAGCCCAGTTCCAGCCCCCACTGTTTAATTTTTTGCGCTAACTGATTGAGATCGAGGGGCTCTGACATGACGGACCATACAATGAAGAAAAACCCCGTAAGTATACCACACACTGTCTGGCACGCCGACGATATCCGCCGCGGAGAACGTGAGGCGGCAGATGCGCTGGGGCTCACTCTCTATGAGCTGATGCTTCGCGCTGGCGAAGCCGCATTCCAGGTGTGTCGTTCGGCTTATCCTGACGCCCGCCACTGGCTGGTGCTGTGCGGTCATGGTAATAACGGCGGCGATGGCTACGTGGTCGCGCGGCTGGCCAAAGCGATCGGTATTGATGTCACGCTGCTGGCCCAGGAAAGTGACAAACCGTTGCCGGAAGAGGCCGCGCTGGCACGCGAGGCATGGTTAAACGCGGGAGGCGAAATCCATGCGACGAATATTGTCTGGCCCGAGTCGGTGGATCTGATTGTTGATGCGCTGCTCGGCACTGGATTGCAGCAAGCGCCTCGTGAATCTATTAGCCAATTAATCGACCATGCTAATACCCATCCTGCGCCGATTGTGGCGGTTGATATTCCTTCCGGCCTGTTGGCGGAAACCGGCGCCACGCCAGGTGCGGTGATCAACGCCGATCACACCATCACCTTTATTGCGCTGAAACCTGGCTTGCTCACCGGGAAAGCACGGGATGTTACCGGACAACTGCATTTTGACTCTCTGGGGCTGGATAGCTGGCTGGCAGGTCAGGAGACGAAAATTCAACGGTTTTCTGCTGAACAACTTTCTCACTGGCTGAAACCGCGTCGCCCGACTTCGCATAAAGGCGATCACGGGCGGCTGGTGATTATTGGTGGCGATCACGGCACGGCGGGGGCGATTCGTATGACGGGGGAAGCGGCGCTGCGTGCTGGTGCTGGTTTAGTCCGAGTACTGACTCGCTGTGAAAACATTGCGCCGCTGCTGACTGCACGACCGGAATTGATGGTGCATGAACTGACTATGGACTCTCTTACCGAAAGCCTGGAATGGGCCGATGTGGTGGTGATTGGTCCCGGTCTGGGCCAGCAAGAGTGGGGAAAAAAAGCCCTGCAAAAAGTTGAGAATTTTCGCAAACCGATGTTGTGGGATGCCGATGCATTGAACCTGCTGGCAATCAATCCCGATAAGCGTCACAATCGCGTGATCACGCCGCATCCTGGCGAGGCTGCGCGGTTGTTAGGCTGTTCCGTCGCTGAAATTGAAAGTGACCGCTTACATTGCGCCCAACGTCTGGTACAACGTTATGGCGGCGTAGCGGTGCTGAAAGGTGCCGGAACCGTGGTCGCCGCCCATCCTGACGCTTTAGGCATTATTGATGTCGGAAATGCAGGCATGGCGAGCGGCGGCATGGGCGATGTGCTCTCTGGTATTATTGGCGCATTGCTTGGGCAAAAACTGTCGCCGTATGATGCAGCCTGTGCAGGCTGTGTCGCACACGGCGCGGCAGCTGACGTACTGGCGGCGCGTTTTGGTACGCGCGGGATGCTGGCAACCGATCTCTTTTCCACGCTACAGCGTATTGTTAACCCGGAAGTGACTGATAAAAACCATGATGAATCGAGTAATTCCGCTCCCTGATGAGCAGGCAACATTAGACCTGGGCGAGCGGGTAGCGAAAGCCTGCGAAGGCGCAACCGTAATCTATCTGTATGGCGATTTAGGCGCAGGTAAAACCACCTTTAGCCGGGGCTTTTTACAGGCTCTGGGTCATCAGGGTAATGTCAAAAGCCCCACTTATACGCTGGTCGAACCCTATACGCTCGACAACATAATGGTTTATCACTTTGATTTGTACCGCCTTGCCGATCCCGAGGAGCTGGAGTTTATGGGGATCCGCGATTATTTTGCCAACGATGCCATCTGCCTGGTGGAGTGGCCACAACAAGGTACAGGTGTTCTTCCTGACCCGGATGTCGAAATACACATTGATTATCAGGCACAAGGCCGTGAGGCGCGCGTGAGTGCGGTTTCCTCTGCGGGTGAATTGTTGCTGGCGCGTTTAGCCGGTTAACCTTTGAAAGGTGGCGGGATGATGTATCGCATCAGAAATTGGTTGGTTGCGACGTTGGTGCTGCTGTGCGCGCAGGCTGGCGCCGCGACGCTCTCTGATATTCAGGTTTCTAACGGCAACCAACAGGCGCGGATAACGTTGAGTTTTATTGGCGATCCTGATTATGCGTTTAGCCATCAAAGCAAACGCACCGTGGCACTCGATATCAAACAAACGGGCGTGATTCAGGGGCTGCCGTTGTTGTTCAGCGGTAATAATCTGGTGAAGGCAATTCGCTCTGGAACGCCTAAAGATGCACAAACGTTGCGGCTGGTGGTCGATCTTACCGAAAACGGTAAAACCGAAGCGGTGAAGCGGCAGAATGGCAGCAATTACACCGTCGTCTTTACGATTAACGCCGATGTGCCGCCACCGCCTCCTCCGCCGCCAGTGGTTGCGAAACGCGTTGAAACGCCTGCGGTTGTCGCACCGCGCGTTAGCGAACCGGCGCGCAATCCGTTTAAAACAGAAAGCAACCGTACCACGGGTGTTATCAGCAGCAATACGGTAACGCGTCCGGCAGCGCGCGCGACGGCTAACACTGGCGATAAAATTGTCATCGCTATTGATGCCGGACACGGCGGCCAGGACCCTGGCGCTATCGGCCCTGGTGGTACACGGGAGAAAAATGTCACCATCGCCATTGCGCGTAAATTACGTACCTTGCTCAATAACGATCCGATGTTTAAGGGCGTTTTAACCCGTGACGGGGATTACTTTATCTCGGTGATGGGGCGTAGTGATGTGGCACGTAAGCAAAACGCCAATTTCCTTGTGTCGATTCATGCCGATGCCGCACCAAACCGTAGTGCCACCGGTGCCTCTGTATGGGTGCTCTCAAACCGTCGCGCCAACAGCGAAATGGCAAGCTGGCTGGAACAGCATGAGAAGCAGTCGGAGCTGCTGGGCGGGGCGGGTGATGTGCTGGCGAACAGTCAGGCCGACCCGTACCTAAGCCAGGCGGTGCTGGATTTACAGTTCGGTCATTCCCAGCGGGTAGGGTATGATGTGGCGACCAATATGATCAGTCAGTTGCAACGCATTGGCGAAATTCATAAACGCCGACCAGAACACGCCAGTCTCGGCGTTCTGCGTTCGCCGGATATCCCGTCAGTACTGGTCGAAACTGGTTTTATCAGCAATAACAGCGAAGAACGTTTGCTGGCGAGCGACGATTACCAACAACAACTGGCAGAAGCCATTTACAACGGCCTGCGCAATTACTTCCTTGCGCATCCAATGCAGTCTGCGCCGCAGGGTGCAACGGCACAAACTGCCAGTACGGTGACGACGCCAGATCGCACGCTGCCAAACTAAGGATTATTGATGCCAATTCAGGTCTTACCGCCACAACTGGCGAACCAGATTGCCGCAGGTGAGGTGGTCGAGCGACCTGCGTCGGTAGTCAAAGAACTGGTGGAAAACAGCCTCGATGCGGGCGCGACGCGTATCGATATTGATATCGAACGCGGTGGGGCGAAACTTATCCGCATTCGTGATAACGGCTGCGGTATCAAAAAAGATGAGCTGGCGCTGGCGCTGGCTCGTCATGCCACCAGTAAAATCGCCTCTCTGGACGATCTCGAAGCTATTATCAGCTTGGGCTTTCGCGGTGAGGCGCTGGCGAGTATCAGTTCGGTTTCCCGTCTGACGCTCACTTCGCGTACCACGGAGCAGCAGGAAGCCTGGCAGGCCTATGCCGAAGGGCGCGATATGGACGTGACGGTTAAACCGGCGGCGCATCCGTTGGGTACGACGCTGGAAGTGCTGGACCTGTTCTACAACACCCCGGCGCGGCGCAAATTCTTGCGCACCGAGAAAACCGAATTTAACCATATCGATGAAATCATCCGCCGCATTGCGCTGGCGCGTTTCGACGTCACTATCAACCTGTCGCATAACGGAAAAATCGTACGTCAGTACCGAGCAGTACCGGAAGGCGGGCAAAAAGAACGCCGTTTAGGGACGATTTGCGGCACTGCTTTTCTCGAACATGCGCTGGCGATCGAATGGCAACACGGCGATCTCACGCTGCGTGGCTGGGTGGCAGATCCGAATCACATCACGCCCGCACTGGCGGAAATTCAATATTGTTACGTAAATGGGCGCATGATGCGCGATCGCCTGATTAATCACGCGATCCGCCAGGCCTGCGAAGACAAACTGGGCGCCGATCAGCAACCGGCGTTTGTGCTATATCTGGAGATCGACCCGCATCAGGTGGACGTCAACGTACACCCCGCCAAACACGAAGTGCGTTTCCATCAGTCGCGTCTGGTGCATGACTTTATCTATCAGGGCGTGCTGAGCGTGCTGCAACAGCAGCTGGAAACGCCCTTGCCGTTGGAAGATAACGCCCAGTCAGCACCGCGCCATATACCCGAAAACCGCGTGGCAGCAGGGCGTAATCACTTTGCTGAACCGGCAGTTCGTGAGCCAGTGGCTCCGCGTTACTCTCCGTCTTCATCTCCTGCGCCTGCAACAAGTAGCGGTAGCCGTCAGGCTGCCCCGTGGCCGAACGCGCAACCGGGCTACCAGAAACAGCAAGGCGAAGTGTATCGCCAGCTGTTGCAAACGCCTGCAGCGATGCACAAACCAAAAGTGCAAGAATCGCAGGAACTTACGCTGGCTGCGAATGGTCAAAGCTTTGGTCGGGTGCTGACTATCGTCCATTTGGACTGTGCGCTGCTGGAACGTGACGGCAATATTTCACTTTTAGCCCTGCCGGTGGCGGAACGCTGGTTACGTCAGGCGCAGTTAACGCCGGGAGATGCGCCGGTCTGCGCTCAGCCGCTGCTTATTCCGCTGCGGCTAAAAGTCTCTGGTGAAGAAAGATCGGCCTTAGAAAAAGCGCAGTCTGCACTGGCGGAATTGGGTATTGAATTTCAGTCCGATGCGCAGCATGTGACCATCAGGGCCGTGCCTTTACCCTTACGCCAACAAAATTTACAAATCTTGATTCCTGAACTGATAGGCTACCTGGCGAAGCAGTCCGTATTCGAACCTGGCAATATTGCGCAGTGGATTGCACGAAATCTGATGAGCGAACATGCGCAGTGGTCGATGGCACAGGCCATTACCCTGCTGACGGATGTAGAACGGTTATGTCCGCAGCTTGTGAAAACGCCGCCGGGTGGTCTGTTACAATCTGTTGATTTACATCCGGCGATAAAAGCCCTGAAAGATGAGTGATATCAGTAAGGCGAGCCTGCCTAAGGCGATTTTTTTAATGGGGCCGACGGCCTCCGGTAAAACGGCGTTAGCTATTGAGCTGCGTAAAATTTTACCAGTAGAGTTGATAAGCGTTGATTCTGCCCTTATTTACAAAGGGATGGATATCGGGACGGCGAAGCCGAACGCTGAAGAATTACTCGCTGCGCCGCACCGATTGCTGGATATTCGCGATCCGTCGCAGACTTATTCGGCCGCTGATTTTCGCCGCGATGCGCTGGCGGAGATGGCCGATATCACGGCGGCGGGGCGGATCCCACTGTTAGTGGGCGGTACGATGTTGTATTTCAAGGCATTGCTGGAAGGGTTGTCGCCGCTACCGTCGGCGGACCCGGAAGTACGGGCCAGAATTGAGCAACAGGCGGCAGAGCAAGGTTGGGAGTCATTGCATCGTCAACTTCAGGAGATCGATCCGGTTGCGGCAGCAAGGATTCATCCAAATGATCCACAAAGGCTTTCCCGGGCACTGGAAGTTTTTTTCATTTCGGGTAAAACTTTAACGGAACTGACGCAAACGTCAGGAGACGCTCTACCGTATCAGGTGCATCAGTTCGCCATCGCCCCGGCGAGCCGTGAACTGCTCCATCAACGAATTGAGCAGCGTTTTCATCAGATGTTGGCTTCAGGTTTTGAAGCAGAAGTCCGGGCGCTTTTTGCCCGAGGAGATTTGCATACGGATTTGCCTTCCATTCGTTGCGTGGGTTATCGCCAGATGTGGTCTTACCTTGAAGGCGAAATCTCATACGATGAAATGGTTTATCGAGGTGTTTGCGCCACGAGACAGTTGGCGAAGCGGCAGATAACCTGGCTGCGTGGTTGGGAAGGGGTTCACTGGCTTGACAGTGAAAAACCAGAACAGGCGCGTGACGAAGTATTACAGGTTGTTGGTGCTATCGCAGGCTGAATGTGTACAATTGAGACGTATCGTGCGCAATTTTTTCAGAATCGAAAGGTTCAAAGTACAAATAAGCATATAAGGAAAAGAGAGAATGGCTAAGGGGCAATCTTTACAAGATCCGTTCCTGAACGCACTGCGTCGGGAACGTGTTCCAGTTTCTATTTATTTGGTGAATGGTATTAAGCTGCAAGGACAAATCGAGTCTTTTGATCAGTTCGTGATCCTGTTGAAAAACACGGTCAGCCAGATGGTTTATAAGCACGCGATTTCTACTGTTGTCCCGTCTCGCCCGGTTTCTCATCACAGTAACAACGCCGGTGGCGGTACCAGCAGTAACTACCATCATGGTAGCAGCGCGCAGAATACTTCCGCGCAACAGGACAGCGAAGAAACCGAATAAGGTTTCGGGCTGTTTTTTTTACACGGGGAGCCAGCGATCCTGCGTTCCCCGCTGATCTATTTAGAGGGTTATACGCTTGTTTGACCGTTATGATGCTGGTGAGCAGGCGGTACTGGTACACATCTATTTTACGCAAGACAAAGATATGGAAGACCTCCAGGAGTTTGAATCTCTGGTTTCTTCCGCCGGTGTCGAAGCATTGCAGGTGATTACCGGTAGCCGTAAAGCGCCGCACCCAAAGTATTTTGTAGGTGAAGGTAAAGCAGTTGAAATTGCGGAAGCCGTAAAAGCGACGGGTGCTTCGGTCGTTCTTTTTGACCATGCCCTGAGCCCGGCGCAGGAGCGTAACCTGGAGCGTTTGTGCGAGTGTCGTGTTATCGACCGCACCGGCCTTATTTTAGATATTTTCGCCCAACGTGCGCGTACCCATGAGGGTAAGTTGCAGGTTGAGCTGGCGCAGCTGCGCCATCTGGCTACGCGCCTGGTGCGTGGCTGGACCCACCTTGAAAGACAGAAAGGCGGGATCGGTTTGCGTGGTCCGGGTGAAACCCAGCTCGAAACCGACCGTCGTTTGTTGCGTAATCGCATCGTACAGATACAGTCGCGCCTGGAAAGAGTTGAAAAGAAGCGTGAGCAGGGGCGGCAATCACGTATCAAAGCCGACGTCCCTACTGTTTCGCTGGTGGGATATACCAACGCCGGTAAATCTACCCTTTTCAATCGCATCACCGAAGCGCGGGTCTACGCGGCAGACCAGTTGTTTGCCACCCTCGACCCGACGTTGCGGCGTATTGACGTCGCGGATGTCGGTGAAACCGTGCTGGCAGATACCGTAGGGTTTATTCGCCACCTGCCGCACGATCTGGTGGCGGCGTTTAAAGCCACGTTGCAAGAGACGCGGCAAGCCACATTGCTGCTGCATGTGATTGATGCGGCGGATGTGCGTGTACAAGAAAACATCGAAGCGGTGAATACGGTTCTTGAAGAGATCGATGCTCACGAGATCCCAACTCTGCTGGTGATGAACAAGATCGATATGCTGGAAGATTTCGAACCGCGTATTGATCGGGACGAAGAGAACAAACCGAGCCGTGTCTGGCTTTCCGCACAGACCGGAGCGGGGATACCACAGCTTTTTCAGGCTTTGACGGAGCGGCTTTCCGGCGAGGTGGCGCAGCATACATTGCGTCTGCCACCGCAGGAAGGGCGTCTGAGAAGTCGTTTTTATCAGCTTCAGGCAATAGAAAAAGAGTGGATGGAGGAAGACGGCAGCGTAAGTCTGCAAGTTCGTATGCCGATCGTTGACTGGCGTCGCCTCTGTAAACAAGAACCGACGTTGATCGATTACCTGATCTAACGGCGTAGCGTCTGAAGCGTGGAGTCATATCCTCTGGCGTCGAAAGACAACAGGGATCACCGCATAACAAATATGGAGCACAAACATGGCGTGGAATCAGCCCGGTAATAACGGACAAGACCGCGACCCGTGGGGAAGCAGCAAACCTGGCGGCAACTCTGAGGGAAATGGAAACAAAGGCGGTCGCGATCAAGGGCCACCTGATTTAGATGATATCTTCCGCAAACTGAGCAAAAAGCTCGGTGGTCTGGGCGGCGGTAAAGGCACTGGTTCTGGCGGTGGCAGTTCATCACAAGGCCCGCGCCCGCAGCTTGGCGGTCGTGTCGTTACCATCGCAGCGGCAGCGATTGTCATTATCTGGGCGGCCAGTGGTTTCTACACCATTAAAGAAGCCGAACGCGGCGTGGTAACACGCTTTGGCAAATTCAGCCATCTGGTTGAGCCGGGTCTGAACTGGAAACCGACGTTTATCGACGAAGTCAAACCGGTGAACGTGGAAGCCGTGCGTGAATTGGCCGCTTCCGGTGTGATGCTGACGTCCGATGAAAACGTAGTGCGCGTTGAGATGAACGTGCAGTACCGCGTTACCAATCCGGAAAAATATCTGTATAGCGTGACCAGCCCGGATGACAGCCTGCGTCAGGCTACCGACAGCGCCCTGCGTGGGGTTATCGGTAAATACACTATGGACCGCATTCTGACGGAAGGTCGTACCGTGATTCGTAGCGATACTCAGCGCGAACTGGAAGAGACTATCCGCCCGTATGACATGGGTATCACGCTGCTGGACGTCAACTTCCAGGCTGCTCGTCCGCCGGAAGAAGTAAAAGCGGCGTTTGATGATGCGATTGCCGCGCGTGAAAACGAACAGCAATACATTCGTGAAGCAGAAGCGTATACCAACGAAGTTCAGCCGCGTGCGAACGGTCAGGCGCAACGTATCCTCGAAGAGGCGCGTGCGTACAAGGCCCAGACCATCCTGGAAGCTCAGGGTGAAGTGGCGCGCTTTGCTAAACTTCTGCCGGAATATAAAGCCGCGCCGGAAATTACTCGCGAGCGTCTGTATATCGAGACGATGGAAAAAGTGTTGGGTAACACCCGCAAAGTGCTGGTTAACGATAAAGGTGGCAACCTGATGGTTCTGCCGTTAGACCAGATGCTGAAAGGTGGTAACGCCCCTGCGGCGAAGAGCGATAACGGTGCCAGCAATCTGCTGCGTCTGCCGCCAGCCTCTTCCTCCACAACCAGTGGAGCAAGCAACACGTCGTCCACCAGTCAGGGCGATATTATGGACCAACGCCGCGCCAACGCGCAGCGTAACGACTACCAGCGTCAGGGGGAATAACGATGCGTAAGTCAGTTATCGCGATTATCATCATTGTGCTGGTAGTGCTTTACATGTCTGTCTTTGTCGTCAAAGAAGGTGAGCGCGGTATTACGCTGCGTTTTGGTAAGGTACTGCGTGACGATGACAACAAACCTCTGGTTTATGAGCCGGGTCTGCATTTCAAGATACCGTTCATTGAAACGGTGAAAATGCTCGACGCACGTATTCAGACCATGGACAACCAGGCCGACCGCTTTGTGACCAAAGAGAAGAAAGACCTGATCGTCGACTCTTACATCAAATGGCGCATCAGCGATTTCAGCCGTTACTACCTGGCAACGGGCGGTGGCGACATTTCGCAAGCGGAAGTGCTGTTGAAACGTAAGTTCTCTGACCGTCTGCGTTCTGAAATTGGTCGCCTGGACGTGAAAGACATCGTCACCGATTCCCGTGGTCGTCTGACCCTGGAAGTG
The DNA here is from genome assembly GCF_963883545.1 of Escherichia sp. E4702. Classification (NCBI taxonomy): domain Bacteria; kingdom Pseudomonadati; phylum Pseudomonadota; class Gammaproteobacteria; order Enterobacterales; family Enterobacteriaceae; genus Escherichia; species Escherichia sp. E4702. Next base: position 41,351 of record NZ_CAWORF010000029.1, on the reverse strand, counting down.
CGTGACGCGCTGAACTCTGGTTCTGCGGGTACAGAAGATGAAGTTACTACCCCGGCAGCAGATAACGCCATTGCCGAAGCGGCAGAGCGCGTAACAGCTGAGACGAAGGGCAAAGTTCCGGTCATCAACCCGAACAGTATGGCGGCGCTGGGTATTGAAGTTGTCGATGTGCGTATCAAGCAGATCAACCTGCCGACCGAAGTGTCTGAAGCGATCTACAACCGTATGCGCGCCGAGCGTGAAGCGGTAGCACGTCGTCATCGTTCACAAGGTCAGGAAGAAGCAGAAAAACTGCGTGCGACTGCTGACTATGAAGTCACCAGAACGCTGGCAGAAGCCGAACGTCAGGGCCGTATCATGCGCGGTGAAGGTGATGCCGAAGCTGCCAAGCTGTTTGCAGACGCATTCAGCAAGGATCCAGACTTCTACGCGTTCATTCGTAGCCTGCGTGCTTATGAGAACAGCTTCTCTGGCAATCAGGACGTGATGGTCATGAGCCCGGACAGCGATTTCTTCCGCTATATGAAGACGCCGAGCTCCGCGACGCGTTAATATAACGACCGCGGTACAGGTCAATAAAGCCACCGCATCCTCAGGGATGTCGGTGGTTTTCTTTTTCTATAAGGATAATGAATGAATTCGACTATCTGGCTGGCGCTTGCCCTGGTTTTAGTGTTGGAAGGTTTAGGGCCGATGCTTTACCCGAAGGCATGGAAGAAGATGATCTCCGCAATGACTAATTTACCCGATAATATTTTACGTCGTTTTGGCGGTGGACTTGTGGTTGCGGGCGTTGTGGTCTACTACATGTTGAGGAAAACGATTGGCTGAGCAAAAAATAGGCTGACTAAGGTCATTTTTGGATGCAAAAAGTGCTGTAACTCTGAAAAAGCGATGGTAGAATCCATTTTTAAGCAAACGGTGATTTTGAAAAATGGGTAACAACGTCGTCGTACTGGGCACCCAATGGGGTGACGAAGGTAAAGGTAAGATCGTCGATCTTCTGACTGAACGGGCTAAATATGTTGTACGCTACCAGGGCGGTCACAACGCAGGCCATACTCTCGTAATCAACGGTGAAAAAACCGTTCTCCATCTTATTCCATCAGGTATTCTCCGCGAGAATGTAACCAGCATCATCGGTAACGGTGTTGTGCTGTCTCCGGCCGCGCTGATGAAAGAGATGAAAGAACTGGAAGACCGTGGCATCCCCGTTCGTGAGCGTCTGCTGCTGTCCGAAGCATGTCCGCTGATCCTTGATTATCACGTTGCGCTGGATAACGCGCGTGAGAAAGCGCGTGGCGCGAAAGCGATCGGCACCACCGGTCGTGGTATCGGGCCTGCTTATGAAGATAAAGTGGCACGTCGCGGTCTGCGTGTTGGCGACCTTTTCGACAAAGAAACCTTCGCTGAAAAACTGAAAGAAGTGATGGAATATCACAACTTCCAGTTGGTTAACTACTACAAAGCTGAAGCGGTTGATTACCAGAAAGTTCTGGATGATACGATGGCAGTTGCCGACATCCTGACTTCTATGGTGGTTGACGTTTCTGACCTGCTCGACCAGGCGCGTCAGCGTGGCGATTTCGTCATGTTCGAAGGTGCGCAGGGTACGCTGCTGGATATCGACCACGGTACTTATCCGTACGTAACTTCTTCCAACACCACTGCTGGTGGCGTGGCGACCGGTTCCGGCCTGGGCCCGCGTTATGTTGATTACGTTCTGGGTATCCTCAAAGCTTACTCCACTCGTGTAGGTGCAGGTCCGTTCCCGACCGAACTGTTTGATGAAACTGGCGAGTTCCTCTGCAAGCAGGGTAACGAATTCGGCGCAACGACGGGTCGTCGTCGTCGTACCGGCTGGCTGGATACTGTTGCCGTTCGTCGTGCGGTACAGTTGAACTCCCTGTCTGGCTTCTGCCTGACCAAACTGGACGTTCTGGATGGCCTGAAAGAGGTGAAACTCTGCGTGGCTTACCGTATGCCGGATGGTCGCGAAGTGACTACCACTCCGCTGGCAGCTGACGACTGGAAAGGTGTAGAGCCGATTTACGAAACCATGCCGGGCTGGTCTGAATCCACCTTCGGCGTGAAAGATCGTAGCGGCCTGCCGCAGGCGGCGCTGAACTACATCAAGCGCATTGAAGAGCTGACCGGTGTACCGATCGATATCATCTCTACCGGCCCGGATCGTTCTGAAACCATGATTCTGCGCGACCCGTTCGACGCGTAATTCTGGGACGCCCGGCAGATATTTTGCCTGCTGGGCTAACAGTGTGATACATTGCTGTGTCGGGTAAGCCATTACGCTATCCGACACAGTGTTAAATCCTCGCTTTTTTCCTTCCCCAAACTGAAATAAATTAGCGACACAGCTTGTGGCTGGTTTATCATCAATATAAATGTATTTTTTCCCGATTTCCCTTTTTTGAGGTTGATGTGCAGTTAACGAGTTTCACTGATTACGGATTACGCGCGCTGATCTACATGGCATCATTGCCAGAAGGGCGGATGACCAGTATTTCTGAAGTGACTGACGTCTACGGCGTCTCCCGTAATCATATGGTCAAAATAATCAATCAACTTAGTCGTGCCGGCTACGTGACTGCTGTTCGTGGAAAAAATGGCGGCATTCGCCTGGGTAAACCGGCGAGTGCGATACGTATTGGTGATGTGGTGCGCGAGCTGGAACCTTTATCGCTGGTGAATTGCAGTAGTGAGTTTTGCCACATTACACCTGCCTGTCGGTTGAAACAGGCACTTTCTAAGGCCGTGCAAAGTTTTCTTACGGAACTGGATAACTACACGCTTGCCGATTTGGTTGAAGAGAATCAACCGCTTTATAAATTATTGCTGGTGGAGTGACGAAAATCTTCATCAGAGATGACAACGGAGGAACCGAGATGTCACAAGATCCTTTCCAGGAACGCGAAGCTGAAAAATACGCGAATCCCATCCCTAGTCGGGAATTTATCCTCGAACATTTAACCAAACGTGAAAAACCGGCCAGCCGTGATGAGCTGGCGGTAGAGCTGCACATTGAAGGCGAAGAGCAGCTTGAAGGCCTGCGTCGCCGCCTGCGTGCGATGGAGCGCGATGGTCAACTGGTCTTCACTCGCCGTCAGTGCTATGCGCTGCCGGAACGCCTCGACCTGGTGAAAGGTACCGTTATTGGCCACCGTGATGGCTACGGCTTTCTGCGGGTTGAAGGACGTAAAGATGATTTGTATCTCTCCAGTGAGCAGATGAAAACCTGCATTCATGGCGATCAGGTGCTGGCGCAGCCGCTGGGCGCTGACCGTAAAGGTCGTCGTGAAGCGCGTATTGTTCGCGTACTGGTGCCAAAAACCAGCCAGATTGTTGGTCGCTACTTTACCGAAGCGGGCGTCGGCTTTGTGGTTCCTGACGACAGCCGTCTGAGCTTCGATATCTTAATCCCGCCCGATCAGATCATGGGCGCGCGGATGGGCTTTGTGGTGGTTGTTGAACTGACCCAACGCCCGACTCGCCGTACCAAAGCGGTGGGTAAAATCGTCGAAGTGCTGGGCGATAATATGGGCACCGGCATGGCGGTTGATATCGCTCTGCGTACTCATGAAATTCCGTACATCTGGCCGCAGGCTGTTGAGCAACAGGTTGCCGGGCTGAAAGAAGAAGTGCCGGAAGAAGCAAAAGCGGGTCGTGTCGATCTGCGCGATTTACCGCTGGTCACCATTGATGGCGAAGACGCCCGTGACTTTGACGATGCAGTTTACTGCGAGAAAAAACGCGGCGGCGGTTGGCGTTTATGGGTCGCGATTGCCGACGTCAGCTACTATGTGCGTCCGCCAACACCGCTGGACAGCGAAGCGCGTAACCGTGGTACGTCGGTGTATTTCCCTTCGCAGGTTATCCCGATGCTGCCGGAAGTGCTCTCTAACGGCCTGTGCTCGCTCAACCCGCAGGTAGACCGCCTGTGTATGGTGTGCGAGATGACCATTTCGTCGAAAGGCCGCCTGACTGGCTACAAATTCTATGAAGCGGTGATGAGCTCTCACGCGCGTCTGACCTACACCAAAGTCTGGCATATTCTGCAGGGCGATCAGGATCTGCGCGAGCAGTACGCGCCGCTGGTTAAGCATCTCGAAGAGTTGCATAACCTCTATAAAGTGCTGGATAAAGCCCGTGAAGAACGCGGTGGGATCTCATTTGAGAGTGAAGAAGCGAAGTTCATTTTCAACGCTGAACGCCGTATTGAGCGTATCGAACAGACCCAACGTAACGACGCACACAAGTTAATTGAAGAGTGTATGATTCTGGCGAATATCTCGGCGGCGCGTTTCGTTGAGAAAGCCAAAGAACCGGCACTGTTCCGTATTCACGACAAGCCGAGCACCGAAGCGATTACCTCTTTCCGTTCAGTGCTGGCGGAGTTGGGGCTGGAACTGCCGGGCGGTAACAAGCCGGAACCGCGTGACTACGCGGAACTGCTGGAGTCTGTTGCCGACCGTCCTGACGCAGAAATGCTGCAAACTATGCTGCTGCGCTCGATGAAACAGGCGATTTACGATCCGGAAAACCGTGGTCACTTCGGTCTGGCATTGCAGTCCTATGCGCACTTTACTTCGCCGATTCGTCGTTATCCTGACCTGACGCTGCACCGCGCCATTAAGTATCTGCTGGCGAAAGAGCAGGGGCATCAGGGGAATACCACCGAAACCGGTGGCTACCATTATTCGATGGAAGAGATGCTGCAACTGGGTCAGCACTGTTCGATGGCGGAACGTCGTGCCGACGAAGCAACGCGCGATGTGGCTGACTGGCTGAAGTGTGACTTCATGCTCGACCAGGTGGGCAACGTCTTTAAAGGCGTGATTGCCAGCGTTACTGGCTTCGGCTTCTTTGTCCGCCTGGATGACCTGTTCATTGATGGTCTGGTCCATGTCTCTTCGTTGGACAACGACTACTATCGCTTTGACCAGGTGGGTCAACGTCTGATGGGCGAATCCAGTGGTCAGACTTACCGCCTGGGCGATCGCGTGGAAGTTCGCGTCGAAGCGGTTAATATGGACGAGCGCAAAATCGACTTTAGCCTGATCTCCAGTGAACGTGCACCGCGTAACGTTGGTAAAACTGCGCGCGAGAAAGCGAAAAAAGGCGATGCCGGCAAAAAAGGCGGTAAGCGTCGTCAGGTAGGCAAAAAGGTAAACTTTGAGCCAGATAGCGCCTTCCGTGGCGAGAAAAAACCGAAGCCGAAAGCGGTGAAGAAAGATGCGAAAAAAGCGAAAAAGCCATCGGCTAAAACACAAAAAATAGCCGCTGCGACCAAAGCGAAGCGTGCGGCGAAGAAAAAAGTGGCAGAGTGATCAATACCCTCTTCAAACAGAAGAGGGTCAGATTGCTGACAAAATGCGCTTTGTTCATGCCGGATGCGGCGTGAACGCCTTATCCGGCCTACATAATCACGCAAATTCAATATATTGCAGGGATCATGTAGGCCTGATAAGCGTAGCGCATCAGGCAAAACGTAAACAACGAGTACATTAATGAGCGAAATGATTTACGGCATCCACGCAGTGCAGGCCCTGCTGGAGCGCGCCCCTGAACGTTTTCAGGAAGTCTTTATTTTAAAAGGCCGTGAAGATAAACGTCTGTTACCGCTGATTCACGCCCTTGAGTCCCAGGGCGTGGTTATCCAGCTGGCAAACCGCCAATATCTCGATGAGAAAAGCGACGGTGCCGTGCATCAGGGCATTATCGCCCGTGTGAAACCAGGACGGCAGTATCAGGAAAACGATCTGCCGGATCTGATCGCTTCGCTCGATCAACCATTCCTGCTGATCCTCGACGGTGTAACCGATCCGCACAACCTCGGCGCGTGCCTGCGTAGCGCGGACGCCGCTGGCGTTCATGCGGTGATTGTGCCGAAAGATCGCTCCGCACAGCTCAACGCCACGGCGAAAAAAGTAGCCTGCGGCGCGGCAGAAAGCGTTCCGCTGATTCGGGTGACTAACCTTGCGCGCACCATGCGTATGTTGCAGGAAGAGAACATCTGGATCGTCGGTACGGCAGGCGAGGCGGATCATACGCTCTATCAGAGCAAAATGACCGGACGACTGGCGCTGGTGATGGGCGCGGAAGGTGAAGGTATGCGTCGCCTGACTCGTGAACATTGCGATGAGTTGATCAGCATCCCAATGGCAGGAAGTGTTTCTTCGCTGAACGTTTCGGTTGCGACCGGAATTTGCTTATTTGAAGCGGTTCGCCAGCGCAGCTAATCCCTCTGATTTAAGAAAAACCATCCAGATTTGGATGGTTTTTTTTTATCTATAGCTGGTAAGATAATTACGCTCTATAAATATTCACCTTATTAATAATTAAATTTTATATATATGGAATAATATATGACATGGAATCCGTTGGTGCTGGCGACGGCGCTGCAAACTGTACCTGAACAAAATATTGATATAACGAATAGCGAAAACGCATTAATTATTAAAATGAATGATTATGGCGATTTGCAGATCAATATTCTTTTTACTTCCCGCCAGATGATTATCGAAACATTTATTTGTCCGGTAAGTTGTATCAGCAATCCGGATGAATTTAATACCTTTTTATTAAGAAATCAGAAGATTATGCCGCTTTCATCGGTAGGGATCTCCAGTGTACAACAGGAAGAGTATTACATTGTTTTTGGGGCGTTATCGCTTAAATCTTCTCTTGAAGATATCCTGCTTGAGATAACCTCGCTGGTAGATAATGCATTGGATCTGGCTGAAATTACAGAAGAATATTCACACTAATTACAAGGACGGGTATTTATGGGAATTTTAAAAAGTTTATTTACGCTGGGGAAATCATTTATCTCCCAGGCGGAAGAATCCATTGAAGAAACCCAGGGCGTGCGCATGCTGGAACAACATATTCGGGACGCCAAAGCTGAACTGGATAAAGCCGGAAAATCTCGCGTCGATCTGCTGGCGCGGGTGAAATTAAGTAACGATAAGCTGAAAGATTTACGCGAGCGTAAAACCAGTCTGGAAGCCCGTGCGCTGGAAGCATTAAGCAAGAACGTTAACCCATCGTTAATTAACGAAGTCGCCGAAGAAATTGCGCGCCTTGAGAATCTTATTACCGCTGAAGAACAGGTGTTGTCGAATCTGGAAGTCTCCCGCGATGGTGTGGAAAAAGCCGTTACGGCAACGGCACAGCGTATTGCCCAATTTGAGCAACAAATGGAAGTCGTTAAAGCTACTGAAGCCATGCAGCGTGCGCAGCAGGCCGTAACGACCTCGACCGTTGGCGCCTCTTCCAGCGTTTCGACAGCTGCAGAGTCATTAAAACGCCTGCAAACGCGTCAGGCTGAGCGCCAGGCCCGGCTGGATGCCGCCGCGCAGCTGGAAAAAGTGGCAGACGGTCGCGATCTCGACGAAAAACTGGCAGAAGTGGGGATTGGTGGTGTTAACAAAAGCAATGCCCAGGATGTGCTGGCAAGGCTGCAACGCCAACAGGGCGAGTAATTTTTTGCCAGCCTCACTAAAAGGCTGGCTGCTAATTTAAGGATAAAATATGTCTGGTTTTTTCCAGCGCCTGTTTGGTCAGGATGATAAGCCTGTTATCGTTCGCGGTCCGCTGGGACTTCATCTCAATAGTGGCTTTACGCTCGACTCGTTAGCGTTTCGTTTGCTGGAAGATGAATTGCTGATTGCGCTGCCGGGTGAAGAATACACGGTAGCCGCCGTCAGCCGCATCGATCTGGGCGGCGGTAGCCAGATTTTCCGCTACTACACTTCAGGCGATGAATTTCTGCAAATCAATACCACCGGCGGCGAAGATATTGATGACATTGATGATATCAAGCTCTTTGTCTATGAAGAGAGCTACGGTATCAGTAAAGAGAGTCACTGGCGCGAGGCGATCAACGCCAAAGCGATGGGGGCAATGACCTTAAACTGGCAGGAAAAACGCTGGCAGCGATTTTTTAACAGCGAAGAACCGGGAAATATTGAACCCGTCTACATGCTGGAAAAAGTAGAAAATCAAAACCATGCCAAATGGGAGGTCCATAATTTTACCATGGGCTACCAACGGCAAGTGACCGAAGATACTTACGAATATTTGCTGTTAAATGGTGAGGAATCTTTTAACGATCTCGGCGAGCCGGAGTGGTTATTTTCGCGCGCGCTGGGCGTCGATATCCCGCTGACATCACTTAATATTATTGGTTAATTACAGGGACGTTTACGATGCATATACTGGATTCACTTCTTGCTTTTAGCGCCTATTTTTTTATTGGCGTGGCGATGATAATTATTTTTCTGTTTATCTACTCCAAAATTACACCGCACAACGAATGGCAATTAATCAAAAACAATAATACCGCGGCGTCACTGGCATTCAGCGGTACATTGTTGGGCTACGTGATCCCGTTATCCAGTGCGGCAATCAATGCGGTGAGTATTCCAGATTATTTTGCCTGGGGCGGAATCGCACTGGTGATTCAGTTACTCGTTTTTGCTGGCGTCAGACTTTATATGCCGGCATTAAGCGATAAAATTATTAATCACAACACTGCGGCAGGAATGTTTATGGGAACCGCCGCGCTGGCTGGCGGTATTTTTAACGCAGCTTGTATGACATGGTAATGGATGATCATGGCCAGAAAACGCAAATCAAGAAATAACAGTAAAATTGGTCACGGAGCGATCAGTCGCATTGGTAGACCCAATAATCCTTTTGAGCCGCGTCGCAATCGCTACGCACAAAAATATCTGACCCTGGCGATTATGGGCGGCGCAGTTTTTTTAGTGATCAAAGGATGGAGTGAAAGTAGCGATGTCGATAACGACGGTGACGGAACGTTTTATTCGACAGTGCAGGATTGTATTGATGACGGTAATAATGCAGACATTTGCGCGCGTGGCTGGAACAACGCCAAAGCGGCATTTTATGCCGATGTACCGAAGAATATGACTCAGCAAAATTGTCAGTCTAAGTATCAAAATTGCTATTATGACAATATCGAACAGAGTTGGATCCCGGTCGTTTCTGGATTTTTGTTAAGCCGGGTTATTCGTAAAGATCGCGATGAGCAGTTCGTTTATAACAGCGGCGGCTCCTCATTTGCTTCGCGACCCGTCTGGCGCAACACTTCCGGTGATTACTCCTGGCGCTCCGGTTCTGGCAAAAAAGAGTCTTATTCCACGGGCGGCTTTACCACCAAAAAAGCGTCTACCGTTTCTCGCGGCGGCTATGGTCGTTCTTCCAGCGCCCGTGGGCATTGGGGAGGCTAATCATGCTGAGACACAACGTTCCTGTGCGGCGGGATCTCGACCAGATCGCCGCCGACAACGGTTTCGACTTTCATATCATCGACAATGAAATCTATTGGGATGAGAGTCGGGCTTACCGTTTTACTCTGCGCCAGATTGAAGAGCAGATCGAAAAACCGACTGCGGAACTGCATCAGATGTGCCTTGAGGTGGTGGATCGCGCGGTTAAAGATGAAGAGATCCTGACGCAACTGGCGATCCCGCCGTTGTACTGGGATGTGATCGCTGAAAGCTGGCGCTCCCGCGATCCTTCGCTGTATGGCCGTATGGATTTTGCCTGGTGTGGCAATGCGCCGGTGAAGCTGCTGGAATACAACGCTGATACGCCGACCTCGTTGTATGAGTCGGCTTATTTCCAGTGGTTGTGGCTGGAAGATGCCCGGCGCAGCGGCGTTATTCCGCGCGATGCCGATCAGTACAATGCCATTCAGGAGCGCCTGATTTCACGCTTTAGCGAGCTTTATAGCCGGGAGCCGTTTTATTTTTGCTGCTGTCAGGACACCGACGAAGACAGGAGTACCGTGCTGTACTTGCAGGACTGCGCTCAGCAGGCAGGACAGGAGTCGCGGTTTATCTACATTGAAGATCTCGGTTTGGGCGTCGGCGGTGTACTGACCGATCTTGATGATAATGTCATCCAGCGTGCATTTAAGCTGTACCCGCTGGAGTGGATGATGCGTGACGATAACGGTCCGCTGCTGCGCAAGCGTCGTGAGCAGTGGGTGGAGCCGTTATGGAAAAGTATCTTGAGTAACAAAGGGCTAATGCCGCTGCTTTGGCGCTTCTTTCCTGGTCATCCTAATCTTCTGGCGTCCTGGTTTGAGGGCGAAAAACCGCAGATCGCCGCTGGCGAAAGCTATGTGCGTAAACCGATCTACTCACGCGAGGGCGGTAACGTCACCATTTTCGACGGCCAGAATAACGTCGTTGACCACGCTGATGGTGATTACGCCGATGAACCGATGATCTATCAGGCGTTTCAACCGCTACCGCGATTTGGCGATAGTTACACGCTGATTGGTAGCTGGATTGTCGATGATGAAGCGTGCGGTATGGGTATCCGCGAAGATAACACGCTGATCACTAAAGACACTTCGCGTTTTGTTCCGCACTACATTGCGGGTTAAGAATGTTTTAGCAATCTCTTTCTGTCAGGAATCCGTGGCAGTGACCATACTAATGGTGACTGCCATTGATGGAGGGAGACACAGTGCACTGGCAAACTCACACTGTTTTTAATCAACCTATACCCTTAAATAACAGCAATTTATACCTGTCTGATGGCGCGCTCTGCGAAGCGGTAACGCGCGAAGGCGCTGGTTGGGATAGCGATTTTCTCGCCAGTATTGGTCAGCAACTCGGAACGGCAGAATCCCTTGAACTGGGGCGGCTGGCGAATGTAAACCCACCTGAACTGTTGCGCTACGATGCCCAGGGGCGACGTCTGGACGATGTCCGTTTCCATCCCGCATGGCACCTGCTGATGCAGGCGTTATGTACCAATCGGGTACACAACCTGGCCTGGGAAGAAGATGCTCGCTCCGGCGCATTTGTGGCGCGGGCGGCGCGTTTTATGTTGCACGCACAGGTTGAGGCCGGGTCATTATGCCCGATAACCATGACCTTTGCCGCCACGCCATTGCTGTTACAGATGTTACCCGCGCCGTTTCAGGACTGGACCACGCCGCTGTTGAGCGATCGCTACGATTCTCACTTATTGCCAGGTGGGCAAAAACGCGGTTTGTTGATTGGCATGGGAATGACGGAAAAGCAGGGCGGTTCCGATGTGATGAGCAACACCACTCGCGCCGAACGTCTGGACGATGGGTCTTATCGGCTGGTGGGGCATAAATGGTTTTTCTCGGTGCCACAAAGCGACGCGCATCTGGTGCTGGCACAGACCTCGGGCGGTTTGTCCTGCTTTTTTGTGCCGCGATTTTTGCCTGACGGGCAACGCAACGCGATTCGGCTGGAGCGTCTGAAAGATAAGTTGGGTAATCGTTCCAATGCCAGTTGCGAAGTGGAGTTTCAGGATGCCATTGGCTGGTTGTTGGGTCAGGAAGGGGAAGGGATTCGCCTGATTCTGAAAATGGGCGGGATGACGCGTTTTGATTGTGCTCTGGGTAGCCATGCCATGATGCGTCGCGCGTTCTCGCTGGCGATTTATCACGCTCATCAACGCCATGTATTTGGTAATCCGTTAATCGAACAGCCCCTTATGCGCCATGTCTTAAGTCGCATGGCGCTTCAGCTTGAAGGGCAAACAGCGTTGTTGTTTCGTTTGGCGCGGGCGTGGGATCGGCGTGCCGATGCCAAAGAAGCCCTGTGGGCGCGTTTATTTACGCCAGCGGCGAAATTTGTTACCTGCAAACGTGGCATTCCGTTTGTGGCTGAAGCGATGGAGGTGCTGGGCGGTATTGGCTATTGCGAAGAGAGCGAACTACCGCGACTTTATCGGGAGATGCCAGTGAACAGCATCTGGGAAGGCTCTGGCAATATTATGTGCCTCGATGTGCTGCGCGTTCTTAATAAGCAAGCGGGCGTCTACGATTTGCTGTCGGAAGCGTTTATGGAAGTGAAAGGGCAAGATCGTTATTTTGATCGCGCGGTTCGTCGCTTACAACAGCAACTGCGCAAACCGGCTGAAGAATTGGGACGGGAGATAACACATCAATTATTTTTGCTGGGCTGCGGCGCGCAAATGTTGAAATATGCTTCTCCGCCAATGGCGCAGGCGTGGTGTCAGGTGATGTTAAATACGCGCGGTGGCGTGCGGTTGTCAGAGCAGATCCAGAATGATTTATTGCTGCGGGCGACGGGGGGAGTGTGTTTGTAAGCGTATACGACGGATGCGACGCTGGTTTCGATTAACTAAATGAAATATGTGAAAATTGTAGGCCGGACAAGGCGCTCGCGCCGCATCCGGCATTGTTCATTTGCTGTAGATGACACTCACGCATACAGTATCGCCTGTACACGCCAGTTATCGGGCTGCTGGTCTTCATACATGGTAATAATGCGATACCATGATGCCCCTTGTTCATCGGCCTTTAACGCCACGATACGTTCCACGTCCTGCGGATCCCCTGAAATATTGCTAACCGAGATCTGACCTATTTCATTCAGGCCCGTCACGCAGTCAGCACTGGCGAATTCTGCAGACTGTGCCGTGGCGCTCGCAGGGCAAGTCACTAATTGCAGCGAGGGTGAGGCAAGTAATTGTTTCATCGTCAGCTCCATTTTTCGTTTCCCCACATGTGGCAGGGCATTCCATCGCGGTAATAAACGCCCGAGCTTCCCGCCGGTAATTTATTGTGCACAGGTAAACGCATAGGGACGCAAAGCAATGTAAAGCTGGCTGTATAAGTTGTCTGATTTATTTACGGTATATACTCGTCATACTTCAAGTTGCATGTGCTGCGTCTGCGTTCACTCACCCCAGTCACTTACTTATGTAAGCTCCTGGGGATTCACTCGCTTGTCGCCTTCCTGCAACTCGAATTATTTAGAGTATAAAATGGCTTGTGAATACCACTGTCCTGTCACGATGGTTTCATCCACCATTACGACAACGTAATAATCAGCTTTTGCAGCGACAGCTTTCGCTCTGATTTCTGCTAATGCGTCATCCGGAGAGCCCCGTACCATCGTGCTTACGCTACCTATTCGCTGTAACCCTTGTGTCTGGTCGCGGCGAATCTCTTGCGGATGGTCCGTTACTGGCGGTGCTGGCTGTGGCGTACCTTGCAGTGCGCTACAGGCGCTTAGCATCAACACCAATAATAAACTGGAAAACCGATAAATAACGCTATTACGTTTCCTGCTAACCATAGTGTAGTGCCTTATTTATTTAACTTGAGGGGAATGTTCCCGAATTGTTACCTGGTACGCGATTTTCGAATGAAAACGTTGTGAAAGCGTAATCCACATCTCAACATTATGAACTAATACGGTCAGCAGAAACTTGTGCTAAGGATTTCTTCATGTCATACCAGACTCAAAGGAGAAAAAAATGATTGAATTAGAATCACGCGTGCTGGCTGATATTCCCGTTCTTCACGCTTATCCCGTAGGGCAAAAAGAAATCCCGTTACCGTGTGTGATTTTTTATCACGGATTTACTTCATCCAGCCTGGTTTATAGCTATTTTGCTGTCGCGCTGGCGCAGGCTGGTTTCCGGGTGATCATGCCGGATGCGCCCAATCACGGTAGCCGTTTTAGTGGCGACGCAGCGCGGCGTTTAAATCAATTCTGGCAAATCTTGCTACAAAGTATGCAGGAATTCACTACTTTACGTGCGGCAATAGCCGAAGAAAACTGGCTGCTTGATGAACGCCTGGCGGTTGGTGGCGCGTCAATGGGTGCAATGACCGCACTGGGAATTACCGCTCGCCACCCCACGGTGAAATGTACCGCCAGCATGATGGGGTCTGGCTATTATACATCGCTCGCCCGTTCACTGTTTCCACCGCTGATACCTGAAACGGCAGCACAGCAGAATGAATTCAATAACATTGTCGCGCCGCTGGCAGAGTGGGAAGCGACAAACCACCTGGAACAACTTGGTGACAGACCTCTACTGCTGTGGCATGGCCTCGACGATGACGTTGTGCCTGCCGATGAATCACTACGTTTGCAGCAGGCCTTAAGCGAGACGGGACGAGATAAACTGCTAACCTGTTCATGGCAGCCTGGCGTGCGCCACCGTATTACACCCGAGGCGTTAGATGCTGCGGTGACATTTTTCCACCAGCATCTTTAAACACGCAGAATGCTGACCCCTTGCGCTTCCAGCTGTTGCAGGATCTTTGGGTTAGCATTTTTGCCGGTGATCAGCATATCGATTTGATCGGCGCGGCTAAAGAGCATCCCCGCGCGTTCGCCAATCTTACTGCTATCGACCAGCACTACCAGTTTCCCTACCACGCTCAACATCTTCTGCTCTGCCATTGCCGTCAGCATATCGGTTTTATATAACCCTTCTGCGGTCAGCCCTTTGCCGCTGGTAAACATCCAGTGCCCGGCATAGAGACTGTTTTCGCTGCCCTGTGGGCTTAAGGTGATGGACTGACTTTTGTTGTACTGCCCGCCCATGATGATCACGCTGTCATGTTCCTGATCGATCAGATAGTTTGCCAGCGGGAGATAATTAGTGATGATTTGCACCGGTTTGCCACACATTTCCCGGCCGAGCAGAAATGCGGTAGAGCCGCAGTTGATGACCACGCTTTCGCCCGGATTAACCAACTGCGAGGCCGCTTTAGCGATACGTACTTTTTCATCGTGATTCTGCGCCTGATGCAGATTCATCGGCGTCCATCGCGGGCGCTGCTGGGTAATCGCTTCGGCACCGTTGCGCACTTTCTTCAGTTTGCCGCTTTCGTCGAGTTTATTGATATCGCGTCGCGCAGTGGCAGGCGAAATTCCCAGACGCTCAACGACTTTCTCCACGGTCACAAAGCCCAATTGTGCGAGCATTTCCAGGAGGATTTGATGTCTTTGTGCTTCAGTCATGAGCTATTCCGATAAAATTTGATTTTTTTAGATGATATTTGAAATAGCCAGGAAATACTACGCCGGATAGCGCGAACAGATCCACGCTACCCGGTATAAACGACAGATTACAGGAACGATTTGAACGGCAGATCCGGTTCAATGGTGAAGCAATCGTCAAAACCACGCGGATAGTGATACTCGAAGTTATCTTTATCCAACGGCCAGGTAAACTTGCCACCGACCTGCCAGATAAACGGCTTAAAGCCATACTTCAGACGATCTTTTTTCATCTCCCACAGTACGCGGATTTCCTGCGGATCGGCCTGGAAGTTTGACCAGATATCATGGTGGAACGGGATAACTACTTTCGCATTCAACGCTTCGCCCATACGCAGCATATCGGCGCTGGTCATTTTGTCGGTAATACCGCGTGGGTTCTCACCGTACGATCCTAACGCCACGTCGATCTGATGCTCGTTGCCATGTTTTGCATAGTAGTTAGAGTAGTGGGAATCGCCGCTGTGATACAGAGAACCGCCCGGTGTTTTGAACAGATAGTTTACTGCGCGATCGTCCATACCATCTGGCAGCACGCCAGCCGCTTTTTGATCCGCTGGTAGGGTGATCAGTGCAGTACGGTCGAACGCGTCAAGGGCATGAATTTCAATGTCTTTCACTTTTACCACATCGCCTGGTTTGACCACGATGCAGCGTTCTTTCGGTACTCCCCAGCCAATCCATAAATCCACGCAGGTTTTCGGTCCGATAAACGGTACGTCATCAGCACAGTTCTGCATCACGGCAGCAGCGACGTTGACGTCGATATGATCGTTGTGATCGTGAGTTGCCAGTACCGCGTCGATCTGGCGAATCGCAAACGGATCAAGAACAAACGGGGTAGTACGCAGGTTTGGCTGCAGTTTTTTCACGCCAGCCATGCGCTGCATCTGGTGACCCTGTTTCATCAGCGGGTTACCGTGACTTTGTTTGCCAGTACCGCACCAGAAATCAACGCAAACGTTGGTGCCACCTTCCGATTTCAGCCAGATCCCAGTACAACCGAGCCACCACATCGCGAATGTACCAGGAGCTACCTGCTCTTGTTCAATTTCTTCATTCAGCCAGCTACCCCACTCCGGGAAAGTGCTTAGGATCCAGGATTCACGGGTGATACTTTTCACTTTACTCATCGCCATTTACCTTCATGATGTTCAATTTGAATCAATATGTGATTGGTTTTGATTAATCCTGACACTATTTTTTCAGGAAGGCAATGACCGTTTTTTGACTTTTTGCCAGGGGAGTTGTTGTGGATTTTGAGTGTGGAAAGATTTAATGGAATGTGTAATTCATTTAACTGAATGAATTTAAATGAGTAATTGTTTCTTTGCATGAATCCCACTCTATCAATGTGGAATTATTTGCGTGCCGCGTCACATTTAATCATAAATAATCTTGTTGTGATTACTTTTGAAAATTAGAGTGAATGCACAACATTCCGGGTGTGCGGAATACCCGGTTACCTCTTCTTCAGGAGATCGTTATGGAGATCCTCTACAACATCTTTACCGTGTTTTTTAACCAGGTCATGACCAATGCCCCGTTGTTGCTGGGTATTGTGACCTGCCTGGGTTACATCCTATTGCGCAAAAGTGTCAGCGTTATTATTAAAGGTACGATTAAAACCATAATTGGTTTCATGTTGTTGCAGGCAGGGTCCGGCATCCTGACCAGCACCTTCAAACCGGTGGTGGCGAAAATGTCGGAAGTCTACGGTATCAACGGTGCGATTTCAGATACTTACGCTTCGATGATGGCCACTATCGAGCGCATGGGCGATGCCTATAGCTGGGTAGGGTACGCGGTGCTGCTGGCACTGGCGCTGAACATTTGTTACGTGCTGCTGCGTCGTATTACCGGTATTCGCACCATCATGCTGACCGGCCACATTATGTTTCAGCAGGCGGGGCTGATTGCCGTCACGCTGTTCATCTTTGGCTACTCCATGTGGACCACCATTATCTGCACGGCGATTCTGGTTTCGCTCTACTGGGGCATTACCTCCAACATGATGTACAAGCCGACTCAGGAAGTGACGGATGGCTGTGGTTTCTCCATCGGTCACCAGCAGCAGTTTGCATCATGGATTGCTTATAAAGTCGCGCCGTTCCTGGGCAAAAAAGAGGAGAGCGTTGAAGACCTCAAACTGCCTGGCTGGCTGAACATTTTCCACGACAACATCGTCTCCACGGCGATTGTCATGACCATCTTCTTTGGCGCCATTCTGCTCTCCTTCGGTATCGACACCGTGCAGGCGATGGCAGGCAAAGTGAACTGGACGGTCTACATCCTGCAAACCGGTTTCTCTTTTGCGGTGGCGATCTTCATCATCACTCAGGGCGTGCGCATGTTTGTGGCGGAACTCTCTGAAGCATTTAACGGTATCTCCCAGCGTCTGATCCCAGGTGCGGTTCTGGCGATTGACTGTGCGGCTATCTATAGCTTCGCGCCGAACGCCGTGGTCTGGGGCTTTATGTGGGGCACCATCGGTCAGCTGATTGCGGTTGGTATCCTGGTCGCCTGCGGTTCCTCGATCCTGATTATTCCTGGCTTTATCCCGATGTTCTTCTCCAACGCCACCATCGGCGTGTTCGCTAACCACTTCGGCGGCTGGCGTGCGGCGCTGAAAATTTGTCTGGTGATGGGAATGATCGAAATCTTTGGTTGCGTCTGGGCGGTGAAACTCACCGGTATGAGTGCCTGGATGGGTATGGCGGACTGGTCAATTCTGGCACCACCGATGATGCAGGGCTTCTTCTCCATCGGTATCGCCTTTATGGCCGTCATCATTGTAATTGCACTGGCTTATATGTTCTTCGCTGGCCGCGCGCTGCGCGCAGAAGAAGATGCAGAAAAACAACTGGCAGAACAGTCTGCTTAATAAGGAGTTTTGATTATGACCGTACGTATTCTGGCTGTGTGTGGCAACGGACAAGGCAGTTCCATGATCATGAAGATGAAAGTGGACCAGTTTTTAACCCAGTCGAACATCGACCACACGGTAAATAGCTGCGCGGTTGGCGAATATAAAAGTGAGTTGAGCGGCGCGGATATCATCATCGCTTCTACGCACATTGCGGGCGAAATCACCGTGACCGGCAACAAATACGTGGTTGGCGTGCGCAACATGCTCTCTCCTGCCGACTTTGGCCCGAAATTGCTGGAAGTGATCAAAGAACATTTCCCGCAGGACGTGAAGTAAGGACGCGCCATGAAACTACGTGATTCGCTGGCGGAGAATAAATCTATCCGTCTGCAGGCTGAAGCTGAGACATGGCAGGACGCAGTGAAAATCGGCGTTGACCTGCTGGTGGCGGCGGATGTTGTCGAGCCGCGTTACTACCAGGCGATTCTGGATGCGGTTGAACAGCACGGCCCGTACTTTGTGCTCGCTCCAGGCCTGGCAATGCCGCACGGACGCCCGGAAGAAGGCGTTAAGAAAACCGGTTTTGCACTGGTGACGCTGAAAAAGCCGCTGGAGTTCAACCACGAAGATAACGACCCGGTGGATATCCTCATCACCATGGCGGCGGTTGATGCCAACACTCACCAGGAAGTGGGCATCATGCAGATCGTCAACCTGTTTGAAGATGAAGAGAATTTCGACCGTTTACGTGCCTGCCGTACCGAGCAGGAAGTACTGGATCTCATTGACCGCACCAACGCGGCAGCTTAAGAAGGAATTGAACATGTCATTACCGATGTTGCAAGTCGCGCTGGACAACCAAACTATGGATAGCGCCTACGAAACCACTCGCCTGATTGCCGAAGAAGTCGACATTATCGAAGTGGGCACCATTCTGTGCGTGGGCGAAGGCGTGCGTGCGGTTCGTGACCTGAAAGCGCTTTACCCGCACAAAATCGTACTGGCTGACGCCAAAATTGCCGATGCGGGCAAAATTCTTTCTCGCATGTGCTTCGAAGCCAACGCTGACTGGGTGACCGTGATTTGCTGTGCGGATATCAACACCGCCAAAGGCGCGCTGGACGTAGCAAAAGAGTTTAACGGCGACGTGCAGATCGAACTGACCGGTTACTGGACCTGGGAACAGGCGCAACAGTGGCGTGACGCAGGCATTCAGCAGGTGGTTTATCACCGCAGCCGTGACGCGCAGGCCGCAGGCGTGGCATGGGGCGAAGCAGATATCACCGCGATCAAACGTCTTTCCGATATGGGCTTCAAAGTCACCGTCACCGGTGGCCTGGCGCTGGAAGATCTGCCGCTGTTCAAAGGTATTCCGATTCATGTGTTTATCGCGGGTCGCAGCATCCGTGATGCCGCTTCTCCGGTTGAAGCTGCGCGTCAGTTCAAACGTTCCATCGCCGAACTGTGGGGCTAAGGAGCGGATATGTTGTCCAAACAAATCCCGCTTGGCATCTATGAAAAAGCGCTCCCCGCCGGGGAGTGCTGGCTGGAACGACTGCAACTGGCAAAAACGTTAGGCTTCGATTTTGTCGAGATGTCGGTGGATGAAACTGACGAACGCCTGTCGCGCCTCGACTGGAGCCGCCAGCAGCGTCTGGCGCTGGTCAACGCGATTGTGGAAACCGGCGTGCGTGTACCGTCTATGTGCCTTTCTGCTCATCGTCGTTTCCCGCTGGGTAGCGAAGATGACGCGGTGCGGGCGCAGGGGCTGGAGATTATGCGCAAAGCTATCCAGTTCGCCCAGGATGTCGGTATCCGTGTGATCCAGCTGGCGGGCTATGACGTTTATTATCAGGAAGCCAATAACGAAACGCGTCGTCGTTTCCGTGACGGCCTGAAAGAGAGCGTTGAGATGGCAAGCCGCGCGCAGGTGACGCTGGCGATGGAGATCATGGATTACCCATTGATGAACTCCATCAGCAAGGCGCTGGGCTACGCGCACTATCTCAACAACCCGTGGTTCCAGCTCTACCCGGATATCGGCAACCTGTCGGCGTGGGACAACGATGTGCAGATGGAGTTGCAGGCCGGAATCGGGCATATCGTCGCGGTACATGTGAAAGACACCAAACCTGGCGTCTTCAAAAACGTGCCGTTTGGCGAAGGTGTAGTGGATTTCGAACGTTGCTTCGAAACGCTTAAACAGAGTGGCTATTGCGGGCCCTATCTGATTGAGATGTGGAGCGAAACGGCAGAAGACCCAGCGGCAGAAGTGGCGAAAGCGCGTGATTGGGTGAAAGCGCGCATGGTCAAAGCAGGCATGGTGGAGGCGGCATAATGCAAAAGCTGAAACAGCAGGTATTTGAAGCCAATATGGATCTGCCGCGCTACGGGCTGGTGACCTTTACCTGGGGCAACGTCAGCGCCATTGACCGCGAACGCGGGCTGGTGGTGATCAAGCCCAGCGGTGTCGCCTACGAAACCATGAAAGCAGACGATATGGTGGTGGTCGATATGAGCGGCAAGGTGGTGGAAGGGGAGTATCGCCCGTCTTCCGACACTGCGACGCATCTCGAACTCTACCGCCGTTATCCGTCGTTGGGCGGCATTGTCCATACCCACTCCACTCATGCCACCGCATGGGCGCAGGCGGGGCTGGCGATCCCGGCGTTAGGTACTACGCACGCTGACTACTTCTTTGGTGATATCCCGTGTACGCGCGGGTTAAGCGAAGAAGAAGTGCAGGGTGAATACGAGCTAAACACTGGCAAAGTGATTATCGAAACGCTGGGTGACGCCGAGCCGCTGCATACGCCGGGAATTGTGGTGTATCAGCACGGGCCGTTCGCCTGGGGGAAAGACGCCCACGACGCGGTGCATAACGCAGTGGTGATGGAAGAAGTGGCGAAAATGGCGTGGATTGCGCGCGGTATTAATCCACAACTCAATCACATCGACAGCTTCCTGATGAATAAACATTTCATGCGTAAGCACGGTCCCAACGCCTATTACGGGCAGAAGTAAAACACGCGCTGCGGAAATTTCCTTCTTCGGGAGATAACTGGTCTGATTCTGCAGCCGTTTTTCAAAAAAATGCCCCCGGAGAAGGGGGCAAAGCAAACTATGGCAATGTTTCGTTGGTTATACCTGGTGCTAGCGATAAATATCCGCGCTGGCGTGCATATTGCCGTTACTCCCCGGTTCTCGCATCAGAATCACGTGGTAGTACGTTGCGCCTTGCGCATCTGTCTCTTCATTCAGTGCCTGGCGAGCTTCACTTTCAGTGGCGAAGTTATGGTTGATATAAATCACGCCTAAGCTCTGTACGTCGTCCATATTTCTGGCCTGGTGGTTATTAATTTCAATGGCTGCCCATGTATTTGCACTTAGCAAAAGCACAGCCAGAAGGGCTAAAACACGACTGAACATAGATACCTCCTCGACGGCTGACTTTGTGTGCTCTCCTCCGTGATGATCTTCTGATTTAATTTTAATCAATGATAAAGAAGTTGATGGTGACCATTTCTGATGCAGTTGTTCGAAAAAACACTGTGACGGAATGTGATGAACTTCAAATCAGCGAGTTAGTTCTTTTGAGCGAAAGATGAGATTTATTTGTCGGCTGGCCTTGAGTTTAGCGGGGCATACAAGTACTATAACGCGTCATTTTTCAGCCGACCTTTAACACGTTCCTTGCCTCCCCGGGATTCGGCTGACCCAGACAGGAGGCTGAATAATCCGTAAGGAGCAATTCGATGCGTCATTACGAAATCGTTTTTATGGTCCATCCTGACCAGAGCGAACAGGTTCCGGGCATGATCGAGCGCTACACTGCTGCCATCACTGGTGCAGAAGGCAAGATCCACCGTCTGGAAGACTGGGGCCGCCGTCAGCTGGCTTACCCGATCAACAAACTGCACAAAGCACACTACGTTCTGATGAACGTTGAAGCTCCGCAGGAAGTGATCGATGAGCTGGAAACTACCTTCCGCTTCAACGATGCCGTTATCCGCAGCATGGTTATGCGTACCAAGCACGCTGTTACCGAAGCATCTCCGATGGTTAAAGCGAAAGACGAGCGCCGTGAGCGTCGCGATGATTTCGCAAACGAAACCGCAGATGATGCTGAAGCTGGGGATTCTGAAGAGTAATTTCTGATGACCAACCGTCTGGTGTTGTCCGGCACCGTGTGCAGGACTCCCCTTCGAAAGGTCAGTCCATCAGGAATTCCTCACTGCCAGTTCGTGCTTGAGCATCGTTCTGTGCAGGAGGAAGCCGGTTTTCACCGGCAGGCATGGTGCCAAATGCCCGTTATTGTTAGCGGACACGAAAACCAGGCCATTACTCACAGTATAACGGTCGGCAGTCGCATAACCGTTCAGGGGTTCATTTCATGCCACAAGGCAAAGAACGGACTGAGCAAAATGGTTTTGCATGCCGAGCAGATTGAATTGATAGATTCTGGAGACTAGCCATATGGCACGTTATTTCCGTCGTCGCAAGTTCTGCCGTTTCACCGCGGAAGGCGTTCAAGAGATCGACTATAAAGATATCGCTACGCTGAAAAACTACATCACCGAAAGCGGTAAGATTGTCCCAAGCCGTATCACCGGTACCCGTGCAAAATACCAGCGTCAGCTGGCTCGCGCTATCAAACGCGCTCGCTACCTGTCCCTGCTGCCGTACACTGATCGCCATCAGTAATCGGTCACGGTCCATTAATACGACTTTGAGAGGATAAGGTAATGCAAGTTATTCTGCTTGATAAAGTAGCAAACCTGGGTAGCCTGGGTGATCAGGTAAACGTTAAAGCGGGCTATGCTCGTAACTTCCTGGTACCGCAGGGTAAAGCTGTTCCAGCTACCAAGAAAAACATTGAATTCTTCGAAGCACGTCGCGCTGAACTGGAAGCTAAACTGGCTGAAGTTCTGGCAGCAGCTAATGCTCGCGCTGAGAAAATCAATGCACTGGAAACTGTTACCATCGCGTCTAAAGCTGGCGACGAAGGTAAACTGTTCGGTTCCATCGGTACTCGCGACATCGCTGACGCTGTAACTGCGGCTGGCGTTGAAGTGGCTAAGAGCGAAGTTCGTCTGCCGAACGGCGTTCTGCGTACCACTGGCGAACACGAAGTGAGCTTCCAGGTTCACAGCGAAGTATTCGCGAAAGTGATCGTAAACGTAGTAGCTGAATAATTCGTTATTCAACGAGACGTAAAAACGCCGACCTTGTGTCGGCGTTTTGCTTTTGTAGCGAGCACTTGCAGATATCGATAAGGGCCACAATAAGCAGCCCCATGAAGATAATTACTTAGCCGCCTGAATGTCAGCCAGCATTGGGGCAAGGGCAGGGTTATCCTTAGCAAAGGCTGCGTACATCGGCTGCACTTTCTCGATAAACGGAGCTTTATCAACCTGGTAGACTTTCACGCCCATTTTATCCAGTTTAGCGAATTCTTTTTTCTCTTCCTCGCTCCACAAGTCTTTCATGTAGCTCATTGATTCTTTCGCTGCTTTTAATATAACTGACTGATTTTCTGGGCTAAGTTTATCAAACGCAGCATTGCTCATCAGAACCACATCGGGAACCATAGTGTGTTCGTCAAGGCTGAAGGATTTTGCCACTTCACCGTGACGCATGGTGGTCAGCGCCATCACACTGTTTTCTGCCATATCAACCACACCTTGCTGTAAGGCTGTATACAGCTCGCCGTAATCCAGTGGCGTCGGGTTACCGCCCATGACTTTGATCATTTCAACTGCGCCAGGACTTGGCTGAACACGGACTTTCATGCCTTTCAGATCGTCTGGTTTCAGCACAGGTTTATTGCCGTAGAAGCTGCGGGCGCCTCCATCATAGAACGTCAGACCGAAATAACCTTTGTTTTTTGTTGAGTCGAGGATTTTCCTTCCGATATCGCCCTGCATGACCTGATAATAATGATCACGATCGCGGAACAAATAAGGCAGGCTAAATAATTTATAAGAATTTTCAAATGCTTCCATTTCTGCCGCATTGGTTTTAACCAGTGGAATAGCGCCAGAACGAATCAGCTCCATTGTTTCTCGTTGAGTACCCAATGTTCCATTTGGGTAAATACGAATAGTAATATCACCGTTAGAGTACTCTTTGCTCTTTTTCGCAAAGAACTCCATCGCTTTATGAACAGGATGTGATTTATCCTGATTATGGCTAAGTTTTAACGTAACTGCCCAAGACTGGCCTGCAGATAACATAAGAACAGCACCGATAATGCCAGCGGATACTTTTATTTTCATAGATATTCCTTTTCTAATAAATATGGCGGCAGGTGCCGCCAGTGAATGCGTATCAGTAGCCAAGTGCTTTTGGCAATGCCATACTGATTTGCGGAATATAGGTCACCATTGCCAGCACTAATACCATCACGGCATAGAAGGGCAGCATAGGTTTGATAATTTTGTTGATTGGTAATTTAGATACACTACAGCCAACAAACAGCACACTGCCTACTGGTGGAGTACAAATACCGATACACATGTTCAGTACCATGACAATACCAAAGTGAATCGGGTCCATGCCCAACTCGGTGACGACGGGTAAAAATATCGGGGTGAAAATCAGTACCGCTGGCGTCATATCCATAAATGTGCCAATGATCAACAAGATAATATTGATAATAAGCAGGATTACTATTGGATTATCAGAAATGGTATTGAGCAAATCGAGGATCAGGAATGGTACGTCAGCGTTGGACATAGCCCATGACATGCCCATTGAAGAGCCGATCAATAACAAAACAATTGCTGTGGTAATCACTGATTCCAGAAATATTTTAGGTAAATCCTTAACTGATATTTCACGATAGAGAACCAGCGCGAGGAAAAGAGTATAAATTACCGCAATTGCCGAAGCTTCGGTTGGGGTAAAAATACCGCTTAGTACGCCACCCATAATTAACACAATCAGGAAAATGCTGGGGATCGCCATCCATATAGCCACTCCAGCCTGGCGCAAAGTCGGACGTTCTGGTTTTGGATAACCGCGACGTACCGCGATAATACCGGCGACGACCATCAGTGCCAGGCCCAGCAAAATTCCCGGAACATATCCCGCCAGGAACAGTGCGGCAATAGACGTACCGCCGCTGACCAGTGAATAGACGATCAACGTATTGCTTGGTGGAATAAGTAAACCAGTAGGAGCAGAAGCAACGTTAACCGCAGTGCTGAATGCCGGGTCGTAGCCTTCTTTAACCTGTTGCGGATGCATGACACCGCCCATCGCCGCCGCCGAAGCAACGGCTGAACCAGAAATTGCCCCGAACAGCATATTGGCAAGAATATTACAGTGAGCAAGTGAGCCTGGCAGACGACCGCCAAGAATTCGCGCAAAGTTAATTAGCCTTCGTGCTATTCCTCCATGATTCATAATGTTGCCAGACAAGATAAAAAATGGGATTGCCAACAACGTAAAACTATCTAACCCGGAGGCTAACTTTTGGGAAACCACACTCAATGCTGAGTTGAAATCGAGTTGTGTGGAAATTGATGCCAGTGTCGATAAACCAATGGCATAAACAATAGGTACACCTAATGCCAACATAAAAAAGAAGGCACCAAATAACACAATAATAGGTAACCAGTAATCCATAATTTCTCCATTCCTACTATGGTTGGTTGTTGTTTGTTATCTTTAGAGTGGTTGTTTAAGTTCGGTTAAAACCATATCTATGGTGTATATGATAATAAGTACACCACTAATCGGGATGCTCATATAGATATATCCCATCTGCCAGCCTAAAGCGGGTGAGGTTTGACCTGAATCGAATGTGTCCATCGTTAATAGCCCACCACCATATACCATAATGATGGTAGCGAAGATAATAACGATAATCTGAATACACAAAAATAAATGACGTCGGGCTTTTCCTTTCAGCATCATAGGTAGCAGGTCAATCGCCAGATGCCGGTTTTGCCCTGCGGTGTACGCACCACCAAAAAGTCCAAGACAAATAAAGAGCAAACGGCTGAGTTCATCTGTAAAAATACTGGGACTATTAAATATAAATCGTGCAGCCACCTGCCATGTCACACATGCCACAATGATCGCCAAAATGGTAATATTCAATGTTGCAAGCAGAGCATTAATAGATCTAATTATATTTCGCATAGTGATTAACCTTTGCAATATCATTCATCCTGTGGCTGGTAAATTGTCCCATTAAGAAAGTCAGGCCAATTTTTTTCAAACCAGATGCTGTGGATAATGGGAAACTCACGAACAGTAGTATTTCTGACTTGAAATGCACCGTTGCAATAATGAATGAGTAACTTATTCTTTTTATCCTCTATACGCTCTGAACGAAAGCGCCATGCATCACAAAAACCATTTCGTGTTTGTGGGATAGAATTACCGGCTTCATCCATAACCATCCGCGCCCCGCGACTACCGCCACCAGCGTCAATATAATGCGTTAATTGTGTTAATACCGCGGCAGAGGTCAGTGCCATATGCCGCCACATAAACAGCTCGGCAATTTCGCCTACATGCTTAATGGTCAAACCGTGTTGCTGCACAAATTCACTCAACAGCAGGGCGTCACGGGTGGCGTGGCGAACTTTATCGGCATGACAAATAAATCCAGCGTAATCAGACATTCGTGCCTGGATTTTTTCTTTCGCCGTTGTCAGCGTCATTCCGTTCTCGTTTGCCAGCGCCTGAGTGATGATCTCTCTGACAGTAGACAACGGCGAGGCTGCCAGCTTTGCAATATCTCCATTAACAGACCGCTTTTGGGAGCAACCAATAAAACGCGCCAGGCGCACGGCAAAAACCTGTCCGGCATTCAGTGCCGCGCCGCCAGGCCGGGTAACGCCGTGAGTTCCGGCAACTTCTCCCACCGCGAAGCAACCGGGCAGGGAGGTTTGCCCCCAGATATCCACTTCTATACCGCCATTCATATGCTGATTATTCATGGCAAACTGCAGAGGCTGCGCGGTGAGATCGTAACCGTGCATCTTATACAGCGAGATAGAGAGCGGATTCATCCGTTGCAGACGTTCGATGGGCGATTGCGCCAGGGCGCCATTATTTTCCAGATACGCATGAACGTCGGCATCCAGCCGCTCTAATGAGAACGGCAAATCACCAGGTACGGCTTCAGGATTGCGATTGAAATCCATAAAAACCTGGCGACCACGTTGCTGTTCCTGCGCCACCGCCATATCCAGCAAGCTTGAACCAAAATCCATCACCCGCGTGGCATGGAACGGCCACTGATAGCCCTTACGGAAGATGTTTGAAGCCAGTTCCTGGGTAGTGCGATAGTAATCTGCAAGGAAGTTATACTCGTTGCCCTCAGCATCCACAGAATAGATATACGGGATCACCTGTACATAGGTGCCAGACAAATTCCACGGAAAGGTGCAACGTGGCGTGCCAATACCAAACTGGCTTTCTGTCAGATTGGTTAGCGTCAAACCTTCTTCCAGCGCCAGCCCCAGTGAGCCGAAGCATTTATGTGGATAAACACTGTCGCGATAAAGTTCGCCCGGTCCGCCCGTTGCCAGTACCACATTGGGCGCAGTCACAATTGCCAGCCCCCAGGGGTTATGGGCGCGGGAACCGGTTGCGAGAATAGCCCCCGCAACGCGATCTTCGCCATTCTCTCCGCACTGATGCAGGAGCTTAATCACCGTTGCACTGGTCAACATTGGGATGGCGAGGCGCTGCACTTCCTCCAGCAATACTTTCACCATCAGGCGAGAAGTGCGCGGTCCACAGGAGGTTGCGCGTCCGGCTTCGTCATGGTCGGTTTGATAACGGAGAATTGCGCCATAGCGATCTTCCGGTAATTCCAGACCAAGATATTGCAGACCGCCGAGGGTATGCAGAGAACCGACCGCCTCGACATAAGCGGTGTCGTGATCCATTGCGCCACCGCTCGCCAGTGCTTCCGCCAGTTTGGCGAAATTGTCGCCGTTGCCCGCAGTGGCAGCGGTAAACAGTGTTTGTTTATCGGAACCAGAGCACGCTGACGTTCCCATATATAACCCGGCGGTGGCGATCAGCACATTTTGCTGACGACGTTTTAGCTCAACTGCCGCACGTAATCCTGCTGCGCCGCTACCAACGACCAGCGCATCAACTTGCCAGATCGGGTAATCAACATCCTCAACGGTGACAATTGACGTTGGTTCTGCTGACACAAACCCCTTCGGGAAAGTGACGTGCGTCAGCGCATCGAGGATGGTGTCATCAAGCTGACTCATGCATCCTCCATTGGCGTAAACAGGCTGCTTTCCATCAGACGTGGTTGCCTGATAATCGGGCGGAAGGCCATGAACGGCAGAATGTCGCGCTCAATCTCCACACCCGGCGCGATCTCAATTAATTCAACGCCTTCTGCCGTTAACTGGAATACCGCGCGTTCAGTGATATACAGCACCTCCTGACCGCTTTGCTGTGCGTACGCGGCGCTAAAGGTAATTTTTTCTACCCGGGTAACCAGTTTAGGGATTTGACCTGACTGGGCGATATGCAAGCCATCTGGCGTTACATCGATTTTGCTGCCTTTGGCGTCGAACGTGCCGCAGAACACCACTTTACGGGCGTTTTGCGCAATTTCGAGAAATCCGCCGGGGCCAATGAGATTGCCATTGAGATGCGAGACGTTGACGTTACCGTGCTGATCCATCTCTCCCATGCCGAGGAAGGTGATATCGATCCCGCCGCCACTGTAGAACTCAAATTGATCGAGTGATGGAATAATGGCATCGGCGTTGCGGGCGCAGCCGAAAAACGCATCATCCAGCATCATACCGTTATGCACGCCTTGCTCGACGCTCAGCCATAAACTTTGGTAAGGAACGCCTTCGCGCAGCGCAACCCCAGGAATGCCGCCGGGAATGCCAAAGCCAAAGTTGGTTGAAGCGCCAGCCACCAGTTCGCGAGCTGCCCGACGGGCAATCAGGCGACGTACCGGATGACTAACCAGTTCAATAGCGTCGTTAGAACTCAGACGGCGATGTTGACCGCTGATCGTCAGGTCGTAACCGCCAAGATAGGTTTGCGGTTGTTCGCGGTGTTCAACGATGCCATCAACCAGAATCCCCGGTAGCTTGACCCGACGTGGTTCAAGTGCGCCTGCTTCCAGTACGTCGCGCACCTGTACGAACACTTTGCCGCCGCTGTTGTGTGCTGCCAGCGCCATCGAATAGCTATCCATATCAATCGCCTCTTCTTCAAGGCTGACGTTGCCACGCGGATCGGCATAAGTGCCGCGCAAAATGGCATAGTCCACTTTGAAAGGGCGATAGCGGAGTTTGGTTTCACCATCAATTTCAATCAGTTCTACCAGATCGTCGGTGGTGCAAGCGTTCGACTTTCCGCCGCCATTGCGCGGATCAACAAACGATCCCAACCCTACGTGGGTAAAAAGTCCCGGACGTCCGGCACCGATCTCCCGTAGCAACGCCTGAATCACGCCACCAGGAAAGCAGTAGGCTTCAATGGCATTGTTTTTCACCAGTTCCTGCATTTTGGGCGACCAGGTAAAGTGTCCGGCAATTATGCGTTTGAGCATTTCGGCATGAGCGAAGCGATTGGTTCCTTTGCTGTCGCGATCGCCAATACCCAGCGAGTGGATTAGTGTCAGATCGCGCGGGTGTCCGGTTTGCAGAAAACGAGCTTCAATGGCTGCCATAATATGGTCGGCTTCCACCATGCCGCCGCCGTTACCGCTAATGGCAATGGTTGCGCCGTCCTGAATTTGCGCCGCCAGTGCCTCGGCGGTTGTTATCTTACGCATACAATTTCCTTATTGATTGTGGAAGCTCACGCTACTTTTTTCGGCAAACGCGCGCGTCGCCTGCTGGCAATCCTGAGTAGCAGACATTAACCCTGCCAGTAACTGGTGCGAGTAATCGGCATGTTTATTTTCCAGTGCCAGAATCAGCTGCTTAATATGCGCCAGCGCCACCGGGCCACATTTTTCCAGCTGCGCTAGCTGATTCGCCATCCAGCTTTCTACCTGTTCTTTTTCTACCACTTCATCAATTAAATTCGCCGCCTGGGCTTCATGTGCCGTCAGACGTTTACCCAGCATCAGCATCTGGCGACCGACCACCGGACCGACCTGATTAAGCACGCGTTCAATGCCCATCCAGCCAGGCACCATACCGAGCATCACTTCCGGGTTAGAGAATTTCGCGCTGGGGCGAGCAATACGAATATCGCAGCACAAAGCAAGTTCAATCCCACCGCCGATGGTATGACCGTTGAGATTCGCAACGGTTAATTGGGGTAAATTGCGCAGACGATTAAAAACGTCATTACCGCGTTTAATCCATTTTCCGCCCATATCTAATGGCGAATAGGCTGACCACGATTTAATATCGCCGCCCGCACAAAAGAATTTATCACCTGTAGCAGTTAATTCGACTAATCGTAATGTGGTGTCGTTTTCAATTTCATTTAAATAATGATCGAGAGATTCGATCATTTCTTCGTTAATAGCATGACATTTATCTTCTCGATTCAATGTCAGGCGGCAGGAAGCTGCCGCTCTGCTGAACAGAACGGGTTGGTCACTCATGATCATTCCTTAACAATAATGCGCGATGCGATCGACGCTAATATCCAACGTGCTGTTAATATCTTGCTGCCACCAGTAGGGGGAGAATATTTCCAGTTCAATAGCGCCATTAAATCCGGCGTTTTCAACCAGCCGACGGATTGACGGAATATTGATGACGCCATCTCCCGGCATTCCACGGTCATTGACCAGATCAGTGGTCGGCACTAACCAGTCGGAAACATGAAACGCGAGGATGCGTTTTCCGGCACGCAGGATCTGACTGGCGAGATCCGGATCCCACCAGACGTGATAAACATCCACCGCGACACCGAGGCCAAATTCGCCATCGGGATCGAGTTCATCACACCAGTCCAGCGCCTGGCGTAACGTGCACAAACAGGAACGATCGGCTGCGGTCATTGGGTGCAGTGGCTCCAGCGCAATCGGCACGCCGACCTCTTTCGAATGTGGCAGTAACTGGCGAATCCCTTGTTTCACCTGTTCCCGCGCCTCATACAGATCTTTTGTGCCTGTTGGCAGACCGCCAACCACCTGCATATAACAGGCGGCGTTAAGCACGGCGGCGTCGTCCAGCGCCCGGCGGTTATCATCAATCGCTAGTTTGCGTTCCGCCAGCGTCGGTGCGGTGTAGTAAGTGCTACGGCACAAACCGGAAACGCTCATGTTACTGGCGGCGAGTTGGCGGGCGATCTGCTGGAGATCTTCGCCCTGCAATTCTCTGCGCCAGGGGGCGATTGCGCCAATACCGCGCGCGGCGCAAGCGTCAATAATGGCGGGCAGCGGCGTTTTATAACCCAGCGTCGCGGTATTAATGCTGAATAAATCAGGGCGTTGTAACAGATCTCTCATAGTTCAGCCTCAGAAGCGCGGCATACTTAAGCCGCCGTCGATGGCGACCGCCTGACCACAGGTGTAAATCAGTTTGCCTTCCGCCATCGCGCGGACAGTGGAGGCGATATCAGCCGGATAACCCCAACGTCCCCACGGCACCAGACCTTTGGCAATCAATTCGTCGTAATAGGCGGTTGCCGGAATGGTCATATCGGTTTTGATTAGGCCAGGGCGCACTTCATAAACGCCAATTTGTTCATTGCAAAGGCGAGCAGCAAACAGACGAGCAGCGGCAGAAACGGCGGTTTTGGCAATGGTGTATTCGCCGCGATTCATCGCCAGCATGATGGCGTTGATTGAACTGACGAAAATAATCGAGCGGTGCGGCAGCTCCGCTTCCGGCTTCGGCTGTGCGAGCAGACGTTTACTGAATGCCTGAGCGAGGAAGAACGGCGCGCGGGTATTGATGGCAATGTTTTGGTCGAAACTATCTGGTTCGAGATCGAGGAGGTCACCGCGCTTTTTCACTGAAATCCCTGCGTTGTTGAGCAGACAGTCCAGACGCCCCCACTGGTTTTGCGCCGCGTCGAGCATCTCTTCATGCAGGGAGAGATCGCCAACATCGGCAGGGAAGCAAATGACTTCCACGCCTTCTGCCATACATTCTTGTTGTGTGATATGCAGTTTTTCTACGCTGTCGGCATCGGGACGATCGTTAATCAGCAGGTTAAACCCGCCACGAGCAAGTTCCAGCGCACAACCCTTTCCAATACCACGTGCAGCGCCAGTGATGACAGCAACAGGACGAGTGGATTTCATAGGTTAATCCTCTTTTTCTGAATATTGTTTCCTTAAGTGATGGTTAGCTTGCGACTAGTCAGTAAA
Source organism: Escherichia sp. E4702 (assembly GCF_963883545.1). Taxonomy (NCBI): domain Bacteria; kingdom Pseudomonadati; phylum Pseudomonadota; class Gammaproteobacteria; order Enterobacterales; family Enterobacteriaceae; genus Escherichia; species Escherichia sp. E4702. The sequence continues at coordinate 9,319 of NZ_CAWORF010000029.1, read as the reverse complement.
AAGATCAACCATCTGGTTGGTTGATCTGCGATAATGATCACAGGACATTTGATAACTCGATGAAAGACAATGTTTTGCCTTTTTGCTGTCGCTGAGATCAAATACGGTTATGATAGCCATCACGAAGAAGACGTGGGGAAGCGTTATGTATCTTGATACCAGCAACGTACAAAGCCTGAAGGAAAAGCTGCTGTTATGCGCGGTTAATGAATTTGCCGAATATGGTTACGAAGGCGCCAGGGTCGATAATATTGTTAAGGCTGCGGGGTGTAGTAAGCAGACGGTTTATCACCACTTTGGAAATAAAGAAAATTTATTTATCGAAGTGCTGGAATATACCTGGAACGATATTCGACAAAAAGAAAAGGCCCTTGATTTCTCAGGTCTTCCGCCACAAAAAGCGATTGAAAAAATCATTGATTTTACTTGGGACTATTATGTTTCAAACCCTTGGTTTTTAAAAATTGTACATAGTGAAAACCAAAGTAAAGGCGTGCATTATGCAAAATCACAACGTCTCTTAGAAATTAACCATGCGCATTTGCAGTTAATGGAATCTTTATTGGATGAAGGGAAGAAACTCAATATATTTAAGCCAGATATCGACCCGTTGCAGGTGAATATTAATATTGCTGCGCTTGGGGGATATTATTTGATCAACCAGCATACGCTTGGTCTGGTTTATCACATCAGTATGGTTTCACCGCAGGCACTGGAAGCCAGACGTAAGGTCATCAAAGATACGATCCTTAGCTGGCTTCTGGTTGAACGGTCATCTACCGCGCGCGAATAAAACTGCCATCCGGCTGGCGGGTAAACAAGACTTGTTGATTATTCCCCGTATCAATGGTTAAGCCCGTCACCACGCCGCTGGCGTTCTGGCGGATTTTCACCATTTGCCCATTTTGCAAATTACTTAATGGTTTACCTGCGCCTTCTACCTGCGCCATTGCGTATACATCGGTAGGAGGCAGACCGTGGTCGCGGAACAGTTGTGCCATCGTTTTGCCGGCTTCGACACGATAAGAGCGCCATTGATTGTCAATGCCGCTATCTGGCTGGAAAGGTTGCGTTTGCGTAGCTTGCGGCTGCTCTTCCGGTTGACCTTCCTGTATTGGTTCTGGAGCGACCGGGGCAACTTGATCCGGATCGTTTTGCGGCGTAACTAGCTGCGCCCGCAGTTGTTCTTCCGTCGGCGGCTGAGATTGCGACTGAATATCCAGCTGCGCTTCACGCGTCACGACGGGGGCGTCGGGCGCATCCTCAGACGGAAGCAGAAAACCGACCACCAAAATAATGGCGGCAATAATAATCCCCCGACGATGCATCGGAGGTAGCGGATCCATGAAGCGAAAGTTGTCCGGCGCGTGCCAGACCTTCTCCAGGGTTGGTTTTAGTTCAAAGCGCCCGGGCATGGTTTCCTCCTGCTCCGCGTCTTGTTCCTCAATCATAGCCTATGAATAAGCTAACGCTATGATGTCCGTGGTAAACCCGCCTTCATTATATTCATACGGGATATTGCTATTGTTTCTTTTTCCCCGGGATTTGTCATCACTCTCGCGACAAAGTTTTACCCAAGGAAGTGTGGCTGATATGCTGCCCGTTACTTTATACCCTGAGGAAGGAAATACGATGACCACCCCAACTTTTGACACCATCGAAGCGCAAGCAAGCTACGGCATTGGTTTGCAGGTAGGGCAACAACTGAGTGAATCTGGTCTGGAAGGGCTGCTGCCAGAAGCGCTGGTTGCAGGTATTGCCGACGCGCTGGAAGGCAAACATCCGGCTGTTCCGGTTGATGTGGTGCACCGCGCGCTGCGTGAAATCCATGAACGTGCCGATGCTGTTCGTCGTCAGCGTTTCCAGTCGATGGCTGCTGAAGGTGTGAAATATCTTGAAGAAAACGCTAAAAAAGAAGGCGTGAACAGCACCGAATCCGGCCTGCAATTCCGCGTGATCAACCAGGGCGAAGGCGCAATTCCTGCCCGTACCGACCGCGTTCGCGTTCATTACACTGGTAAATTGATCGACGGCACCGTGTTTGACAGCTCTGTTGCTCGTGGCGAACCGGCTGAATTCCCGGTGAACGGCGTGATCCCAGGCTGGATTGAAGCGCTGACTCTGATGCCAGTAGGTTCTAAATGGGAACTGACTATCCCGCAGGAACTGGCCTATGGCGAGCGCGGCGCTGGCGCGTCCATCCCTCCGTTCAGCACCCTGGTGTTTGAAGTCGAGCTGCTGGAAATCCTCTAAGCAGCGTATTCTGTTCCCCTCGAGCCAGAGGGGAGCAGGCATTTAGCAATAAACCCTTCAGTTTGCCAATCGGCGATATTTTGTGTTGCAAACGCTCCGTAAGCGTGTATTTTTGTGAGCTGTTTCGCGTTATCACCGTGATATGACACTCACTTTAAACATAAAATTAACATTAGATCTAAATCTTAGTATTCATCCCACGTATTGTTTCCTAATATCGATGAGTCCCGATACAGATTCGTCGTATCATAGACTGACTAAAGGCCGCAGAGCCTGAACAACACAGACAGGAAGAAAAAAACATGGTAGATCAGGTAAAAGTCGTTGCCGATGATCAGGCTCCGGCTGAACAGTCGCTACGGCGCAATCTCACAAACCGGCATATTCAGCTTATTGCCATTGGCGGCGCCATTGGTACGGGGTTGTTTATGGGATCCGGTAAAACAATCAGTCTTGCCGGGCCGTCGATCATTTTCGTTTATATGATCATCGGTTTTATGCTCTTTTTCGTGATGCGGGCAATGGGGGAATTGCTGCTTTCGAATCTGGAATACAAATCTTTTAGTGACTTCGCTTCCGATTTATTAGGGCCGTGGGCAGGATATTTCACTGGCTGGACTTATTGGTTCTGCTGGGTGGTTACCGGTATGGCGGATGTGGTTGCCATCACGGCGTATGCGCAGTTCTGGTTTCCGGGGCTATCTGACTGGGTCGCCTCGCTGGCGGTGATAGTGCTGTTGCTGACCCTGAACCTCGCCACCGTGAAAATGTTCGGTGAGATGGAGTTCTGGTTTGCGATGATCAAAATCGTCGCCATTGTGTCGCTGATTGTCGTCGGCCTGGTCATGGTGGCGATGCACTTTCAGTCACCGACCGGTGTGGAAGCGTCATTTGCGCATTTGTGGAACGATGGCGGCTGGTTCCCGAAAGGTTTAAGTGGCTTCTTTGCCGGATTCCAGATAGCGGTTTTCGCTTTCGTGGGGATTGAGCTGGTAGGTACTACTGCTGCGGAAACCAAAGATCCAGAGAAATCACTGCCGCGTGCAATTAACTCTATTCCGATCCGCATCATTATGTTCTACGTCTTCGCGCTGATTGTGATTATGTCCGTGACGCCGTGGAGTTCGGTAGTCCCGGATAAAAGCCCGTTTGTTGAACTGTTCGTGTTGGTGGGTCTGCCTGCTGCTGCCAGCGTGATCAACTTTGTGGTGCTGACGTCTGCGGCTTCTTCCGCTAACAGTGGCGTCTTCTCTACCAGTCGCATGCTGTTTGGTCTGGCTCAGGAAGGTGTTGCGCCGAAAGCGTTCGCTAAACTCTCTAAACGCGCAGTACCCGCGAAAGGGCTGACCTTCTCTTGTATCTGTCTGCTCGGCGGCGTGGTGATGTTGTACGTGAATCCAAGCGTGATTGGCGCGTTCACGATGATCACGACGGTTTCCGCGATTCTGTTTATGTTTGTCTGGACGATTATCCTTTGCTCATACCTTGTGTATCGCAAACAGCGTCCGCACCTGCATGAGAAGTCAATCTACAAGATGCCGCTCGGCAAGCTGATGTGCTGGGTATGTATGGCGTTCTTTGTGTTCGTCATCGTGCTGCTGACGCTGGAAGATGACACTCGCCAGGCGCTGCTGGTTACCCCACTGTGGTTTATCGCGCTGGGGCTGGGCTGGTTGTTTATTGGTAAAAAACGCATGGCGAAGTAATGCCGCTAAGGCACCTGCGGGTGTCTTTCAGGCTGCAAAATTGCCTGATGCGCTACGCTTATCAGGCCTACAGAACATCTGCAATATATTGAATTTGCGTGCTTTTGTAGGCCGGATAAGGCGTTTACGCCGCATCCGGCATGAACAAAGCACACTTTGTCAGCAATCTCCTTTGTCTTTATACATTCCTAAAAATACTTCCCGTCATCGACAGCTCTCAGGCGCGGGCTTACCGTGGATCTTTGCCACTCATTGCAGAGTTCACTATGGCTAAGCACAGTTGGTTATTAATCGCCGCATTACCTCTCTCCATTTCACCTTCCTGGGGCGCAGATTTTTATTACCGCCAGCAGGAGAAAAGCACGGTTTATGTTGCCGAACAAAAGGGAGAAAAAGATGAGATCCTCTCCGAACTGCCGGACGTTAATTTTTCCCGGCTCTGGCGCATTGCCAATTTAGCCAATAAACAAGAAACCCGCTTACTGTCCGATTTTAATCCCGATAAGTTCGACTGCGATGATCGGAATAATTGCCAGCATACCTGGCTCACCGATGGACGCTCTGTTCTTTGGGCAGGCAAAGTCCTGAAAAATCCATCCGGTGAACCTAATGTCGATGCCGCCAGTTTCCAGGCATTCGGTGCTTTCGCTGCTGATAAACGCAGTATCTATTTTGACGGTCAGCGTACCGATGATAATAGCGGCGATAAGCAGGTGGATATGTCAACGCTGGAAGAGACGGACATCTGGAATTTACTGCGTGATAAAAATAGTCTTTGGCATAAAGGTCGCTGGCTGGGTCATGCCGATGGATTTCAAATCGAGCGGCATGATTCAGCTCTGCAATTTGTTGTGCTGACAAATTCGCAGGTGATTGTTAATGGCAAGCCGCTGCCCGCCGATCGCAAAACCTTTCAGATTAAACGTTGGATGCCTGGCGAACGGTTGGTTTATCGCGATAAAAGCGGTGAGCATGACTATGAGCTTGAGGATATCGGTCACAGCTGTGCGTCATTTAAAATTGGTTTGAAGACTGTGTCCTGGCTTAAACAAGAAGCAACGCCAGCGGGGAGTGATTGTGTTTATGAAACACTGGCGGGAGTAGATCCGGAAAAATTTACCTTATTAACCTGGTCGGTAGGCTATTACAAAGCTCAATTCTATAAGGTTAAAACCAATACATTAGGTGAAGGTGAACTGATAATGCCCAGGCCAGAGGATGTTTCTGAACTATTGGAGAGGGGAAGCATGGTAACTGGCTACATGTATATCACCACAGACGGGCAACTCTACAGTCACCAACTTAGTGGATTAACCACAATCGACGGAAAACACTACGAGCAAACTGAATGGCTACGCTACAACCCCATTTCAGCAGAATGGTCAACGGTGAAGCAACCTCCGAGCGGTCTGAAACCCTTATTTAAATAACCTCTTCACACTAACAGTTTCAGGATGATGCTATGTTGCCAATTAAACCCGTTTGTCTCGTACTGGCTTTATTTTCAACCGCTTCAATGGCCTGCTCCGGCGTACCTTATGCCGCGTTTTACTACCAGCCGTGGGGGCAAGGAACAAAATATATCGTTGAAGATAGTGACGGTTACGGTATCGATTTTCCGGATATTCATTTGCCGCAGGTGAAGTTCAAACAGTTACGCCGCGTAGCTGACGGCACTGATGGAAAATATGATTCTCCAGATGATATCAATAATGATTTTGTGCGGGTGGCTCCCTTCTCTGGCTATCGCTCAAATGGCGGCTGGCGTTTCGACTGGTTGACTGATGGCCGCCATATTTTATGGGCTGGGAAAATAGTCCAGAACCCGCCGGGAACACCGAAAGTCGATGCCGCAACATTCCGCGCCTGGGGGCGTTTTGCTGCCGATAAAGACAGCCTCTATTTTGATGGTGAACGCACGGATGATAACCGCGGCGAAAAGCAGGTTGATATGGATTCACTGCAACAGGTGGGAGGGATAATTTACGCAGGTGATTCCGCAGATGTATTGAAAGATCGTCGCAATATTTACTTTCAGGGGCGCTGGCTGGGCAGTGCGCAAGGGTATTCTATTCTTGGCGTTAAATCCTGGACACGTCGTCCCATTATTTATTCCCCCAATAGCTGCGAAAGCAAAAGTAATCCAGGACCCTGGGATACCATCTGGCGGACCAAATCGCAGGTCTTTGTCAACGGAGATGCCATCAACGCCGATCCGGATACCTTTCAGATTGTGCGCTGGAGAGCCGGTTCCCTGCTGATTTATCGCGATAAAGATGGGGAAAAACGTTATTCGTTCGGTAAAGATTGCCGGATTACGTTTGACCTACAGCGGGATAAAGTAACCTGGATGACCCGAGATGCTTCCAGGCGTGCCAATGACTGCCGGGTTGCGACCATTCCTGATGTTGATCCTGAATATTTTCGCCACCTGACGGATAATGTGGCGCAATATAAAGATTCGCTCTATCTGGTGAAGTATGTTTCTGGGGTCGAAAAAACGCTTTCGGTTATTCATTTACCCGACCCGAAACAAGAATTACAGGAAGGCGTTAATATTGTAGGGAGTAAAGTTTATTTCATCGCGAGCAATGATGTGACTATTTTTGATATTAATGGACAATGGCAGTGGTTTAAAAGCCCCGATGGCACACCATTAAATTATTTAGCACATGACGATCGCTATACGTATTTTATTGATGAAGACACGGTTGAGTATTTTGAACTGAAAGGTCAATGGACGTGGTTTAAAGACGCCAATGGTCAATTATCAGATACCTTTGCTCATGATGACCACTATATTTATTACGTAGGCGATGGGCTGGTACGTGATGCGAAGCGGCGTAATGAGACTCGACAACTCAATGCGGCGCATCTTGATAAAAACGGCAGTTTGCTTACCGTTGAAGGTATGTACACCAGTTACAACAATGAATTACTTCCACTGAATGACTGAATAATCAACGATCCTGCCCATGTCAGGATCGTTGATCGAACAAATCACTCACCCGCCAGCGCGCGTGGGAACAGTACATTGTTTTCCAGACTGATGTGATCCATCAAGTCATCAATCAGTTCATTAATGCCGTTGTACATCGCTTTCCAGGTGGTACAGGCTTCTGGCGGCGGTGTGACGTTATTGGTAGCGTGTTTGATTACTTCCAGCAGTTCACCCGCTTCATCGTGTTCGCTTTCCATTACGCTGATTGGCCCCATCGCCTGGCTGCCCATGCCTTGTTTGATCATCGGGAAGAGTATCTGCTCTTCTTTCATCATGTGGCTGGAAAGCTCTTCATGCAGCATGGTCAGGTATTTTGTCAGCCCTTTTGGCACGCTCGGTTTGTCGGCGTGAACGCGCTCTACTTTGGTCGCTTGCAGGATCAGCTCCGGCAGTTGCTCGCGGTGACGATCGTGGTAGCGCACGATGATATGGTCGATGATTTCCGCCAGTGGGGCGCTACGCCAGTCTTTCTCAATCGGTTGTTCAGCAAGCTTTGCCAGCTCAGCTTCAATGACCTCAACATCCAGCTCTTTACGTGCCGCAGCACGAGCCAGCGTCTGCTTACCGCCGCAGCAGTAATCCATATCATATTTACGAAACAGAGCCGAAGCGCGAGGAATAGAGAGCGCCAGTTCACCTAAAGGTTGGTCGCGATAAGCCATAGCTGATACCTCATTCTTAATAATATAAGATGTATTTTAAATGCATCTTTAAGGCAAAAGCTATAACCCTTACGTAGCAGAGGCTTATTTAACTCACTGCCAGCATGTCAACTTTCTGAGACAGATTCAGTTAAAGGTTTTTCTGGTTTTGCTCTGACTGCAATGACCACGCCAACCACTAACAGCGCGATACCGCTCAACGTCATCAGCGGCGGCATTTGCTGGCGGAGTAAAAAGGTGTACAGCAAACCTGCCAGCGTTTCGAAAACAATCAGCGGCCCGAGAATCACTGTCGGTAATCGCTGGCTGGCGACGTTCCAGCAGAGTGCACCGACCCATGAGCAAAGCACGGCAATCGCAATCATCAGGCTAATAAACACCAGCGGACGGGGACCAAAAGGTAGGGAGAAGTCCGGCGTTTGCGTATTCAGCCAGTAACAAGCGACAACATAGCCGATGAGAGAAACCGGCAGCGTGACCAGCGCCTGCGCCGTCGCCCACATCATCGGATGTTTGTCGGGGTTTTCCCGCAGCCAGCGGGCGTTGCGCAGGGCATACCACGCCCAACAGACTACAGAGACTGACGCCAGCACGATGCCTGAGGTATAACGTGCCCAGTCAAAATCGGGGAGTCCGTGGTTTAACTCAGCAATATTCACACACGCCAGGCCGATGCCAATACAAACCAGCGCCGGGGCGAGTTTCCCCCATGCGAGTTTGCCGTCGCGCTGGCTGTACAGCAGATTGGCGAAGACGGGAATCACCACCGGCAGAGTGCCGATAATCATCGTGGAAACAGGTGCGCCGGTACGCTGAATGGCGCTGGCGAGACAGAAGTAATAGATAAGGTTGCCCATCATGGTGAGCATCAAGGCGGTAAGCCAGTCGCGACGCGCCAACTGACGCAGACGCACGCGCCCCAGCCAGGCAATGGGCAGCGCAATTAATCCTAACGCCAGATAACGCCCCATCGACTGCAACATCGCCGGGTATTCCGGTACGATCAACGGCCCGACAAAAATAAGCCCCCACATCAACCCTGCTAACAGGGCGTACAGCACGCCGCTAATCATTACTGGCATCCATTGATCTGTCAGAAGAAATATTCAGGGAACAGACGTGGTCGTTCCCGGCATCCCGTCATTATCCGAGAGGATGCGGGAGGATGCCACTTTAATTAACTAGTTATTAACATTAACCGGACGTCGCGAGTAACGCCGCTGGGCGAGCAGGTGAGCGAAAAGGTTGCTGTACTGGCGGACTGGATTGAGTTGAATTTGCCCGAGGTGTTGGCGGTGCGAGATGAACGAGCGACATAACTGCCGGATGCGCTGCGCTTATCCGGCCTTGTATTATCCCTCCTGTGCAGAGAAAATTGGCCAGTTTTCTCTGCCTGCAGTCCGCATGCCGTATCCGGCCTTGGGTTCTAACCTGCGCGGTAGATTTATGCAGCGGACTGCCTTTCTCCCAAAGTGATAAACCGGACAGTATCATGGACCGGTTTTCCCGGTAATCCGTATTTGCAAGGTTGGTTTCACTATGGAACATGAACTTCATTATATTGGTATCGACACCGCTAAAGAGAAACTGGATGTCGATGTGTTGCGCCCTGATGGCCGTCATCGCACCAAAAAATTCGCTAACACCCCTAAAGGGCACGATGAGCTGGTGAGCTGGCTGAAGGGTCACAAGATTGA
>NZ_CAWORF010000028.1:0-93350 GCF_963883545.1 Escherichia sp. E4702 | reverse complement strand
GGCGCTGGGGGCAACGAGGGACGATTGCCGGGTAACATGATATCCAGACGGTTAACGATCTGATGAAGCGGTTCTTTACGTTCAAGGGCCATGCCGACAATACACCAGACCATCATTTCAAGAGGAAGGCGGCGCTTACGCAGGGTGACGGTGCCGGATTCGGCAAGGCAGCGGGAAATCAGTTCCGGGTCCAGATAGTCGCCCAGAGAAGTCAGTGGGTTACGCAGGGAATCGTAACGGGATACCAGATCAAGAGCCTGTCCAATGTGCATAAAAAAATCCGGAAACGGGTGAGCATTTCCGGATTCTTACACAGCCACTGGATCGGTCAACCGATCCTTAACTGATCGGCATTACACCTTCGGGTGGCGTTGTTTTTTGCGATGCCCCTCGCAATCAGTTTTGTAACTTTCCCACCAGTTTCTTTTCTCTCCGAGTCGCTTTCCAGATCTGTTAACGCATAAAAATCTCTGCTGGTGTTCACAAATGCGCAGGGGTAAAACGTTTCCTGTAGCACCGTGAGTTATACTTTGTATAACTTAAGGAGGTGCAGATGCGTATTACCATAAAAAAATGGGGGAACAGTGCAGGTATGATCATTCCCAATATCGTAATGAAAGAACTTAACTTACAGCCGGGGCAGAGCGTGGAGGCGCAGGTGAGCAACAACCAACTGATTTTGACCCCCGTCTCGAAGCGCTACTCGCTTGAAGAACTGCTGGCGCAATGCGACATGAACGCACCGGAGCTTAGCGAGCAGGATGTCTGGGGTAAATCCACCCCTACGGGTGACGAAATATGGTAAAGCGAAGCGAATTTGAACGGGGAGACATTGTGCTGGTCGGCTTTGATCCAGCAAGCGGCCATGAACAGCAAGGTGCTGGCCGACCTGCGCTTGTACTCTCCGTTCAAGCCTTTAATCAACTGGGGATGACGTTGGTGGCACCCATTACTCAGGGCGGAAATTTTGCCCGTTATGCCGGATTTAGCGTTCCGTTACATTGCGAAGAAGGCGATGTGTATGGCGCGGTATTGGTGAATCAGGTGCGAATGATGGATTTACGCGCCCGCCAGGCAAAGCGTATTGGTCTGGCTGCGGACGAGGTGGTGGAAGAAGCGTTATTACGTTTGCAGGCGGTGGTGGAATAAAGGTTTATTTATTGCGGGCATAAAAAAACCCTTACTAACCGAAGCCCGGCGTTCAGGGTTATTGCGCTATAAGAACTTATTTATTCTTTGCGCGCTCGAAGGAAGCAACGATTTCAGCTTTAGCGGCTTCAGCGTTTTCCCAACCTTCAACTTTCACCCACTTGCCTTTTTCGAGGTCTTTGTAGTGCTCGAAGAAGTGAGCGATCTGAGCTTTCAGCAGCTCCGGCAGATCGTTAACGTCTTTGATGTGATCGTATTCTTTGCTCAGTTTGGTGTGCGGAACAGCAACCAGTTTCGCATCTTCACCAGCTTCGTCGGTCATTTTCAGAACACCAACCGGACGGCAACGGATCACAGAACCCGGCTGCAGCGGGTACGGAGTCGGGACCAGAACGTCAACCGGGTCACCGTCCAGAGACAGAGTGTGGTTGATATAGCCGTAGTTGCACGGATAGAACATCGCGGTGGACATGAAGCGGTCAACGAACAGTGCGCCGCTCTCTTTGTCGATTTCGTATTTGATCGGATCAGCGTTAGCCGGGATTTCGATAACAACGTAGATGTCTTCCGGCAGATCTTTACCCGCAGGGACGTTGAGTAAGCTCATGTCTGTTTCCTTTAAAATATGTGGCAAACAAGTGCCGAGTATTATAGCCAACTCGCGCCGAATGTCTTCGCTTGTTTTCGTCCTCATTTTCCTTTTTCGCCAGTTTTAAGACGGTTCGCAGAGCTGGAAAATCCATAACCGTAGCCGCATTTTTCATAGTGATATGAAAGCGATTACAAACTTGTGATTAACGATGTATTTACTTTTTTGAAGTGTGATGTAACGCAATCTGTTACAGAACCAATTGTCTATAGTTTTTTCGCGAACATCTTTTCACCAATAATAATCACCCCGACGAGGACAACCCTATGTGGAAACGCTTACTTGTAGTCTCTGCAGTCTCGGCAGCCATGTCGTCTATGGCGTTGGCCGCTCCTTTAACCGTAGGATTTTCGCAGGTCGGATCCGAATCCGGCTGGCGCGCAGCAGAAACTAATGTGGCGAAAAGTGAGGCCGAAAAACGCGGTATCACACTGAAAATTGCCGATGGTCAGCAAAAGCAGGAAAACCAGATTAAAGCAGTGCGTTCTTTTGTCGCGCAGGGGGTAGATGCCATCTTTATCGCCCCGGTGGTTGCAACGGGTTGGGAACCTGTTTTGAAAGAAGCAAAGGAAGCCGAAATTCCGGTCTTTTTGCTTGACCGTTCCATCGATGTGAAAGACAAATCTCTCTATATGACCACCGTTACTGCCGACAACATCCTCGAAGGTAAGTTGATCGGTGACTGGCTGGTGAAAGAGGTTAACGGCAAACCGTGTAACGTGGTTGAGTTACAGGGCACCGTTGGGGCCAGCGTCGCCATTGACCGTAAGAAAGGCTTTGCCGAAGCCATTAAGAATGCGCCAAATATTAAAATAATCCGCTCGCAGTCCGGTGACTTCACCCGTAGTAAAGGCAAAGAAGTGATGGAGAGCTTTATCAAAGCGGAAAACAACGGCAAAAACATCTGCATGGTTTACGCCCATAACGACGACATGGTGATTGGCGCGATTCAGGCAATTAAAGAAGCGGGCCTGAAACCGGGCAAAGATATCCTGACAGGCTCTATCGACGGCGTGCCGGACATCTACAAAGCGATGATGGATGGCGAAGCGAACGCCAGCGTTGAACTGACGCCAAACATGGCGGGACCCGCCTTTGACGCGCTGGAGAAATATAAAAAAGACGGCACCATGCCTGAAAAGCTTACGCTGACCAAGTCCACCCTTTACCTGCCTGATACCGCAAAAGAAGAGTTAGAGAAGAAGAAAAACATGGGGTATTGAGACGTATCAGGCATCAATGCCTGATACCGACTCGTAGGCCGGATAAGGCGTTTACGCCGCATCCGGCAGTTGTGCACTGGTGGCTGATGCGACGCTGGCGCGTCTTATCATGCCTGGCTGGAGCACGCTTTACTTCGGGGGAAACCATGACGACCGACCAACACCAGGAAATCCTCCGTACCGAAGGATTAAGCAAATTTTTCCCTGGCGTCAAAGCGTTAGATAACGTTGATTTCAGCCTGCGCCGTGGTGAAATCATGGCGCTACTCGGTGAAAACGGAGCGGGTAAATCAACGTTAATCAAAGCACTTACCGGCGTTTACCATGCCGATCGCGGCACCATCTGGCTGGAAGGTCAGGTTATTTCACCGAAAAACACCGCCCACGCACAGCAGCTCGGCATCGGCACTGTCTATCAGGAAGTTAACCTGCTACCCAATATGTCGGTCGCTGATAATCTATTCATCGGCCGCGAACCTAAGCGTTTCGGCCTGCTACGACGTAAAGAGATGGAAAAGCGCGCCACCGAACTGATGGCATCTTACGGTTTCTCCCTCGACGTGCGCGAACCGCTCAACCGCTTTTCAGTTGCGATGCAGCAAATCGTCGCCATTTGTCGGGCCATCGATCTCTCCGCCAAAGTGCTAATCCTCGATGAACCCACCGCCAGTCTCGACACTCAGGAAGTAGAGTTGCTGTTTGGCCTGATGCGCCAGCTGCGCGATCGCGGCGTCAGCCTGATCTTCGTTACTCACTTTCTCGATCAGGTCTATCAGGTCAGCGATCGGATCACCGTCTTACGCAACGGCAGCTTTGTTGGCTGTCGGGAAACCCGCGAGCTACCACAAATCGAACTGGTGAAAATGATGCTGGGGCGTGAGCTGGATACTCATGCGCTACAGCGTGCCGGAAGAACATTGCTTAGTGACAATCCTGTTGCAGCGTTTAAAGATTACGGCAAGAAAGGAACGATCGCGCCGTTTGATCTGGAAGTACGCCCCGGCGAGATCGTCGGTCTGGCAGGCTTGCTGGGATCAGGACGTACCGAAACCGCTGAAGTGATCTTCGGCATCAAACCAGCCGATAGCGGCACGGCGTTGATCAAAGGCAAATCGCAAACCCTGCGATCGCCACATCAGGCTTCGGTACTGGGCATCGGCTTTTGCCCGGAAGACAGGAAAACCGATGGCATCATCGCCGCCGCCTCGGTGCGGGAAAATATCATCCTCGCTCTCCAGGCCCAGCGCGGCTGGCTACGGCCGATTTCCCGTAAAGAACAGCAAGAGATTGCCGAACGCTTTATCCGCCAGCTGGGCATTCGTACGCCTTCCAGCGAACAACCGATTGAATTTCTCTCTGGCGGCAATCAGCAAAAAGTTCTGCTCTCACGCTGGCTGCTGACTCGTCCGCAATTTCTGATCCTCGACGAACCTACGCGTGGCATTGACGTTGGCGCCCATGCCGAGATCATTCGCCTGATTGAAACGCTGTGCGCTGACGGTCTGGCGCTGCTGGTGATCTCCTCCGAACTGGAAGAACTGGTGGGCTATGCCGATCGGGTGATTATCATGCGCGATCGCAAACAGGTGGCGGAGATCCCGCTGGCAGAGCTTTCCGTTCCGGCGATCATGAACGCCATTGCGGCGTAAGGAGAACAGTGTGATGCCTCAATCTCTCCCGGACACCGCGTCGTCGAAAAAGCGCTTTCGCTGGCCGACGGGGATGCCGCAGTTGGTGGCGCTATTGTTGGTGCTGGTGGTCGATAGCCTGGTGGCCCCGCATTTCTGGCAGGTGGTGCTTCAGGATGGGCGTTTGTTCGGTAGCCCTATCGACATTCTTAATCGCGCCGCCCCGGTTGCGTTACTGGCGATTGGCATGACGCTGGTGATCGCTACGGGTGGGATTGATCTCTCCGTAGGGGCGGTGATGGCCATCGCCGGAGCCACAACGGCAGCGATGACGGTCGCGGGGTTCAGCCTGCCAATTGTTTTGTTAAGCGCCCTGGGTACCGGCATTCTGGCTGGATTGTGGAACGGCATACTGGTGGCGATCCTCAAAATTCAGCCGTTTGTTGCCACCCTGATCCTGATGGTTGCCGGGCGCGGTGTGGCTCAACTGATCACCTCCGGGCAGATCGTCACGTTCAACTCGCCGGATCTCTCATGGTTCGGCAGTGGATCGCTATTGTTCCTGCCAACGCCAGTCATTATCGCTGTGCTGACGCTTCTCTTCTTCTGGCTGTTGACCCGCAAAACGGCGCTGGGGATGTTTATTGAAGCCGTTGGCATCAACATTCGGGCGGCAAAAAATGCCGGAGTCAACACACGAATCATCGTCATGCTCACCTACGTATTGAGCGGGCTGTGTGCGGCAATCGCGGGCATTATCGTGGCGGCGGATATTCGCGGTGCCGATGCCAATAACGCTGGGTTATGGCTGGAGCTGGACGCCATTCTCGCGGTGGTAATTGGCGGCGGATCGCTGATGGGCGGGCGCTTTAACCTGCTGCTCTCAGTGGTGGGGGCGCTGATTATTCAGGGAATGAATACCGGAATTTTGCTTTCGGGCTTTCCGCCAGAGATGAACCAGGTGGTAAAAGCGGTGGTGGTGCTTTGCGTGCTGATTGTCCAGTCGCAACGCTTTATCAGTCTGATTAAAGGAGTGCGTAGCCGTGATAAAACGTAACTTGCCACTGATGATCACCATCGGCGTCTTTGTGCTGGGCTATCTCTACTGCCTGACGCAGTTTCCCGGCTTTGCTTCCACGCGCGTGATCTGCAATATCCTGACCGATAATGCCTTTCTTGGCATCATCGCCGTCGGCATGACCTTTGTGATACTCTCCGGCGGAATCGATCTCTCCGTCGGTTCGGTGATCGCCTTTACCGGCGTGTTTCTGGCAAAAGTGATTGGCGATTTCGGCCTCTCGCCGCTGCTGGCGTTTCCACTGGTGCTGGTGATGGGCTGTGCCTTCGGCGCATTTATGGGGCTTCTGATCGACGCCCTGAAGATCCCGGCGTTCATCATTACCCTTGCGGGAATGTTCTTTTTGCGCGGCGTCAGCTATCTCGTTTCGGAAGAGTCGATCCCGATAAACCATCCAATTTATGACACGCTTTCAAGCCTGGCGTGGAAAATCCCCGGCGGTGGTCGCTTAAGCGCGATGGGGCTGCTGATGCTGGCGGTGGTGGTTATCGGCATATTCCTCGCGCATCGTACGCGTTTTGGTAATCAGGTATACGCCATTGGCGGCAACGCAACGTCGGCGAACCTGATGGGGATTTCCACTCGCAGCACCACTATTCGCATTTATATGCTCTCTACCGGACTGGCGACACTGGCAGGAATTGTCTTCTCGATTTATACCCAGGCCGGATACGCCCTGGCGGGTGTAGGTGTGGAACTGGACGCTATCGCGTCGGTGGTGATTGGCGGTACACTTTTGAGCGGTGGCGTTGGAACGGTATTAGGGACGCTTTTTGGTGTGGCGATTCAGGGACTGATCCAGACTTACATAAACTTTGACGGCACGCTGAGCTCATGGTGGACGAAAATCGCCATCGGCATTTTGTTATTCATTTTTATTGCCTTACAGCGTGGGTTAACGGTGTTGTGGGAGAATCGTCAGAGTTCGCCAGTAATGAGAGTGAGTCCGGAAATTAGACTAAAAGAATAAATTTAACTGATATATAAGGATATTTTTATGTGGGCAAAGGAAGGCGAGGATTTAAGGACAACATGCAAAAACTGTGGTGTGGCTGTTTTACCACCTGACGATTATTGTAAAAGTTGTGCGGATAAAAAACTTATGGGAATTGGCGGTTGGTTGTATTTACCTGCTATTTCTTTAGTGCTGGTGATTATTTCGAGCATCTATTCTTTTATACAAACATGGGGGCTTGTTCAGGGCAATCAGGAAGAACCGCTCAGAACTCTGCTGTATCTGGAAGTGGTTGGATTTGCCATGGTATTTCTGTTGGTAAGTTATACTACTTTTTTGTTTTTTAAAAAGAAACGCCAGCTTCCGCACTACTATATTGCCCTTCTTCTGTCTCTCTTCGTATTTAATGTTGCTGATATTTGGGGAGCAGTACAGTTTCTTCATGCCACAATTGAGCCTTTAGACGCATGGGGTGTGCTGAAAAATATCATTCATATGGCGATCTGGATTCCCTATTTCCGTGTCTCTAAACGAGTCAAATTAACTTTTGTTAATTAAAACGCAAAAACGCCGGAACCATCCGGCGTTTTTAGACCATTACGCGTCCGGGAACTCACGGATAAAGCGTTCGACATCTTCAACCATATGGTCGTTGCCGACGAAGAACGAACGGCGCTGGTGCAGGGTTTCCGGGATGATATCCAGAATACGCTCTTTGCCATCGCTCGCTTTACCGCCCGCTTGTTCCGCCAGGAATGCCATCGGGTTGCACTCATACAGCAAACGCAGTTTGCCGTCCGGGTGGCTGGCAGTGCTTGGGTAGAGATAAATACCGCCTTTCAGCAGATTACGGTGGAAATCCGCGACCAGCGAGCCGATATAACGTGAGGTATACGGACGGTTGGTAGATTTATCTTCTTCCTGGCAGAATTTAATATACTTCTTCACCCCGTTCGGAAACTTAATGTAGTTCCCTTCGTTGATAGAGTAGGTTTTTCCTTTCTCCGGGAAGCGCATCCGTTCCTGGCACAGGCAGAAAACGCCGAGCGAAGGATCGTAAGTAAAGGCGTGAACACCGCATCCGGTGGTGTAAACCAGCATGGTAGAGGAGCCGTATACCACGTAACCTGCAGCAACCTGTTTGTTACCAGGCTGGAGGAAATCTTCTTCAGTTACCGGCGTGCCGACCGGTGTAACGCGGCGGTAAATGGAGAAAATGGTACCGACAGAGACGTTAACATCGATGTTGGACGAGCCATCCAGCGGATCCATCAGCACAACGTATTTTGCGTGTTCACAACCTTCAAAGACGACAATCTCATCTTCTTCTTCGGATGCAATGCCCGCAACAATATCGCGTGCTTTCAGTGCGGCTTTCAGTTTTTCATTAGCGAACAAGTCGAGTTTTTGTTGAACCTCGCCCTGCACGTTCTCAGCACCGCTGGCACCCAGGATATCAACCAGTCCAGCTTTGTTGATATCGCGATGAATAATCTTGGCGCCCAGTTTTATTGCCGATAGCAAAGCAGTGAGCTCACCGGTAGCATGAGAAAACTCGTGCTGCTTTTCGACAATAAATTCACCTAACGTTTTCATAAAACTTTCCCTGCAATGTTTATGGAGTAAAGCGACCGCAATAATCTTAACAAATAATCTCAATGTTGCGCTCAGGTGAATCGCGCCAGCAAATTACGGATTATCCTGAAATGCGTTTCTCTGTTGCCCGACATATGCGTAAAATGAACGGTAGATTAAAAAAGGATAGTGACGTATGCGCATTCATATATTAGGAATTTGTGGCACGTTTATGGGCGGTCTGGCGATTCTGGCGCGTCAGTTGGGCCATGAAGTAACGGGGTCGGACGCCAATGTGTATCCGCCGATGAGCACCTTACTTGAGAAGCAAGGCATTGAACTGATTCAGGGTTATGATGCCAACCAGCTCGATCCTCAGCCAGATCTGGTGATTATTGGCAACGCCATGACCCGTGGAAATCCGTGTGTGGAAGCGGTACTGGAAAAAAACATTCCATATATGTCAGGTCCGCAGTGGTTGCACGATTTTGTGCTGCGCGACCGCTGGGTGCTGGCCGTTGCCGGTACACACGGTAAAACCACCACGGCGGGAATGGCGACCTGGATTCTGGAACAGTGCGGCTATAAACCAGGTTTTGTGATCGGTGGAGTACCGGGGAACTTTGACGTTTCTGCACGCCTGGGCGAAAGCGACTTCTTTGTTATCGAAGCAGACGAGTATGACTGCGCCTTCTTCGACAAACGCTCTAAGTTTGTTCATTACTGCCCGCGAACGCTGATCCTCAACAACCTTGAGTTCGACCACGCCGATATCTTCGACGACCTGAAAGCGATTCAGAAACAATTCCACCATCTGGTGCGTATTGTTCCTGGTCAGGGGCGTATTATCTGGCCGGAAAACGACATCAACCTGAAACAAACCCTGGCGATGGGCTGCTGGAGTGAGCAGGAGCTGGTGGGCGAGCAAGGTCACTGGCAGGCGAAAAAGCTGACCACTGACGCTTCCGAATGGGAAGTCTTGCTGGATGGCGAAAAAGTGGGCGAAGTGAAATGGTCGCTGGTGGGCGAACATAATATGCACAATGGTTTGATGGCGATTGCTGCGGCCCGTCATGTTGGCATCGCACCGGCTGATGCTGCTAACGCGCTGGGATTGTTTATCAATGCCCGTCGCCGCCTGGAACTGCGTGGCGAAGCTAACGGCGTGACGGTGTATGACGATTTTGCCCATCACCCAACGGCAATTCTGGCAACGCTGGCGGCGCTGCGCGGCAAAGTTGGCGGTACGGCGCGTATTATTGCCGTGCTTGAGCCGCGTTCCAACACCATGAAGATGGGAGTCTGCAAAGATGATTTGGCTCCGTCATTAGGTCGTGCCGATGAAGTCTTCCTGCTGCAACCGTCACATATTCCGTGGCAGGTAGCAGAAGTGGCAGAAGCATGTATTCAGCCTGCGCACTGGAGTGGAGATGTTGATGCGCTGGCAGAAATGGTGGTGAAAACCGCTCAGCCTGGCGACCATATTCTGGTGATGAGCAACGGCGGTTTTGGTGGGATCCATCAGAAACTGCTGGATGGTCTGGCGAAGAAAGCGGAAGCTGCGCAGTAATCCTGAGACGTTTTATCAGGCCTACAGGGGTGTAGGCCGGATAAGGCGTTGACGCCGCATCCGGCATTTGAGCATAGCGCCTGATGCGACGCTTGACGCGTCTTATCAGGCCTACAGATCTGGCGGTGCACTGCATCCGGCAAACCATACTCACATCAACAACGAAAATTACCCTTCGTTCTCTGCCAGCTCGCGCAGATACTGGAAAATCTGGCGTGCGGATTTCGGCGGCTTATTCCCTTCTTTCTCTTTCTTCGCGTTGCGGATCAGAGCACGCAGTTGCTGACGATCGGCATCTGGCCACAGATTCAATACTTCAGCGATGGCGTCATCACCCTGGTCGATCAGGCGATCGCGCAGGTTTTCCAGTTTATGAAACAACACCACCTGCTGGTTGTGGCGGTTTTTCAGCTTATCCAGCGCCTGACGGATAGGCTCTACATCGCGTTGGCGCAGCATTTTACCAATGAGCTGCAACTGGCGGCGGCGACCTTCCATCTTAATACGCTGGGCTAACTCAATAGCCGCACGCAGATCCGCATCTAACGGGATCTTATCCAGCGCGTTTTTCCCCAGATCAACAATTTCTGCGCCCAGGCGTTTTAGCTCCTCGGCGTCACGTTTAATTTCACTTTTACTGACCCAGATAATTTCATCGTCTTCGTCTTCGATGTCATCACCGGGAACGTCGTCGAGCCAGTCTTCGGGCTGCTTAGTCATGTCAGGCTCCTTAAAAAAAGAGGCTAATGTTACCAGTTAAGATGCGCACTGAAAAACGGTTCTCTGTTAGACTTCAGAGAAACTCTCTACATTATGGCACTTGCAATGAAAGTAATCTCTCAAGTTGAAGCGCAGCGCAAGATTCTGGAAGAAGCAGTTTCGACTGCGCTGGAGTTGGCCTCAGGCAAATCGGACGGTGCGGAAGTTGCCGTCAGCAAGACCACCGGCATTAGCGTTAGTACGCGCTATGGTGAAGTGGAGAATGTCGAATTCAATAGCGATGGCGCGCTGGGGATAACCGTTTATCACCAGAACCGCAAAGGTAGCGCATCATCCACCGATTTAAGCCCGCAGGCCATTGCACGCACCGTACAGGCGGCGCTGGATATTGCGCGTTACACTTCGCCAGATCCGTATGCAGGCGTGGCAGATAAAGAACTGCTGGCTTTCGACGCGCCGGATCTTGACTTGTTCCACCCCGCAGAAGTTTCTCCGGACGAAGCCATTGAACTGGCGGCCCGTGCTGAACAGGCGGCATTACAGGCGGATAAACGCATTACCAATACCGAAGGTGGCAGCTTTAACAGCCACTACGGTGTCAAAGTTTTTGGCAACAGCCACGGCATGTTGCAGGGTTACTGCTCTACGCGTCATTCGCTCTCCAGCTGTGTAATTGCCGAAGAAAATGGCGATATGGAGCGTGATTATGCCTACACCATTGGCCGCGCGATGAGCGATCTACAAACGCCAGAGTGGGTCGGGGCCGACTGTGCTCGCCGTACTTTATCGCGCCTGTCACCGCGTAAACTCTCCACCATGAAAGCGCCAGTCATTTTTGCCAATGAAGTGGCAACCGGGCTTTTTGGGCATCTGGTTGGGGCGATAGCGGGTGGATCGGTTTACCGTAAATCCACCTTCCTGCTCGACTCGCTGGGTAAACAAATTCTGCCAGACTGGCTGACCATTGAAGAGCATCCGCATCTGCTGAAAGGGCTGGCGTCGACGCCATTCGACAGCGAAGGTGTTCGTACCGAACGTCGCGACATTATTAAAGATGGCATCCTGACTCAGTGGCTGCTGACCAGCTACTCGGCGCGCAAACTGGGGCTGAAAAGCACCGGACATGCGGGCGGTATTCACAACTGGCGCATTGCCGGACAAGGTCTAAGCTTCGAGCAGATGCTCAAAGAGATGGGCACTGGGCTGGTGGTGACGGAATTGATGGGCCAGGGCGTGAGTGCAATTACCGGTGATTATTCCCGTGGTGCGGCGGGCTTCTGGGTAGAAAACGGCGAAATTCAGTATCCGGTTAGCGAAATCACCATCGCAGGTAATTTAAAAGATATGTGGCGCAATATTGTCACCGTCGGTAACGATATTGAAACACGCAGTAATATACAGTGTGGTTCTGTGCTGTTGCCGGAGATGAAAATCGCCGGACAGTAAAAAAACTGGCGCGACCTGCCGCGCTATAAACTAAAAAATTACACAAAATCATTCGCACTGCATCGAGACGGAAAGTGAATGAGGGCCGGGGAGCGTACTCGTAGTACGTGACTCGGGCGAATGAGCGTAGCCGTCGATGAGGCAGTGTGAAGGATGAAGTGTAAATAAAAAAGGAAGTGAGTAATGCGTAAAAGCCTGTTAGCTATTCTTGCAGTCTCCTCGTTGGTATTCAGTTCGGTGTCGTTTGCCGCTGAGCTGGAAGACAATATGGAAACCCTCAACGACAATTTAAAAGTGGTCGAAAAAGCGGATAACGCGGCGCAAGTCAAAGACGCGTTAACCAAAATGCGTGCCGCGGCGCTGGATGCGCAAAAAGCAACGCCGCCGAAGCTGGAAGGAAAATCGCCAGACAGCCCGGAAATGAAAGACTTCCGCCACGGTTTCGACATTCTGGTTGGCCAGATTGACGACGCGCTGAAGCTGGCTAATGAAGGTAAAGTAAAAGAAGCGCAGGCCGCCGCAGAGCAACTGAAAACGACCCGCAATTCATATCACAAGAAGTATCGTTAATTCCTTATTTCCCTGTTGCCTGCACTCAGGTAACAGGGAGCTTATCAACGCAAATGGTGTACCACCTGGTTGCTGCTGCCGCGCCAGATCAGGGAAGGGTCTTTTAAATCCTGCATAAATTTGCCATCAACCAGCACGTTGATCAAATCAACAACCTGCATTTGTGCAGCGTTGAGTTCGTCGAGTTTATACCCTGTCCACACCCAGATGTCTTTACCCGGACATTCGGCACGGATGCGTTGTACCAGTTTCAGAATATCCGGCACGTTTTGCGGATGCAGCGGATCGCCGCCGGAGAGGGAAATGCCCTGGCGTTTGATGCGAGTGTCGTTCAGATCGTTGATGATCTGGTCTTCCATTTCTTTGGTAAATGGCAGACCGGAATTTACCCGCCAGGTGCTTTTGTTATAGCAACCGGGGCATTCATGAACACACCCGGAGACAAACAGGGTGCAACGAGTGCCGGGGCCGTTGACGATGTCGACAGGATAGTATTGATGGAAGTTCATATTTCGCCTGGCTTATCAGTCCGCGTGTTGGCCGGATAAGGCGTTTACGCCGCATCCGGCAATCAACGCCGGATGCGACGCTTTCACATCACATCCGGCATTTGCTTAACGCAGCGTGGAGATCAACCGATCTGCCCATTTCCTAAATGTTTAACGCGGCGCTTAACTTCTTCCTGCTTGCCAGCGTTAAACGGACGCGCATCCGGACTACCTAAATATCCGCACACGCGGCGAGTTACCGACACACGGGAGGTGTCATGGTTACCACATTTCGGACAAGTGAAGCCTTTGCTGGTGCACTCAAACTCGCCGGTAAAGCCACATTCGTAGCATTCATCGATCGGCGTGTTGGTGCCGTAATACGGCACATGCTGATAGCTGTAATCCCAGACATCTTCCAGCGCCTTCAGGTTGTGCTGAATGTTTGGATACTCGCCGTAGCAAATGAAACCACCGTTCGCCAGCGGCGGGTAAGGCGCTTCAAAGTCGATCTTGTCGTACGGGTTCACCTTCTTCTCCACATCAAGGTGGAAACTGTTGGTGTAGTAACCTTTATCGGTCACGCCCGGCACCACGCCAAACTCGGCGGTATCGAGACGGCAGAAGCGGTCGCACAGGTTCTCACTCGGCGTACTGTAGAGACTGAAACCGTAGCCGGTTTCTTCTTTCCACTGATCCACCGCCTGACGCAGACGTTCAACAATCGCAATACCTTTCGCACGCAGCTGCTCGTTGTCGTAAACATGCTCGCCGCCGAACAGCGCGTTAATGGTTTCGTGGATACCGATGTAACCCAGCGAGATAGACGCTCGACCATTTTTGAAGATTTCAGACACGTCATCGTCTGCATTCAGACGTACGCCGCAGGCACCTTCCATATAGAGGATCGGCGCTACGCGCGCTTTCACGCCTTCCAGGCGGGCGATACGGGTCATCAGTGCCTTACGCGCCAGCACCAGACGTTCATCCAGCAGCTTCCAGAAGGTGGCTTCATCGCCTTTCGCTTCCAGAGCAATGCGCGGCAGGTTCAGGCTGATCACGCCGAGGTTGTTACGTCCATCGTGGATCTGCTCACCGTTTTCGTCTTCCCACACGCCGAGGAAGCTGCGGCAGCCCATCGGGGTTTTAAACGAACCGGTGACTTTCACTACCTGATCGTAGTTCAGGATATCCGGATACATGCGCTTGCTCGCGCACTCCAGCGCCAGTTGTTTGATGTCGTAGTTCGGATCGCCCACTTTATGGTTCAGGCCATCGCGAATTGCGAACACCAGTTTCGGGAACACGGCGGTTTTACGGTTTTTACCCAGGCCCGCGATACGGTTACGCAGGATAGATTCCTGAATCAGGCGCGATTCCCAGCTGGTACCCAGACCAAAGCCAAAGGTCACAAACGGCGTCTGACCGTTGGCGGTGTGCAGGGTATTTACTTCATATTCCAACGACTGGAATGCGTCGTAGCACTCTTTGATGGTACGAGAGTTAGCGTAACCGTCGACGTCAGGAATGCTCCACTCTTCCGCAGTTTTACGGTGTTTGTTGTAGCTGGCGGTGACAAACGGCGCCAGAACTTCGTCGATACGGTTAATGGTGGTGCCACCATAAATATGGCTGGCGACCTGAGCAATAATTTGCGCAGTTACTGCGGTAGCTGTAGAGATCGACTTCGGTGGTTCAATCTCGGCATTCCCCATCTTAAAGCCTTGCGTCAGCATGCCTTTCAGGTCGATCAACATGCAGTTGAACATTGGGAAGAACGGCGAGTAATCGAGATCGTGGTAGTGGATATCACCACGTTCATGTGCCTGCACCACGTCACGCGGCAGCAGGTGCTGACGTGCATAGTGTTTAGCAACAATCCCGGCCAGCAGGTCACGCTGGGTCGGAATGACTTTACTGTCTTTATTCGCGTTTTCATTGAGCAGCGAGGAATTAGTCTGCTCGACCAGGCCACGGATCTCCTGGTTCAGACGACCGCGTTTTTCACGTTCAATGTCGCGATCGTGACGGTACTCAATATATGCACGGGCCAGTTGTTTGTACGGGCCAGACATCAGTTGGTTTTCAACAGCGGTCTGGATTTCGTTGATATCTACCTGGTTACGCCCCTGCATTTGCTCGCTGACGATAGCGGCAACAGTGGCACAATAATCTGCATCATCGACTTCCGCTGCTTTAGCTGCACGCAGAATAGCTTCTTTGATGCGCTCTGATTTAAACGGCACTTTGCAGCCGTCTCGTTTCATCACATGCGGTGTCATGATCGCTCCATATTTTTAAGAACAGGTTATCCACAGAAAGTTGGGAAGTGCGCCCCGGTTTATTCAGCTCTTGTTACGGGGATTTACTGCAATCCCAATTCGCTTTATCCACAATTGTGTCGGCTTCGTTGACGTGTATCTTGTTGCAAGTTTAGACGATGGATACAACATATTGGGTTGAGATGCATTTTAAAGTCTATATATAGTGCTTTGCATTAAGGATGTTTGCGTTTTTTTTGATTTAGCTCAAAGTAAAAAGCAGAGAGTACGGATGGCGGGCGCTAGAGCGATGTGTAAATTTTTTGATGATTTTCTGGTTATAAAATCAACAAAAACAATATACTACCCGGTAAGTCCCCGGAAATACTCGCTTTAGCATGGTCTGGAGAAGGATTATCTCTGAAACCACCAGACAGCCTCAAAAGACCGTAATGTCGTGGCGCAGAGTTGCGGTGAGGCTTCTTCAAAGCTATACATCAGAAGCTGCCAGTAGTGTTCTGAACACTCTTTGGATAAATCTGGTAGAAGGTAACTCTCAGAAAAGGGCTGCTGGAATGACGATTTGTTGAGGTTCGCTGCGTCCGGTTACCTGGTCGATCAACTGGCTGGCAGCCTGACGTCCGGCTTCGGCGTAGCCTGGATCAACGGTGACGATCTCCGGATGGAGAAACTTCATTAACGGCGTATTACCAACGCTCGCCAGTTGCAGGGTGTCGATGTGTTGCTCTTGCAGGTACTTACATGCCCCGAGCGCCAGCGTGTCGGTTGCGCACAGCAACGCAGTGGTTTCTGGCGTAATCACTTTTGCCACGTTCTCGTAACCTTGCTTCATGGCCAGGCCGGGCAGGGCGGCGACGGGATGTAGTTTATGTGCTTTGCAGAATGCCAGATAAGCCTCATGACGCCGCTTACCAGTGGTAATGTCGCTGTGCGGTACGCCAAGATAACTAATATTGCGATGCCCCCGATCGTAGAGGCATTGCATCAGAATCTTAATCGCCCCTTCGTCGTCATAACAGACCGAAGCAAAACCTTTTGCGTCATGCGCCAGCAGTACCAGAGATGATTGCCAGTGAGCTAACATTTCTTCCGTTATGCCGGTAAAACCGAACAGCACCACTCCGTCAATATTGCGACGTTTCAGAACGCCTAAATGTTCAGTAACCAGCTGTGGCGAAAACTGGCTTTCCATCATGATCGGATCGTAACCCTGTTCATAGAATGCCGGCAGCATCGTCTGAACGGCGAGATTTTCTGATAACGAATCCAGACGGGTGACGATAATAGCAACCACTTTATCGCTTTGCCCACGCATAGCACGCGCGGATCGGGAAGGGGAAAATCTATGCTGATTCATCACTGCTTCCACGCGCTCGCGCGTGTGCTGACTCACGCCACTTTCGTTATTCAGCACTCGGGAAACCGTGGATTTTCCCACGCCGCTTAAACGAGCAATGTCTTTGATGGTCAGCCGATTTTGCATCCTGTTGTCCCGTAATTTGCGTTTAATTATTTGAGCCTAACTTCACCCACGCATTCAGCAATGGGTAAAGTCTGGTTTATCGTTGGTTTAGTTGCTTGCAGATATTATATCGGCATAAATGCTACGAATATTATTGGATTCTCCTTATTATTTGCGGCGCTTTTTTCACTTACCGGAGGTTTTATGGAACCTGATCCCACGCCTCTCCCTCGACGGAGATTAAAACTTTTCCGGTAAGCCTGTCTTTTCACGGCATTACCGGATGTGTAAGGCCGTGACGTTTTAACGTCCCAGCTCATGTTTATTACCTTCAGGTAAGGCTTTGCGACGCCTGAAGATATTTTCTGCACCATACTTACAGGGTGCGGAGGGACTTCCTATGTTTAAAGAAATTTTTACCCGGCTCATTCGCCATTTACCTTCTCGTCTGGTCCATCGCGATCCGTTGCCTGGTGCGCAACAGACAGCGAATATTCCGATCCCGCCTTCCTTAAGCGCGCATTGCCTGAAAATGGCGGTGATGCCAGAAAAGGAATTATGGAAAACCTTCGGCACGCATCCAGAAGGGTTAAATCAGGCGGAAGTGGAATTAGCCCGCGAACAACACGGTGAAAATAAACTACCCGCGCAACAACCGTCGCCGTGGTGGGTACATTTGTGGGTCTGTTATCGCAACCCTTTTAATATTTTGCTCACGATCCTCGGCGGCATTTCTTACGCCACGGAAGATTTATTTGCCGCGGGCGTTATTGCGTTAATGGTCGCTATTTCTACGTTGCTGAACTTTATTCAGGAAGCGCGCTCCACCAAAGCAGCAGATGCCCTGAAAGCGATGGTCAGTAATACTGCGACGGTGCTGCGCGTAATTAACGACAAAGGCGAAAATGGCTGGCTGGAGATCCCGATCGACCAGCTGGTGCCTGGCGATATTATTAAACTGGCGGCGGGGGATATGATCCCGGCAGATTTACGTATTTTGCAGGCGCGGGATCTGTTCGTCGCTCAGGCGTCATTAACCGGTGAGTCTCTGCCCGTGGAAAAAGCCGCAACCACTCGCCAGCCAGAGCACAGCAATCCGCTGGAGTGCGATACCCTGTGTTTTATGGGCACCACCGTGGTGAGCGGTACGGCACAAGCAATGGTGATTGCCACAGGTGCCAACACCTGGTTTGGTCAACTGGCGGGGCGTGTCAGCGAGCAGGAAAGCGAGCCGAATGCGTTTCAGCAAGGGATTAGCCGCGTCAGTATGCTGCTGATTCGCTTTATGCTGGTGATGGCGCCCGTGGTGTTGCTTATCAACGGTTACACCAAAGGCGACTGGTGGGAAGCGGCACTGTTCGCGCTTTCGGTAGCGGTAGGCTTAACGCCGGAAATGTTGCCGATGATTGTCACCTCGACGCTGGCGCGTGGTGCGGTAAAACTGTCGAAACAGAAAGTGATCGTCAAACATCTGGATGCGATTCAGAACTTTGGTGCAATGGATATTCTGTGCACTGATAAAACAGGCACCCTGACGCAAGATAAAATTGTGCTGGAGAATCATACCGATATCTCCGGTAAAACCAGTGAGCGCGTGCTGCATAGCGCGTGGTTGAACAGTCATTACCAGACCGGACTTAAAAACCTGCTTGATACAGCGGTGCTCGAAGGTACGGATGAAGAGTCAGCGCGCTCGCTGGCCAGTCGTTGGCAAAAAATTGATGAGATTCCGTTTGATTTTGAGCGTCGCCGGATGTCGGTGGTAGTGGCAGAAAATGACGAACACCATCAACTGGTGTGCAAAGGCGCATTGCAGGAAATCCTCAATGTGTGTTCGCAGGTGCGTCACAATGGCGCGATTGTTCCGCTCGATGACACCATGCTGCGTAAGATTAAGCGGGTAACCGATACGCTGAATCGTCAGGGGCTGCGCGTGGTTGCGGTGGCGACGAAATACCTGCCAGCACGTGAAGGAGATTACCAGCGGGCGGATGAATCCGACCTGATCCTCGAAGGATATATTGCTTTCCTTGATCCGCCAAAAGAGACAACCGCTCCGGCACTGAAGGCATTAAAAGCGAGTGGAATTACCGTCAAAATCCTTACTGGCGACAGTGAATTAGTGGCGGCGAAAGTGTGCCATGAAGTGGGACTAGATGCGGGAGAGGTGGTAATTGGTAGTGATATTGAAACGCTATCTGACGACGAACTGGCAAATCTCGCGCAGCGTACCACGTTGTTTGCCCGCCTGACGCCGATGCATAAGGAACGCATCGTGACCTTACTGAAGCGCGAAGGGCATGTGGTTGGCTTTATGGGCGATGGTATTAATGATGCGCCCGCCTTACGTGCTGCGGATATCGGTATTTCTGTGGACGGGGCGGTAGATATTGCCCGTGAAGCGGCTGATATCATTCTGCTGGAAAAAAGCCTGATGGTACTGGAAGAGGGGGTTATTGAAGGACGCCGAACTTTTGCCAACATGCTGAAATACATCAAAATGACGGCAAGTTCTAACTTCGGTAATGTGTTCAGCGTGCTGGTGGCGAGTGCTTTCTTGCCCTTCCTGCCGATGTTGCCATTGCACTTACTGATCCAGAACTTACTGTACGATGTATCGCAGGTAGCGATCCCGTTTGATAACGTTGATGACGAGCAAATTCAAAAGCCGCAGCGTTGGAATCCGGCGGATCTGGGGCGTTTTATGATCTTCTTCGGACCGATCAGCTCGATCTTCGATATTCTGACGTTTTGCCTGATGTGGTGGGTATTTCATGCGAATACGCCGGAAACGCAAACGCTGTTCCAGTCGGGCTGGTTTGTGGTGGGATTACTGTCGCAAACGCTGATTGTGCATATGATCCGCACCCGCCGTGTGCCGTTTATTCAGAGCTGTGCATCGTGGCCGTTAATGATCATGACCGTGATCGTGATGATTGTCGGGATCGCATTGCCGTTTTCACCGCTGGCCAGTTATCTGCAGCTGCAGGCGCTGCCGTTAAGCTATTTCCCGTGGCTGGTTGCGATTCTGGCAGGGTATATGGTGTTAACGCAGTTGGTTAAAGGGATTTATAGTCGTCGTTACGGCTGGCAGTAAAGAATTAACTGGGCATGGTGGCCAGGATTCAGATTGCAGACAAAGTGAGCTTTGTTCATGCCGGATGCGGCGTAAACGCCTTATCCGGCCTACAAATTCAATAAATTGCAGGAATCACGTAGGCCTGATAAGCGTAGCGCATCAGGCGATTTTGCTTTTGTCATCAGACTTAATCCGGGCATGATAGCCCGGATTTCCATCAAGATTAGCGACGAACAGCGATCGCTTCGATCTCAATCTTCACGTCTTTCGGCAGACGTGCAACTTCAACGCAAGAACGTGCCGGGAAGGTGGCATTGTGCTCGGTGAAGAACGCTTCGTAAGTGGCGTTTACGGTTGCGAAATCGTTCAAATCTTTCACAAATACAGTGGTTTTAACGATATCGCCCACTTTCAGACCTGCCGCTTCCACGATCGCTTTTACGTTATCCAGCGACTGACGCGCCTGTGCAGCGACGTCTGCCGGTACTTCGCCAGTTTTCGGGTTTACCGGGATCTGACCGGAAGTGATGATCATACTGCCCAGATCAACGCCCTGAACATACGGACCGATAGCTGCGGGTGCATTTTCCGTCGCGATAGTTTTGCTCATGATTTCTCCTTTATTACAGCGGTAAAAAGTCTGGCTCATTATAGGGAGCCTGACATTTATTACCAACCGCAATTAATTGGCCAGCACCACATTATGCGAAAACTCTTTTTCACAATATTTGCATTTGAGCGCAATATCATTGGCGCGTTTTCTCACGGCAAAGCTGGAAGAAACCGGTTCTGCATGGCTGATACAGTTGCTGTTCGGGCAGACCAGCACATTATCAATACGTTCCGGCAGGCTGGGGCGTGATTTGCCGACCACTTCATAGTTGTCGATACGGTTTACCGTGGCTTGCGGCGCATACAGTGCCAGTTGGTCTACTTGATCTTCATTTAAAAAGGTATTTTCGATTTTGATCAGATCCTTGCGGCCCATCTCGCCGGAAGGTAGGTTCAGACCGATGGTGATGCGCTGATCGGTTTCTGTTAACTTGAACAAGCTCAACAGCTTAAAACCGATCTGGGCGGGGATATGGTCAATTACCGTGCCGCGTTTAATAGCTTCAACCTGCAATTTATTATCGTGTGTCATCTCTATTTCCCCTTACAGTACCAGATCGCGATTCAGAACCAGTGCCAGTAACGCCTGGCGAGCGAAAATCCCATTGCCTGCTTGCTGGAAGTACCAGGCGTGCGGCGTTTTATCGACATCCGTCGCAATTTCATCAATACGCGGCAGCGGATGCAGCACTTTCATATTGGCTTTGGCGTTGTGGAGATCGCTGGCGCGCAGGACAAACTGTGCTTTTACGTTGGCGTATTCGGACGGGTCCAGACGCTCTTTTTGCACGCGAGTCATATACAGAATGTCCACTTCCGCCATCACTTCTTCAATGGAACTATGCAGACTCCAGGCGATACCTTTTTCATCGAGCATATCCAGAATGTACTGCGGCATTGCCAGCGCATCCGGGGCGATGAAGTAAAAACGGTTGCCGTCGAACTTCGCCAGCGCCTGGGTCAGGGAGTGAACGGTGCGACCATATTTCAGGTCGCCGACCATTGCGACGCGAAGATTGTCGAGACGTCCCTGGGTTTCCTGAATGGTGAACAGATCCAGCAAGGTTTGCGTCGGATGTTGGTTGGAGCCATCACCGGCATTCAGTACCGGTACATTGCCGGAAAATTCGGTTGCCAGGCGTGCCGCACCTTCCTGTGGATGGCGCATCACAATCGCATCGACGTAAGTGCTGATAACCGAGATGGTATCAGCCAGCGTTTCCCCTTTTTTTCCCAATGAGGTGTTTGCGCTGTCAGAGAATCCCACCACACTAGCGCCCAGGCGGTGCATCGAGGTTTCGAAAGAGAGGCGGGTGCGGGTTGATGCTTCGAAGAAGCAACTGGCAATCACTTTATGTTTCAACAGTTCTGGTTGCGGGTTCGCTTTTAGTTTCGCCGCTGTCGCCAGCACCAGATTAAGGTCATCGCGACTAAGGTCGTTTATGGAAATGATATGTTTCTGATATAGCGGATTAGCCATCTTTTATCTCCTGACGCCTGGGCAAAAAAAAGCCCCTCGATTGAGGGGCTGGGAATAGGTGAACAACGGGAAGAAAAACGGCAGGCCAGCGTCTTTTTTCAGACGCGGTAAGACAAAATGTCGAACACACTGAACCATACATCCTCCCGGCAAATTGTCCGGCATTATACTCAGCCAGAAAGTGGGATCAAGCGATTGATGCAAAAAATTACGCAGGTAAACGATTGTAGTGAATTTATATGCTTTAAAATTGAGTTTTTAACAATGCTTGTTTTTGTGGCAAGCGGGTAGGAAAACATACTTTGGCGCAATCGGACAGCAAAAAATGCTGGTATGGCAGTAAGGAATTACGTATAACGAGAGAAATGAAACATTGTTTTAATTGAGGAATGAAAAAGATGATCATCGGAAATATTCATAATCTCCAGCCGTGGTTGCCAGAAGAGTTACGCCAGGCCATTGAACATATCAAAATGCACGTTACGGCAGAAACGCCAAAAGGTAAGCATGATATCGAAGGCAACCGTCTGTTTTATCTTATCTCTGAAGATATGACTGAGCCGTATGAAGCGCGTCGCGCGGAGTATCATGCCCGCTATCTCGACATCCAGATTGTGTTAAAAGGGCAGGAAGGAATGACTTTTAGCACACAGCCTGCGGGTACGCCGGATACTGACTGGTTAGCTGATAAAGACATCGCCTTTTTGCCTGAAGGTATTGAAGAGAAAACAGTTATCCTTAATGAAGGCGATTTTGTTGTGTTTTATCCGGGTGAAGTGCACAAACCGCTGTGCGCAGTGGGTGAGCCTGCTCAGGTTCGCAAAGCGGTTGTTAAGATGCTGATGGCTTAAGCGAGTACCTGCCGGTGGCGACGTGAAGCCGCCTCCGGTACTGAAATTATTTGGCAAGCGTCGCGACCATTACCGCTTTGATAGTATGCATACGGTTTTCCGCCTGATCAAAAACAATGCTGGCAGGAGATTCGAAAACCTCGTCCGTTACTTCCATCCCACCATGTAGGCCAAATTCTTCAGCCATCTTTTTGCCAAGCGTTGTTTGGTCATCATGAAACGCGGGCAGGCAGTGGAGGAATTTGACCTCCGGGTTACCAGTTAACTGCATCATCTTGCTATTCACCTGATAATCACGCAGCAATGCAATCCGTTCAGCCCATTTCTCTTTTGCTTCACCCATCGACACCCATACATCGGTATAGATAAAGTCAGCACCTTTAACGCCAGTCGCGACATCTTCTGTCAGGGTAATATTCCCGCCATTTTGTTGTGCCAGGGCGCGGCATTCCGTAACCAGCGAAGATTCCGGCCAGCATGCCTGTGGCGCCACCAGACGCAAATCCAGACCGGTCAGCGCCGCAGCTTCGAGCATCGAATTGCCCATGTTATTGCGGGCATCTCCGGCGTAGACCAGCGTCATCTCATTAAACGCTTTACCCGGTAAATGTTCTTGCATGGTCAGTAGATCTGCCAGCAGTTGCGTGGGGTGGAACTCATTGGTCAGCCCATTCCATACCGGGACGCCAGCGTATTCCGCCAGTATTTCGACAATCTCCTGACCATAGCCGCGATACTGAATACCGTCATACATGCGGCCAAGCACGCGGGCGGTATCTTTAATTGACTCTTTATGACCAATCTGGCTGCCGCTTGGGCCGAGATAAGTGACGCGAGCGCCCTGGTCATATGCGGCAACTTCGAAAGAGCATCGGGTACGGGTTGAGTCTTTTTCGAAGATGAGCGCGATGTTTTTACCAGTGAGTCTGGCTTCTTCTTTACCGCTTTTTTTATCTGCTTTTAGTTTAGCGGCTAGCTGGAGCAAGGTGTTGAGTTCAGCTGGCGTGAAATCAAGTAATTTCAGGAAATGCTTATGATAAAACCCGGACATAGATCCCTCCTGTGGCTTACGCCATAATGAATTAAAATTCAATTTATATGTATGAATATTCATTTGCAAGCCTAAAGCATAAAACTTTGTCACAAAGGTGGAGGCAATGTCAGTGGTGTGTGACAATAAGAGTATCAGCAGGACATTAAGAGGAATAAGTCATGGCAAACCCGGAACAACTCGAAGAACAGCGTGAAGAAACACGTTTGATTATTGAAGAATTACTGGAAGATGGCAGCGATCCGGACGCGCTGTACACCATCGAACATCACCTTTCCGCAGACGATCTGGAAACCCTGGAAAAAGCAGCGGTTGAAGCGTTTAAACTCGGCTACGAAGTGACCGATCCGGAAGAGCTGGAAGTGGAAGATGGGGATATCGTAATTTGCTGTGACATCGTCAGCGAATGCGCGTTGAATGCCGATCTGATCGATGCCCAGGTTGAGCAATTGATGAACCTGGCAGAGAAATTCGACGTTGAATACGACGGTTGGGGGACTTATTTTGAAGATCCTAACGGCGAAGATGGCGACGATGAAGATTATGTCGACGAAGACGATGACGGTGTTCGCCATTAATTAATTGATTAAAATGCCCGATAGCACACACTAGCGGGCATTTTTTTAGAGTTCGCGCAACATCCGCACTTCACAATCAACATGGCCCGTGCAGCCAAGTGCATAGTCGATATGTTGAAAACCTAAATGTTCATACAAACCAATCGCTTCTTTCAAAAAAGCAGTCGTTTCCAGATAGCAGCGTTTGAAGCCCATTTCTCGTGCCTGCTCCATCGCCATTAAGGCCAGTTTTTTCGCCAGCCCTTTGCCGCGAATAGCAGGAAGAAAATACATTTTCTGCAGTTCGCAAATGTCCGATTCACTACCTGCTAATGGCGCAATCCCGCCGCCGCCCACCACTTCGCCATTGTGCTCAACTACCCAATAGGCATGACCGGGCTGACTATACACTTGATACAATTCGTCGAGATTGGGATCGGCGACGGTATAGCCTTTATCAGCGGTAAGACCGTACTCTGCGGACACCTGGCGGATGACGCTGGCAATAGCAGCATTATCGGCGGCGGTAAGTTTGCGCAAACGGAGCGCGGGGGAAACGACAACATTCATAGCATAGCTCAATTTCAAATGTATGATTTATAGCTCCCTTTAATACCACCCTCGCTTTGGTGGTGCAAGAAGAAGATAAATCAGAAAATATTAAGCATATATCGCTTAGATAAAGCGTATTCTAGATGGTCCAGTATCAATTGACTGGAATTATTATCTATATGAATGGAATTTATTTTAGGGATATAGTTCATGAATGGTGTAAACGTCGGGAAAGATAATCCTCGTCACGCATTTGTTTTTACAGGAAAAGGTGGTGAGTATTTTCTTATTTGTCTTGTGAATTGTTTGCTGACAATTATTACTCTGGGAATATATGGGCCGTGGGCATTAGTGAAATGCCGTCGTTATATTTATCAGCATGTGACACTCAAGGGGCAACCATTTAGTTATAAGGGAACAGGTGGTGCCATTTTTGTTAGCATGTTGCTTATTATGATCGTTTATTTTTTCAGTATTTCTTGTTTTGCAGGCCAACACTTTGTTCTTGCTTTTCTCCTGTTTGCTCTCTTGATCTGCGGTATTCCTTGCATGGCAGTGAAGAGTCTGCAGTATCAGGCAAACATGACCTCGCTGAATGGTATTCGCTTTGGCTTTAACTGCTCAATGCTCCGTGCATGGTGGGTTATGTTAGGTCTGCCTGTTCTGTTGGCATTAGCTTTTTGGCTCGTACTGTACCTTATTGCGCAAGTGACGACATCGATAGGTGGGTTATTCTTTAACTTAGTGGTCTTAAGTTTGCTTTCCGTCATCGGACTGGGTGTTATCAACG
Organism: Escherichia sp. E4702; assembly: GCF_963883545.1. Lineage (NCBI taxonomy): Bacteria > Pseudomonadati > Pseudomonadota > Gammaproteobacteria > Enterobacterales > Enterobacteriaceae > Escherichia > Escherichia sp. E4702. Next base: position 67,583 of record NZ_CAWORF010000028.1, on the reverse strand, counting down.
GTATTACCTATAGCAAGTGGATGCCATTACTGGGTAATAACGCGACTTTTGGTGTCCATCAATTTTCCATTAAGGTCAATGTAAAAGAATGCATTAAAGGCTGTATGCTCGCAATATTAACCATGGTTCCTTTCATCATTGTGATTGGTATTATGATTGCGCCAGTATTTCAGCAGTTAATGATGATGACCATGTTGGGTAGGTCTGATGCGGGCAGGGAGCTAGTATTGCAATATTACCCGCAGATTATGGCTTCTTATTTCCTGTATTTTGTCGCGATTCTTGTTTTTGCCAGTTATCTCTATGTCACGTTACGCAATCTGTTTTTGAATAACCTGACGCTGGCAAATGGCACTATTCGTTTTCATTCATCTGTTACCGCGATCGGTATGCTTCTGCGCATGTTGGCGGTATTAATGGGGTCCTCAATTACCTGTGGTCTGGCTTATCCCTGGCTGAAAATGTGGATGGTTAGCTGGATTGCTAACAATACCCATGTCCAGGGCGACCTTGATTCGCTGGAGTTAACTAATGATGACAAACCGCAGGATAGCGGTCCGTTAATGTGGATATCTCGCGGTATTATGCCGTATGTTCCGTTTATCTAAATAAAAAGGCCGGAGCATGCTCCGGCCTTCGTTTTCTTCACTGTGTTGATTACAGCGCGGCGATAACAGCCTGCTGTTCAATCAGTTTCGCTTTCGCTTCCGCATAGCCTTCCAGCTTCTCACGCTCTTTCGCGATGACCGCTTCCGGTGCGCGCGCTACAAAGCCTTCGTTCGCCAGCTTGTTCTCGATGCGGCTGATTTCACCTTCAATCTTCGCCACTTCTTTCGCCAGACGCGCCAGCTCATCTTCTTTGTTGATGAGGCCAGCCATCGGGATCAGCAGCTCTGCACCGTCGACGATCTTGGTAACGGAAACCGGGCCTTTGTCATCGGCAGGCAGCACGGTGATACTTTCCAGACGCGCCAGCGTTTGCAGGAAGCCACGGTTTTCATTTACGCGACGTTCTGCATCCGCGCTGCAACCACGCAGCAGCAGCTCCAGCGGTTTGCCCGGCGCGATGTTCATTTCTGCACGGATGTTACGTACCGCAACGATCGCCTGCTTCAGCCACTCGGTGTCGGCCAGTGCGGCTTCATCGACCTGAGATGCATCGTACTGCGGGAACGGTTGCAGCATGATGGTGTCGGCAGTGATGCCGCAAAGTACTTTCACACGCTGCCAGATGGTTTCGGTGATGAACGGAATGATCGGATGCGCGAGGCGCAGCAGACCTTCCAGTACAGTCACCAGCGTATGGCGAGTACCGCGCAGTTCGGCTTCTGTTCCACCGTTCATTACCGGCTTAGTCAGCTCCAGATACCAGTCACAGAACTGGTTCCAGGTGAACTCATACAAAATGCCAGCTGCGATATCGAAGCGGAAGCTGTCCAGCGCCTCGCGGTACGCTTTGATGGTCTGGTTGAACTCAGCCAGAATCCAGCGGTCCGCCAGTGACAGCGTCATTTCGCCGCCGTTGAAGCCGCAATCCTGACCTTCCGTGTTCATCAGCACAAAGCGGCTGGCGTTCCACAGCTTGTTACAGAAGTTACGGTAGCCTTCCAGACGCTTCATATCCCAGTTGATGTCACGACCAGTAGAAGCCAGCGCCGCCAGGGTGAAGCGCAGCGCGTCAGTACCGTGCGGCTCAATGCCGTTCGGGAACTGCTTCTCGGTGCGCTTACGGATTTTGTCCGCCAGCTGCGGCTGCATCATATTGCCGGTACGTTTTTCCAGCAGTTCTGGCAGCGAAATACCGTCAACCATATCCAGCGGGTCGATAACGTTACCCTTAGATTTAGACATCTTCTGGCCTTCGTCATCACGAATCAGACCGGTCATGTAAACTGTGTGGAACGGCACCTGCGGTTTGCCATTTTCATCTTTGATGAAGTGCATGGTCATCATGATCATGCGGGCAATCCAGAAGAAGATGATGTCGAAACCAGACACCATTACGCTGGTTGGGTGGAACTGACGCAGGGCGTCGGTGTTTTCCGGCCAGCCAAGGGTAGAGAATGTCCACAGCGCAGAAGAGAACCAGGTGTCGAGAACGTCTTCGTCCTGACGCAGAGCAACATCAGCACCGAGGTTATTTTCTTTACGCACTTCATCTTCGTTGCGGCCAACATAAACGTTACCCGCTTCGTCATACCATGCAGGGATACGGTGACCCCACCACAGCTGACGAGAGATACACCAGTCCTGAATATCGCGCATCCAGGAGAAGTACATGTTTTCGTACTGCTTCGGTACGAACTGAATGTCGCCGTTCTCAACCGCTTCAACCGCCGGTTTCGCCAGTACATCGGCACGCACGTACCACTGGTCGGTCAGCATCGGTTCGATAACTACGCCGCCACGGTCGCCGTAAGGAACGGTCAGGTCGTGCGGTTTAATTTCTTCCAGCAGGCCAAGCGCGTCAACCGCAGCAACGATGGCTTTACGCGCAGCAAAACGCTCGAGTTTCTGGAACTCTGCCGGGATCTCGCTGGAATAAACGTCAGATTCGTTACCTTTGGTATCGAACACCTGGGCGCTTTCACGGATATCGCCGTCAAAGGTCAGGATGTTGATCATCGGCAGGGCGTGACGTTTACCGACTTCATAGTCGTTAAAGTCGTGCGCTGGGGTGATCTTCACGCAGCCGGTGCCTTTTTCCATGTCGGCGTGTTCGTCGCCAACGATCGGAATACGACGGTTAACCAGCGGCAGAATGACATATTTGCCAATCAGATCTTTATAACGCGGATCTTCCGGGTTAACGGCCACGCCAGTATCGCCCAGCAGGGTTTCCGGACGGGTAGTCGCAACCACCAGATAATCTTTACCGTCTGCGGTTTTCGCGCCGTCAGCCAGCGGATAGCGGATGTGCCACATCGAACCTTTCGATTCGCGGTTTTCCACTTCCAGGTCGGAGATAGCGGTGCGCAGTTTCGGGTCCCAGTTTACCAGGCGTTTGCCACGGTAAATCAGGTCTTCTTTATACAGACGAACGAAAACTTCTTTCACCGCATTGGACAGGCCTTCGTCCATGGTGAAGCGTTCACGCTCCCAGTCGACGGAGTTGCCGAGACGGCGCATCTGACGGGTAATGGTGCCGCCGGATTCCGCTTTCCATTCCCAGATTTTGTCGATGAAAGCTTCGCGGCCGTAGTCGTGACGGGTTTTACCTTCTTCTGCGGCAATCTTGCGCTCAACGACCATCTGGGTAGCGATCCCTGCGTGGTCAGTACCGACCTGCCACAGGGTGTTTTTGCCCTGCATGCGCTGATAGCGGATCATGGTATCCATGATGGTTTGCTGGAAGGCGTGACCCATATGCAAACTGCCGGTGACGTTCGGCGGCGGGATCATGATGCAGAAACTTTCCTGGCTTTCATCGCCATTAGGCTTAAAGTAGCCCTGCTTTTCCCAGTGCTCGTAAAGCGGCTGTTCGATATCTTGTGGGTTATATGTCTTTTCCATTATTTCCAGGTTGCCGTATTCAGGTTGAAACCAGCCACGCGGTAGGCTTTATAGCGTTCGCGCGCCAGTTGTTTCAGAGAATCTTCATAAGGGACGAAGTCTACCACTTCTGTGAAAGCGGTGGCAAAATCTGCAAAGCTTGTTCGCAGACTAATCAATATATCGCGCGGGCTGCTGCTACGCTTTTGCGGCCAGGCGATCTCCACCGGCGCACCGCCGCGCGGTCCTTCTCCTGCTAAATTATGCGGAACAAAGCTTTCTGCCGGACGTGCCCACAGGGCTTCATCCAGCCGGTAAGCCTGCTTTTCATCTTCACAGGCGATGAGCACGCGCTTACCACTGCGCCAACGTTCTGCGGCAATTTCACACACCAGCTGCTCAACGGCGCTTAAGCCATCGACGGTGGTGTCATTGTCCAGAAGGTAGAACGTTGCGTTTTTCATATATGGGGCTTCTTGTGGTGGATTTAAATATGCATCTGGTAATACACAGCATTGCCTGATGCGACGCTGCCGCGTCTTATCAGGCCTACGAGTTCAGTGCTGTGTAGGTCGGATAAGGCGTTCACGCCGCATCCGATAATAACAGCATTGCCTGATGCGACGCTGCCGCGTCTTATCAGGCCTACGAGTTCAGTGCTGTGTAGGTCGGATAAGGCGTTCATGCCGCATCCGACAATAACAGCATTGCCTGATGCAATTACTCTTCGCCGTTAAACCCAGCGCGGTTTAACAGGAACTGTGCCAGCAACGCTACCGGACGACCGGTGGCGCCTTTTGCTTTACCAGAACGCCAGGCGGTTCCTGCAATATCCAGGTGCGCCCAGTTGTACTTGCGGGTAAAGCGCGACAGGAAGCAACCTGCGGTAATTGCCCCACCAGGACGACCGCCAATGTTCGCCATATCGGCAAAATTGGACTCCAGCTGTTCCTGATACTCGTCACCCAGCGGTAAACGCCATGCGCGGTCACCGGATTGTTCAGATGCAGCAATCAGCTCATGGGCCAGCGGGTTATGGTTCGCCATCAGACCGGTAATGTGATGGCCCAGCGCGATCACGCAGGCACCAGTCAGCGTCGCCACGTCAATCACCGCTTCTGGCTCAAAACGCTCCACGTAAGTTAACACATCGCACAGCACCAGACGGCCTTCGGCGTCGGTATTCAGCACTTCTACGGTTTGACCGGACATGGTGGTTAACACATCGCCCGGACGATAGGCACGCCCGCCAGGCATGTTTTCGCAGCCAGCCAGCACGCCGATAACGTTAATCGGCAGTTGTAGCTCTGCGACCATCCGCATCACGCCGTAAACCGCTGCCGCGCCGCACATATCGTACTTCATCTCATCCATGCCTTCGGAAGGCTTGATGGAGATACCGCCGGAGTCAAAGGTTAAACCTTTACCGACCAGCACGATTGGGCGTGCATCTTCCGACGCGTTGCCTTTGTACTCAATCACCGACATCAGCGATTCGTTTTGCGAACCCTGACCGACCGCCAGATAGGAATGCATCCCCAGCTCTTTCATCTGCTGTTCGCCGATAACGCGGGTAATAACATTCTTGCTGTAGCTGTCAGCCAGCTGGCGCGCCTGAGAGGCGAGGTAAGCGGCGTTACAGATATTCGGCGGCATATTGCCGAGATCTTTCGCAGCTTTAATCCCGGCGGCAATCGCCAGACCGTGCTGGATCGCGCGCTCCCCGCTGGTCAGTTCACGGCGGGTCGGCACGTTGAACACCATTTTACGCAGCGGACGACGCGGTTCGCTCTTGTTCGTTTTCAGTTGATCGAAACTGTAGAGCGTCTCTTTTGCTGTCTCGACAGCCTGACGCACTTTCCAGTAGTTGTTACGGCCTTTAACGTGCAGTTCAGTCAGGAAACAGACCGCTTCCATCGAGCCAGTATCATTCAGTGTGTTAATGGTTTTCTGAATGACTTGTTTGTACTGGCGCTCATCCAGCTCACGTTCTTTACCACAACCAATAAGAAGGATGCGCTCAGAAAGCACGTTCGGCACATGGTGGAGCAACAGCGTCTGCCCCGGTTTTCCTTCCAGTTCGCCTCGGCGCAGCAGGGCGCTGATGTACCCATCGCTGATTTTATCGAGCTGTTCTGCAATCGGAGAAAGGCGACGTGGTTCGAAGACGCCCACGACGATGCAGGCACTCCGCTGTTTCTCCGGGCTACCGCTTTTTACACTAAACTCCATGCACTACGCTCCTGAATCTTAAAGACAACGGCGGTGGCTACAGATAGAATTGCAAGCTTTCGTAACTCATGTCCGCTGTTGCGATGACTTCGTGTTAATCTTAACGTTATTACGGCATTGGCACGTCAGAACAAAATCTGAGAGGTGAATCCGTTGAGTATAATTATCTTAGCGACGATTTCGACGACTCAAGAGAATAAATGACGTTTAAGCCATGAAACAAGCTAAAATCCTGCAAAAGACGAGTTTTTACGGGCGTATTTAAAGTGATAATCATAAGATATCTGGTGCGGGAGACGCTCAAAAGCCAGCTGGCGATACTCTTCATCTTGCTTTTGATCTTCTTCTGTCAAAAGTTAGTGAGGATCCTCGGCGCAGCGGTTGACGGCGATATTCCGGCGAATCTGGTGCTCTCCCTGTTGGGGCTGGGCGTGCCGGAAATGGCGCAGCTTATCCTGCCATTAAGCCTGTTCCTCGGGCTGCTGATGACGCTGGGCAAACTGTATACCGAAAGTGAAATTACGGTAATGCATGCCTGCGGCCTGAGCAAAGCGGTTCTGGTGAAAGCGGCGATGGTTCTCGCGGTGTTCACGGCGATTGTCGCGGCGGTTAACGTGATGTGGGCGGGGCCGTGGTCATCGCGCCATCAGGATGAAGTGCTGGCAGAAGCGAAAGCTAACCCAGGCATGGCGGCGCTGGCGCAAGGGCAATTCCAGCAAGCGACTAATGGCAGCTCAGTGCTGTTCATTGAAAGTGTTGATGGCAGCGATTTCAAAGATGTGTTCCTCGCGCAAATTCGACCAAAAGGTAACGCGCGTCCTTCTGTGGTGGTGGCCGATTCCGGACATTTAACGCAACTGCGCGACGGATCCCAGGTCGTCAGCCTCAACCAGGGAACGCGCTTCGAAGGCACTGCACTGTTACGTGATTTCCGCATCACGGACTTCCAGGATTATCAGGCGATCATTGGTCACCAGGCGGTGGCGCTCGACCCGAACGATACCGACCAGATGGACATGCGCACATTGTGGAACACCGACACCGATCGTGCCCGCGCAGAACTGAACTGGCGTATCACGCTGGTATTCACCGTGTTTATGATGGCGCTCATGGTTGTGCCTCTGAGCGTGGTTAACCCGCGTCAGGGACGTGTCCTGTCGATGCTGCCAGCCATGCTGCTATATCTGCTTTTCTTCCTGATCCAGACCTCCCTTAAATCGAACGGCGGTAAAGGTAAGCTGGACCCGACGCTGTGGATGTGGACCGTTAACCTGATTTATCTGGCTTTGGCGATTGTTCTCAACCTTTGGGACACCGTGCCGGTCCGCCGCCTGCGCGCCAGTTTTTCGCGTAAAGGAGCGGTGTGATGCAACCTTTTGGTGTTCTTGACCGCTATATCGGTAAAACCATTTTCACCACCATCATGATGACGCTGTTCATGCTGGTGTCGCTTTCCGGCATTATCAAGTTTGTCGATCAGCTGAAAAAAGCCGGGCAGGGGAGTTACGACGCGGTAGGCGCGGGGATGTATACCCTGCTGAGCGTGCCGAAAGATGTGCAAATCTTCTTCCCGATGGCGGCCCTGCTGGGCGCGTTGCTCGGACTGGGGATGCTGGCACAGCGCAGCGAACTGGTGGTGATGCAGGCTTCTGGTTTTACCCGCATGCAAGTCGCGTTATCAGTAATGAAAACCGCCATTCCACTGGTTTTGCTGACGATGGCGATTGGCGAATGGGTCGCGCCGCAGGGCGAACAGATGGCGCGTAACTACCGCGCGCAGGCGATGTACGGTGGTTCGTTGCTCTCTACTCAACAAGGTTTATGGGCCAAAGATGGTGACAACTTTGTCTATATTGAGCGAGTAAAAGGTGACGAAGAGTTAGGTGGTATCAGTATTTATGCCTTTAACGAGAATCGTCGTCTGCAATCCGTTCGCTATGCCGCTTCCGCGAAGTTTGACCCTGAACATAAAGTCTGGCGTCTGTCGCAGGTTGATGAATCTGACCTGACCAATCCAAAACAGATAACCGGTTCGCAGACGGTGAGCGGCACCTGGAAAACCAACCTCACGCCGGACAAACTGGGCGTGGTAGCGCTGGATCCTGATGCGCTCTCCATCAGTGGTTTGCACAACTACGTGAAGTATCTGAAGTCGAGCGGTCAGGACGCCGGGCGCTACCAGCTTAATATGTGGAGCAAAATCTTCCAGCCGCTATCCGTGGCGGTAATGATGCTGATGGCGCTGTCATTTATCTTCGGTCCACTGCGCAGCGTGCCGATGGGCGTTCGTGTGGTCACCGGTATTAGCTTCGGTTTTGTGTTCTACGTACTGGACCAGATCTTCGGCCCGCTGACGTTGGTTTACGGCATCCCGCCGATTATCGGCGCACTGTTGCCAAGCGCCAGCTTCTTCTTAATCAGTCTGTGGCTGTTAATGAGAAAATCGTAACTTGATGAATGAATAAAGGGAGCTAAAGCTCCCTTTATTATTGTTAGCAAAGTGGCGTAGGCCTGATAAGCGTAGTGCATCAGGCAAAGGCAAGCTGGTGTGAGAGAACACAAACAGCGCCTGACTTACCTTTTTCTCCCCCCAAGCAAACTCCCCAGCACACCGCGTACAATCTGATTCGTCACCTGGCGGGCGGCGCTTTTCGCCATTGTTTGCACCACGCCATCTTTCTTCCCGCCGCGTGGTCCGGTAGTGCCAAACAAAATATCCTTCAACCCACCCAGAATACCGTCATCTTCACTTATCTCTTTCCCTTTGGCCGGAGGGGTATTTTGCTGCTCGGTGCTTGCCTGTACGCCTTTTTGCAACATCTCATAGGCGGATTCCCGGTCCACGTCATCTTCATACTTGCCATACACCGGGGAGTGATTAATCAAGCCATTACGCTCATCTTCTGTCACTGGCCCCATCCGTGAACAAGGCGCGATCACCATCGCACGCTCTACCACAGAAGGGCTTCCTTTCGCATCCAGAAAAGAGATCAACGCTTCGCCGGTTCCTAGTTCCTGAATCGCCTTTTCCGTATCAAATGCAGGGTTGGGGCGCATGGTTTGCGCTGCCGTCTTCACTGCTTTCTGGTCTTTCGGTGTAAAGGCGCGCAGAGCGTGCTGAACGCGATTTCCCAACTGCCCAAGCACGTTGTCCGGAATATCAGAAGGGTTTTGCGAAACAAACCAGACGCCCACGCCTTTTGAACGGATAAGCCTTATTACCTGTTCAATCTTATCCAGCAGCACCTGAGGCGCATCGTTAAACAACAGATGCGCTTCGTCGAAGAAAAACACCAGTTTCGGTTTATCCAGATCGCCTGCTTCCGGCAATTGTTCATACAACTCTGAAAGCATCCACAACAGGCTGGCGGCGTACAGTTTAGGCATCTGGTAGAGTTTTTCGGCGCTAAGGATATTGATAACACCCTTACCGTTGGCATCAGTACGCATCCAGTCTTTGATATCCAGCATCGGCTCACCAAAGAAATGCGTTGCCCCTTGCTGTTCCAGCGTCAGTAATCCGCGCTGGATGGCACCAACCGATGCGCTACTGATATTACCGTACTGATTCTGGAATGATTTGGCGTTATCACCGATGTATTGGGTAATCGCCCGCAAATCTTTAAAGTCGAGAAGCAACAATCCCTGATCGTCAGCAATACGGAAAATGATATTCAGGACGCCAGATTGCACATCGTTGAGATTCAACAAACGCGCCAGCAACAACGGCCCGAGATCCGATACCGTTGCCCGCACTGGATGACCTTTCTCACCAAAAATATCCCATACCACCACTGGATTCGCATGTGGTTGCCAGTCGTTGACGCCGATATTTTTCAACCGAGCGAGCAGTTTTTCCGAGGTAGTACCTTCTGCCGCAACCCCGGTCAAATCACCTTTTACATCGGCCATAAACACCGGAACGCCGATTTCTGACAGAGATTCCGCCAGTTTTTGCAGCGTGACAGTTTTACCTGTCCCCGTTGCGCCAGTAATCAGTCCGTGACGGTTAGCCATAGCGGGTAGTAAAAACAGTTCTGTGTCCGGCGTGCGGGCAATTAAACGTGATTCGCTCATGAGATTTCCTCCAGTTCCCTGTCTGGAGTATAGGCACGGTTAAAAAGTTTTCACCACTAAATTCAGCCGATTGCGAGATATCTTAAAGTCCTGGCAGAAGCGACCCAACAAAGCCTCCGCAATTCATAATTGTAGGCACTGCACCTTGCCAGAAGTTGATCTGATTATCGCGAATACAGGCGCCGCAGTGACCACGGCTGCGCGGCGCTACCCTGGGCAACCACGCGGCGAATCACCTTATGTTCGGCAATTAGCGGATATTGCGACAATCCCTATTCGTTATTGATTATCGACATGCTTTTGTCGTTCACTGGTGTTGCCCGGGAAGTGTAGAGAATGGCTGAGCGGGGCCTGGAGTGTGACAAAGGTTACATATCGCTGAAGACAACGCTGAAATTTTCAGCACTTAGCGAGGCTGGCACAAGCTGGCGCTTGCATGGTGGCGCGTGACAGGTATAATTCACAACGTTTTCCGCATACCTCTTCAGTGCCGAAGTGGCGAAATCGGTAGACGCAGTTGATTCAAAATCAACCGTAGAAATACGTGCCGGTTCGAGTCCGCCTTCGGCACCAAAAGTATGTAAATAGACCTCAACTGAGGTCTTTTTTTATGCCTGAAATCCGCGCTACACAAATCTTTTCCGCTGTTTTTTTCCACCTGGTTCAATCCATATTAATTCCCTTAAGAATACCGAACCAAGTATGTTTGCGCTTATCTATTAAGGATTCGGCTCTTTCAGAAAATCTAATCCATCCTCCAGGCACAATATTTATTGCGATCGTGCTCGCATCGTGGACAATGTTTAATCATAAGTAATATTTACATCAATGAAATCAATGATTTCTATTATGTCACGGAATGGAAAATGGACAGCAATACATTGGGATTCACTTCATACTGGCGCAACTCCTTAGCTGACGCCGAATCTGGTAAAGGAACGTTTTCACGTAAAGATACAGATTCATTCATTCGATGGATAAATATCACCGCAGGGCAGTTGGATGACGAGACTATTCGGGCATTTTTTGACGGTGAAGGGGAGTCGGTAAAAACCGTTGAAGTCGTGTTACGGCCCCAAGTGTGGAACCGCATAGTAAAGCATGGCAAAGAGCAAATGGCAGGTGCACCCGCAATTATCACGCCACTGGTTACCTCCGCTCTTCTGAATAGGGAAGGTTTTTTGTTTCCTGCCGCTTCAGCCACTATTCCCCGCGATCTGCTTGAACCTCTCCCTTCCGGTCATTTTTCTATTGGTGAGTTGGCGCAATATGACAAATACAAAACCACGCATAACACAGCCACCATTAATGAAGATGAACCAGAACATTACGAAGAAACTGACGAAGAGAAAGCGGAACGCCATGCCAGGTATCGTCAGCATTGGCAAAATTATCTACAACAGTCAGATAACCTTTTAAGAAACGTCGCTGGAAATTGGGTCGCTACATCTGAGCCATACGAACGGGCTGGATACGGTTATATTGTTAAAGCTAGCCAGCATGTAGGGGCCAGCGTTCATATCCTGCCTATGTATGACCATCTTCTGATGAGCCAGGTTAAGGTTCCGCTATTAACGCGTTTTGCCTCAAACGAAATGGCTCCAGTGGAGCCACTTCTCGCTAAGAATGCGATGTTCTGCGAACGTCTGGGGCATTCCGGCGATAAGTTTCCGCTGGCAGTGGCGCAGCGCGATGCCCTGAGCCATTATCTGACTCAACAGCAGGGTGATATGCTCGCTGTCAACGGTCCTCCGGGAACGGGTAAAACTACGCTGGTGCTTTCTATTATTGCCACCGAATGGACAAGAGCCGCACTTAATCAAACTGAACCTCCTGTAATTATTGCCACATCGACTAACAATCAGGCCGTCACCAATATTATTGAAGCCTTTGGAAAAGATTTCTCTACTGGTTTTGGCGTAATGTCTGGGCGTTGGTTGCCGGAGGTAATAAGCTATGGCGCTTATTTTCCGTCTAAAAGCCGTCAGGTTGAGGCAGCGAAGAAATACCAGACTGAAGATTTTTTTAACCGCGTTGAATCCCAGGAATATCTGGAAAAAGCCCGGGCCTTTTACCTTGAAAAAGCGGAGGCGGCGTTTGGAGCTGGAGAGTGCAATTCGCCAGAGCATGTAGTGACGCTTTTGCATGAACGTTTAACTTCACAGTTTATGCAACTTCAGCAAATCGAACCCGCATGGCGCAGACTCAATGATATCCGCCATGAACAGCGAGTCATCAGTGAGAATCTCGACCAGTATCTTCAGGACAAAAACACACTTCTTCTCAATATTGGCAATGAAATTTCACTTTTAGCCAGAGGTAAAAAGCAGTGGCAGCAATACCGTGCCGATGAGTCGCTTATGTATGCATTTTTGTCATGGCTCCCTGCTGTTCGTGCTAAACGCCATTACCAGATTAACCTCTTCCTGGACTCTACGTTCGGCGCAAGAATGACAGCGTTCCAGGGAAATTGTCCCGAAGATATTGATAAATTTATCGATAGTTTGATCGCTAAAGCGCAACAAGAGCAGGCGGCGTGCCAACAGAATATCAACTTTGCGCAGGACATAGCCCGAAGCGAAATGGAAGCAGCAAAACAATGGCGCGGGTTGACTTATGCTCTGGGCTACAGGGGAGACGATGAGCTGAACCTCGCCGGAGCGGACGAGCTTGCCGATACTCAGATTCGTTTTCCAGCGTTCTTGTTAGCGACTCATTATTGGGAAGGTCGCTGGCTGATGGATATGGCGGCAATTGATAACCTGCAAAAAGAAAAAGGAATTACCGGGACAACTATCGCCGAGGCTCGTTGGCTAAGAAGAATGAAACTTACTCCTTGTGTGGTAATGACCTGCTACATGTTGCCTTACCATATGAACAGGAGAAAATCTTTTGGTGGGGACAGAACATCGGATAATAATTATTTATATAACTTTGCCGATTTACTGATTGTCGATGAAGCAGGGCAGGTACTCCCGGAGGTTGCTGCGGCCTCTTTTGCATTGGCGAAGAAAGCACTGGTGATTGGCGATACGGAGCAAATAGCTCCAATCTGGAATTGTCTACCCGTTACTGATATGGGCAATATGCTTGAGGAGAATATTCTTTCTGGTGGCACTCAGGAAGAGTTAATAAATACATATTCCCATGTGTGTGGGTCTGGAAAAAGTGCAGCATCTGGTAGCGTAATGCAGGTTGCCCAGTTCAACTCCCGCTACCAGTATGATCTCAAGTTCGAGCGCGGAATGTATCTGTATGAGCATCGTCGCTGTTTCAATAACATCATCGGCTACTGTAACTCACTTTGCTATCACGGTAAGTTGCAGCCTAAAAGAGGGATGGAAAAAGGGACGATTTTTCCCGCAATGGGATATCTGCATATTGATGGCCGAGGCATGAAGCCAAATGGGGGGAGCCGTTATAACCCTCTTGAAGCTGAAACAATAGCAGCATGGCTGGCGACACATAAGGATGATATAGAGCGCCATTACGGGGAACCTCTGTACAAAGTTGTTGGTGTTGTGACGCCATTTTCGGCGCAGGTTAATGCCATCAAAACGTCATTGCGTAAGCTGGAGATTAATGACAAAGACGAAGAGGACTCACTGACAGTGGGGACTGTGCACTCCTTGCAGGGTGCGGAAAGGGCGATTGTTCTCTTTTCCCCAGTCTACTCAAAACATGAAGATGGCAGGTTTCTTGATAGCAACAGCAGTATCCTCAATGTTGCTGTCTCACGCGCTAAGGATAGTTTTCTGGTCTTTGGCGATATGGACCTTATTGAGATGCAGCCCGCATCTTCGCCGCGAGGGTTATTGGCAAAATTTCTGTTTGCTTCAGATAATAATGCGTTGCAATTTGAGTTTCAGAAACGACAGGATTTAATTTCCGCACAGACAAAAATTTCAACGTTGCATGGTGTGGAGCAGCATGATGAATTCTTGAATAATGCTCTGGCCGCAGCTCAACAGAAGATCACGATTATTTCCCCCTGGTTATCCTGGCAAAAAGTGGAGCAAACGGGGTTTCTGACGTCAATGGCTCTGGCCCGCTCCCGAGGTATTGATATTACCGTGGTAACGGATAAAAACTGCAATATTGCGCATATCGATGATGATAAGCGCCAGGAGAAACTGCATCTTCTAAATGATGCAGTCGAAAAGCTCAATAATATGGGCATTGCTACAAAATTGGTGAATCGCGTTCACAGCAAAATTGTGATTAGAGATGAGGAGTTGCTGTGCGTTGGATCTTTTAACTGGTTCAGTGCTGCGCGAGAAGATAAATATCAACGATACGATACGTCTTTGGTGTACCGTGGCGAAGGCGTAAAAAATGAAATAAAGGCGATATATAGCAGTCTGGATCAACGTCAGCTATAAGTGTGATGAACAGTTCACAACACAGGAGTGGTAAGGGATATATTTTAACAATGTGAAAGCGACTTTCAGATTTATTGCGAGTCGCCTTCCTGATTTTCAATCTTATTGTTTACTAATCATTCTCCTTTGCGTAATGCGTCTGGCATTAACGGCAGGGGCTTTTAGGAATGAAAGCGAATGCAAGTAATAACGGAAATCTAAACCGATCATAACGGTCTAATTTCTTCGCCCCGTATTAAGCATATCATGGCTGTTCATGATGCCGAATTGAATCAGATAGCGACGTTAAATCAGCAAAATAAGTATTACCTCACCCCCTAAAAACCTCTTTCCGATGCCACTCCACAAACCCCTCAAAAGGGTAATTTTTACGCACCTGTGGCAACGCAATAGTTTTCCCGTCAAAATCCCAGAATAGTTTCTCAACAATACCTCCGCCGTTTACCGCATCCGAGACAAGCACCCGCATATTTTCATCCAGGCCAATCGATCCTTTATCAAAGGCTTTATGGTGAATTGCGCAAAGCGCCAGGCCATTAGGAATTTCACAAGGACCGCCGTGCTGTTTCCATTTTATATGCGCTGCTTCCAGCGCGACGGTGGTGTCATCGTGGCGCATATTAAAGCCACATATCGCGCACTGGTAGTTATAGGCGCGTAATACATTTTTGCGAAATAACGGGTCGCGCTGTTTACGGATTTGCTGGAGATCAAAACCCAGCTCGTCAGCAATTTCTTCCTGAATACTCTCGGTGAAGTGCGCTTCGAGTATCTGTTGTGCCAGAGTATTGATGAGTTTTTTATTGCCGGTTACCAGGGCGTAGTGCTGTTCATCGAAACCGCCTGCAACGTGGTATTCGGTCAGTTCCTTCACTGGCGGTTGTCGGCTGCTCCCTGCTGTTGAGCAAAGCCCGGCATTGTGTAATTGCCAGAATCCGTCGCCTTGTAATCGCCAGAACGGCATATCAGGTCGGTACTGTGAACGCTGTGGCCCAAAACGTTCCAGTAAACTGTGCAGAGGTTCGTAGATTTCCGATCCATAATCGAAAAGGCGCGGATGTCCATTCAGGTATCCCGCTAATACGTATAGCAGTAACAATGGCTTATGAGGCGCGCGCTGTTCACCCTTGTGCCAGATTTTTATGTTGGCAATTGCCTGCTGTAGCGATTTACTGGAAGCCATTGATATCCTTGGCAGTGAAATAATTGCGATCATGCTCGCAAATTTTCTACTGTTCAAGCCTGCAAGCGAAGATATATTACATTGATCTCATTTGTTTTTTTGCTGCCCATTCATAGAACGTATAAGGACATCCCTCATGAATAAACTCCCTGACCATCTTCCGCGGCGTTATATCATCGAAGCTATTCATTTATGGGATGCAGGAGAAACGCATCAGTTCCAGCCAGCGCGGTTGTATGAGATTGAATATCATGGCCGACGTTACCCGTCGAAGGCAATTGCTGGCATCGCAGCAACGTTGATGACGGGGGCGCAATTTACGCCTGCGGATTTCACCGGCGGAATAAAATCTAAATGCGTCAAGCTACTTATAGATCAGGGATTTCATATTCATCAGGATAAAGTCGCTGCGGCTCCCATAGCCGATGTTCTGTTCCCGGATGAGTTGGCGTCGCAGGAGAGATACGTTGAAGGTGCGGCGATAAAAGTGACGGTAAACCGCTATGAACGCGATAAAAAGGCCCGCGACAAAGCAGTCGAACATCACGGATGCCAGTGCAACGTATGCGGAGTTGATCTGGTGAAGATCTATGGCGATATCGCTGAGGGCTTTATCCATATGCATCACCTTGTGCCGCTTTCAGCCATTAAAGAGGATTACCAGCTGGATCCGGTTAATGATTTGCTGCCTGTTTGCCCTAATTGCCATGCGATGCTGCACCGACGCAAACCACCGTTTACGCCGGAGGAGTTAAAAGCGTTGATGAATGCAAATAAATCAAATTAATGAACGCTCATCTTTCGCGCCAAAACTGCAAAATAGCGTCAACAAATTTGTCTACAATCATCCCCCGACTGAAATGACGGCTTCGTAGCGCCGTCGTCCAGTTCTCCAGCGTTCGGTACGCTGAACCGTAATATCCCTTGCTCAAATTATTTGGATTTTCATCAGGCGCGTTTGTCAGTTCTCTTTTAAAGTGATATGGCGGGCGCGGGATGTATCTGCGCAAACCGCGCCAGTTATTTTATTCCGGGATGAACAACATCTTTATTTTCAGGCAATGGATACCCTGAAAAGTTAGTTTTGCACAGTAACTTTATTATCTTTCACTGAGAGCAACACTGAATCCGCAACAGCTTTACCACCCGCAGTTTCACCGCCAATAATCAATAGACTATTATTCCAGGGCAATGATACTCCGTAGGCTCGACCTTGCGTCAGTTCGCCAGATTTCTCCCATTTCCCGTTATGCCAAAGATGAATATCAGCGCTATATGATTTTTTCAGGCCTTCATGCGCATAGTTCTTACCGTTCTGGTAATTTTTGCGCGAGCCTATAAATCCGGCTCCTCCGGCAAATATAAGAGAGTCATTGCTAATACCTGCAAAACCGCCAGCGACGCCATCTGGTGATGAGACGGGAGGAAACTTATTCCATTTTACGTTATTGCCGGTAAGATTAAGTTCAAATACGGCATCCGTTCGCAATCCTGGTTTAGCTTCACCATTAATAAGCCAGTTTTTATCACCTTTATTCACAACCGCCGCACCAGCCGTCCCGTACCAGGGCGATTCGCCAGCGTAACTCCATTGCTGTGTTGAGGGATCAAAAGACAACAGAAACTTATTGAAGAAATAATTTTCTGCTTTTTTGTCAAAATAGTGGCCGTTGATTTTATCTATAGTTGCTGAATCTTTTCCAGCCTCGTTGAGATCTTCAAAATAGCCATTGAAGATATTTTGGTTAACACCGCCAGTAACATAAGCCTTGCCGTTGTGTACAAAAGTCACATGACCCGCCATGCCCATCGGTGCGTGTGACATCAATTTAATCCAGGTATTAGTTGCTGGGCTATATTTGTACACATCGTTGAACACCCTGGTTAAACCTTGTTGGTTTTTGCCAATACCGCCAAATACATACAAATCACCATCAATAAATGCGGACGTTGCTTGATCTCTTGCGCCGCCGGGGAATTCAGCCAGAGCTGTCCATTTTTTATCTTTGGCTTGCGTATCCAGCTTGTACCATGCCGTACCAGCGCTACCTAAACCAATGTAGACAGTGTCGTTATCAATTGCACCAGTACCACTTTTAAATGGTACTGGAATTTCCGGTAATACAGACGCGTTCGCGGCAAATGAGGCCATCATGATAGCAAGCGCCGTTATTGTTCTCTTCATTGTGAATTACTCCTGCTCGCTGGAATTCAAATGTTGCACCATGTGCCTGTATACCTTTTATACCAAAACTAAGTAGCAATCTTTGCAACAACATCAGTTTTGTTGTGTCGGTCACAACTTATGCAATGGGGGAGTAGGTTAATCCATTGTTATGTTGGACGACACGTTATGTAAATTGGTCAACCATTATTGCGATGAATGTCACATCCCCCGATCACTAACCGCTGATCTCCCTGTGTTGTCATTTGCAGTAACCGACATGAGAGTAGATTTCTTGTGATGTGGTTAACCAATTTTAGATTTCAGGTTGACATGTATTACCAAAAGGTAGAACTTATACGCCATCTCATCCGATGCAACGCCACGGCTGCGGTCTGGTCGTTCATTCGGATACCTAAACAACTCCGGGGTTCCGCGTCTCTTCGCTGTTGAACCCACTACGTGAAAGAGGAATAAACATGGAACAGACCTGGCGCTGGTACGGCCCTAACGATCCGGTTTCTTTAGCTGATGTCCGTCAGGCGGGCGCAACTGGCGTGGTTACCGCGCTGCACCATATCCCGAACGGCGAAGTATGGTCCGTTGAAGAGATCCTCAAACGCAAGGCTATCGTTGAAGACGCAGGTCTGGTGTGGTCTGTCGTGGAAAGCGTGCCAATTCACGAAGATATCAAAACCCACACTGGCAACTATGAGCAGTGGATCGCTAACTATCAGCAGACCCTGCGCAACCTGGCGCAGTGCGGTATCCGCACCGTGTGCTATAACTTCATGCCGGTGCTCGACTGGACCCGTACTGACCTCGAATACGTGCTGCCAGACGGCTCCAAAGCTCTGCGCTTCGACCAGATCGAATTCGCTGCATTCGAAATGCACATCCTGAAACGTCCAGGCGCGGAAGCGGATTACACCGAAGAAGAAATTGCTCAGGCAGCTGAACGCTTCGCCACCATGAGCGACGAAGACAAAGCGCGTCTTACCCGTAACATCATCGCTGGTCTGCCGGGCGCGGAAGAAGGGTATACCCTCGACCAGTTCCGTAAGCACCTGGAGCTGTACAAAGATATCGATAAAGCGAAGCTGCGCGAAAACTTTGCCGTCTTCCTGAAAGCGATTATTCCAGTTGCCGAAGAAGTTGGCGTGCGTATGGCTGTTCACCCGGACGATCCGCCGCGCCCGATCCTCGGCCTGCCGCGTATCGTTTCCACCATTGAAGATATGCAGTGGATGGTTGATACCGTAAACAGCATGGCGAACGGTTTCACCATGTGCACCGGTTCCTACGGCGTGCGTGCTGACAACGATCTGGTTGATATGATCAAGCAGTTCGGTCCGCGTATTTACTTCACCCATCTGCGCTCCACCATGCGTGAAGATAACCCGAAAACCTTCCACGAAGCGGCGCACCTGCACGGCGACGTTGATATGTACGAAGTGGTGAAAGCGATTGTTGAAGAAGAGCACCGTCGTAAAGCGGAAGGCAAAGAAGACCTGATCCCGATGCGTCCGGACCACGGTCATCAGATGCTGGACGACCTGAAGAAGAAAACCAACCCTGGTTACTCCGCAATTGGTCGTCTGAAAGGCCTGGCCGAAGTTCGCGGTGTCGAACTGGCGATCCAGCGCGCTTTCTTTAGCCGTTAATATCCACCGGCATGGCTGCGCGCCGTGCCGGTTCCTTCTTCCTTGCCGTCACTCTCTGAAGACGGATTCTGGAGTTTACGATGACTACTATTGTTGACAGCAATCTGCCGGTTGCCCGCCCGTCATGGGATCATTCTCGTCTGGAATCACGCATTGTGCATCTCGGTTGCGGGGCGTTTCACCGCGCGCACCAGGCGCTGTACACCCATCATCTGCTGGAAAGTACCGACAGCGACTGGGGTATCTGCGAAGTTAACCTGATGCCAGGCAACGACCGCGTGCTGATCGAAAACCTGAAAAAACAGCAACTGCTGTACACCGTGGCGGAAAAAGGCGCGGAAAGCACCGAACTGAAAATTATCGGTTCGATGAAAGAAGCCCTGCATCCGGAAATCGACGGTTGCGAAGGTATTCTCAACGCGATGGCGCGTCCGCAGACGGCGATTGTCTCCCTGACGGTCACGGAAAAAGGCTACTGTGCCGATGCGGCAAGCGGTCAGCTGGATCTCAATAACCCGCTGATCAAGCACGATCTGGAAAATCCGACCGCGCCGAAGTCCGCAATTGGTTACATCGTAGAAGCCCTGCGCCTGCGTCGTGAAAAAGGGCTGAAAGCGTTCACGGTGATGTCCTGCGACAACGTACGTGAAAACGGTCATGTGGCGAAGGTTGCGGTTCTGGGGCTGGCTCAGGCGCGTGATCCGCAGCTGGCGGCATGGATTGAAGAGAACGTCACCTTTCCGTGCACCATGGTTGACCGCATCGTTCCGGCGGCGACGCCAGAAACCTTACAGGAAATTGCTGACCAGCTGGGCGTTTATGACCCGTGCGCCATTGCCTGCGAACCGTTCCGTCAGTGGGTAATTGAAGATAACTTTGTTAACGGTCGCCCGGACTGGGATAAAGTCGGCGCGCAGTTTGTTGCCGATGTTGTGCCGTTCGAAATGATGAAACTGCGTATGCTTAACGGCAGCCACTCTTTCCTGGCATACCTCGGTTACCTCGGCGGCTATGAAACCATTGCCGACACCATGACTAACCCGGATTATCGCAAAGCGGCCTTTGCCCTGATGATGCAGGAACAAGCACCAACGCTGTCGATGCCGGAAGGGACTGATCTGAACGCCTATGCGACGCTGCTGATCGAGCGTTTCAGCAACCCGTCTCTGCGTCACCGCACCTGGCAGATTGCGATGGACGGCAGCCAGAAGTTACCGCAGCGTCTGCTGGACCCGGTGCGTTTACACCTGCAAAACGGCGGTAGCTGGCGTCACCTGGCGCTTGGCGTAGCGGGCTGGATGCGTTACACCCAGGGCGTGGATGAGCAGGGTAATGCCATTGACGTGGTAGACCCGATGCAGGCCGAGTTCCAGAAGATCAATGCGCAGTATCAGGGCGCAGACCGCGTGAAAGCGTTGCTGGGCCTGAGCGGTATCTTTGCCGATGATCTGCCGCAAAATGCAGACTTTGTTGGCGCGGTGACTGCAGCATATCAGCAGCTGTGCGAGCGCGGCGCGCGTGAGTGTGTGGCTGCACTGTAACTGACTGATTACCCTACAGACTTACTGGTCAATCAAAATCATATTTGGTTGACCAGTTTTCGTTTTTTGCCCACCTGTACGTGCCAACTTCCAGTGCTAATGGTATAGTTTGAAATTAACGGTCAACGTAAAATTGCCCGGTAAGCAAGCCTGTCGGGCCTACGGATCAATCGCAATTTATTGAATACGCACTCTTTGTAGGCCGAATAAGGCGTTCACGCCGCATCCGGCAATAATTTGATTAATCGCATCTAACGGACACAACATCATGAAATCTGCCACCTCTGCGCAAAGACCTTACCAGGAAGTTGGGGCGATGATCCGCGATCTGATCCTTAAGACGCCGTACAATCCTGGCGAACGGCTACCGCCGGAGCGTGAAATCGCAGAAATGCTGGATGTCACCCGCACGGTGGTGCGTGAGGCACTGATCATGCTGGAGATCAAAGGGCTGGTAGAAGTACGACGTGGTGCCGGTATTTATGTTCTCGACAGTTTACCCAGCCACAATGCAGAGAGCGCAGAGGCCAACGTCTGCAATGACGCCGGTCCTTTTGAACTGTTACAGGCGCGCCAGTTGCTGGAAAGTAACATCGCCGAGTTTGCCGCTTTGCAGGCTACCCGCGAAGACATCGTTAAAATGCGTCAGGCATTGCAACTGGAAGAGCGTGAACTGGCCTCCAGTGCGCCGGGCAGTAGCGAAAGCGGCGACATGCAGTTCCACCTTGCTATTGCTGAAGCCACGCATAACAGCATGCTGGTGGAACTGTTCCGTCAGTCCTGGGAGTGGCGGGAAAATAATCCAATGTGGATCCAGTTACATAGCCATCTCGATGACAGCTTATACCGCAAAGAGTGGTTAGACGATCACAAACAGATCCTGGCTGCGTTAATCAAGAAAGATGCCCGCGCGGCAAAACTGGCGATGTGGCAGCATCTGGAGAATGTGAAGCAGCGCTTGCTGGAGTTCTCTAACGTCGATGACATCTATTTCGATGGTTATCTGTTTGATTCGTGGCCGTTGGATAAAGTGGACGCCTGATCCCTCATTTCTGGTGCAAAGTTGAACCGCTTTGCACTATGTATGTTCCCTGAATAATTAATTATGTTCTGCAGAATATATTATGCGTAATTTAATCATTACGTACGATATATTGTTTTGGAATAATTATATATCAGTTTAACGCTGAGAAATTATTCGGAATAATCAGAATATGTTAACGTATTTCCGTTATGTTTAATGACTTTTGTCAAATGATACCTTTTTAAATAAAAAGTCAGTGGATATTCTTTTCTGTACAGTGTTTTATCTTTGGCGGATCTTATAAATCCCTTATGAAAGTGCCAGGGACGCAATGAGCATAAAGGAATGATTATGGAATATGAGCATCAACCCAGTGGTGTCCAGCAGCCAGGGCAGGATACAGATGCCACTAAACGTCAGGAGTGCGCAAAATGATGCGCCAATCAGTTCAGACGGTATTACCTGAAAGTACAGGGAACAATACGTTATCGCTGCGTGATTCCGTATGCCGGGATCTCTTTCAACTTTTTAGTTCTCCCCATTCACCGCTACCAATATTACTTGTTTCAGGCATGCCTGAGTGGCAAGGGCATAATCAGAGCGACAAGCTTCTCCAGAGTTGGTATTGCCGCCAGTTACGTTCAGCGCTTTTATTTCATGAGCCACGTATTGCGGCATTGCAGGTCAATCTGAAAGCAGTCTATTGCCACGAGTTGGTCATTAGTCTGGAGATGATGCTGTACCACGATGATGAGCCGCTAACGTTTGACCTGGTCTGGCAGAAGGGGAGCTGGCATCGCACGATGCCGCAGTAAATGATGGGAAACGCGATACGCTCAAGACGTATCGCGTTAGGTCACAATTAGTGGGAGGTTCTGATTGCTGCTTTCAAGGCCGGAAGTCGGGATGGACTGGCATTGAGCTTATCAATCCCCATAGTGAGCAGTCGTGCTGTTTGCTGGGTATCTCCAGCCATTTCGCCGCACATACTGACCGGAATTTCATTATTACATCCGGCCTGACACACCATAGCAATAGTGTTAATCACCGCGTCATTACGATAATCGACCAGTTCCGCGACGGTACTATTTCCTCTGTCTGCCGCCATAATATATTGCGTCAGATCGTTGGTGCCGATGGAAAAGAAATCGACTTCACTGGCTAATTTGTCTGCAATCATGACTGCGGCAGGAACCTCAATCATAATTCCCAGCGCTGGAAGATTTTCTGCAGAAAACTTTCAGCCAGGTTCAATCTCCAGCTCGCGCAGTTCACGCCAGAAACGCTCTGCAACGGGATTCATCCGTGTGTTCATCCGGTATGCGTAGGCCTGAATCGGGATAACTAATTCGTCTCGATTCAGGACAATGAGCTGCCCGCTGCGAATTTCTTGTTGTATGGCGTACTCCGGTAGCCAGGCAATCCCACAGCCGTCGAGGGCAACCTGCTTTAATAACTCGCTCATTGAAGACACGAAAAAGGTGCTGAAACTTAACTCGCCGTGGCGCGTCAGGGTGCGGTTAATCAATCGCCCCATGTAGGAATTACGACTGTAGTTGAGTAGAGGAAAGTGCGGCTGCGCGAGGCTAAAAAGCGCTTCCCCCTGTTCGTTAACGGCGCAGACGGGGAACAGACGTGATTCAAACAACCGAATGTGGTCGAACGGCGCTTCCAGTAAGTCTTCGTCGTGAAACGAAAAAATACAATCACTTTGCCCTTCGCGCAGTTTATCGACCGCTTCATCGACATCAATAGCTTCAATCGCCCAGGTAAAGAGCGGTGGCATCTGGCTGATAATGGACGGTAACAGCCCGAGGGAAAGAGAGTGTGCAGCGGCTATTTTAATTTTGCGTTGCGCGTAATCGCTGCCACCACGGAGTTCTGCAAGGTTGCTCTCTAACTGTTGCAACAGATGACGGATCTGCGAATGGAATATTTTCCCTTGTTCCGAGAGTTGTAGCGGCGTTACCTGGCGATTAAATAACTCAACGCCAATCGCCTGTTCCAGCGCGCGTATCCGGCGGCTGAATGCCGGTTGTGATACGTTGCGACTGACTGCCGCCTGGGAAAAGTTACGGCATTTTTCCAGCGTTAAAAAATCGTAAAGCCATTTGGTTTCAATATTATGCAAGACCGAACCATTGTCATCCATTGCGTTTTACTCTGTCAGCCGCCCTTGCGGGCATTCTACGTCCATTCGGGCGGCTGACAACTGCTTATGCAGTTTCAAACGTTCCTTTCACACACGCTTTGCCGTCTTTGACCATCAGTTTGCCGCGAGCGTATACCTGCTCAATACGCAACTGCGGTGTCATCACTAACAGATCTGCGTCATTGCCCGGCAGAATTTCGCCTTTACCGGTCAGGTTGAGGAAACCAGCGACGCTGCTGGTGAGTGGACGCAGGGCATCGCTGATACTAAAGCCATAGTCTTTGACTAACACTTGCACGGTTTCCAGCAACGTCTCAAAACCCGCAACACCGAGATGCGTTAAATTCCCTTCATCGTCAAAGAACGGCTGACTGCCGTTGCCGTCGGAGCTAAGGGTAACGCGGGCCAGCGGAATACCCGCCTGAACGGCGCGGGCAATACCTTCGGCAGGGGCGACCGGTTCGTCAATGCTGCTGGTGATATCGATGGTGCCGCCTTTGCGCGCGAACTCCAGCGCCTGCTCAAACAACGGAACGTTGCGGTTAACGTGGGTCGGCAGCAACTTGCTGATGGGTACGTCGCAGTTCTCAATAAGGTCATAGATAGGCTGTAACGCCTTTTTGCTGTCGCCCATGTGGAACACGGTGACGCCAGGTTTACCGCCGAGCAAACCTCCAACGCGGGATTCCGCCGCCATATTGGCCAGGTGATAAACGTCCGGTGCGGCAGAACGGTGATCAGAGATGGCGCATTTCACGCCAATCACGCGATCGATAATCGCCACATCTTTTTCCACCGAGCCTGTAATGGTACGGGAAGGCACATGATAAGCACCGGTCAGCATCCAGGCGCTGATGCCTTCTTCATTGAGCGCACGAGTCTTGGCGAGTAAGGATTCCGGGTGGCGAGAGATAGAGTCGGTGCCGAGCAGACCAACCACTGACGTGACGCCCGCTTCTGTCAGTCGACTTAATGCCACTTCCGGCGTACGTGTGGTAGGGCCAGCTTCGCCACCGCCGCCAATTAAATGGACGTGTTGATCAATAAAACCTGGGCAGAGGATCTGCCCGCTGAGATCGACAATCGTGCAGTCCGGTACGATGTCAGAAGGGATGTTACTGGCAACGGCAATAATCTTGCCGTTAGCGACGAGGACATCGCAAATTCCCCGATCTTCGGGCGCATACAAATGCGCTCCCTGCAGCAGGGTATAAACCGGCTGCGGAATAATCAATCATGGTAACTCCTTGTTAAACAATAAGCTGCATAACCCAGATCGACAGCAATGCGTTAATCACGCAGACCGTAATGATATGCGGGTAATATTTGGCATTCACTTCGGCTGTTCCCAGGCAGCGACCAACATTTTGCACCGGGTTGCCCATTAAATACATCGCGGGAAGTAATACCGTGACATCGTGGCCGGTTAATGCGCCAGCTACAGTATCCCCTTGTTGTGCCATAACAATCCCCATTATGTATGCTTGTGGCGGCTAGGTGGAAAAATTACGCTGCGAGGAGAACCTTCCTGTAAGGATTGAGTTGCAGAAAATTCATAAACACAGTGACAATAACGGCTGGTGAGTAAAGGCGGCGAATACAAGGACGAATGCAAAATGGCAAAATACAACGACAAAGAGCTGGCAGAGACGAGCAAGTTTTTAAGTTTTGTCCTCCGACATAAACCGGAGGCGATTGGCATCGTGCTGGACCGTGAAGGATGGGCGGATATCGATAAGCTCATACTCTGTGCACAAAAAGCGGGCAAGCGGTTAACCCGCGCATTACTGGATACTGTGGTCGCAACCAGCGATAAGAAGCGCTTTAGTTATTCCAGTGATGGTACGTGCATTCGCGCCGTTCAGGGGCATTCGACTTCGCAGGTCGCTATTGCCTTCATCGAAAAAACACCGCCACAATTTCTCTACCACGGTACGGCAAGCCGTTTTCTTGAGGCGATAAAAAAACAGGGGCTGATTGCAGGGGAGCGTCATCATGTGCATCTCTCTGCTGATGAAGCAACGGCCCGCAAAGTCGGGGCAAGACACGGTTCGCCGGTTATCTTAACCGTCAAAGCACAGGAAATGGCGAAACGAGGGATCCCTTTCTGGCAAGCAGAAAACGGGGTCTGGCTGACATCAACGGTTGCGGTTGAGTTTCTTGAGTGGTAAGGGAAACAGCCCTTATGAAGCGACCACTTATCGCTTAAATAATTGCACTGTGCTGATAAGCGCAGCAATAAACAACGCCGCCGCGCCGCAGAGAGTGGCGCTGGCAAGCGCCGATGTTCCATTGCCGAGCATACTGGTCAGCGCCGGGCCGAGGATTTGCCCAATGCCGTAAATGAGCGTCACAAAGCCTAAAAGATTGAGATTTCCCGGTACGCTCAGTTGGCGGGCGATAGTCATCACCAGAGATGTCGTGCCCATAAAGGTACCGCCAAAACCGATACTACTGATGATAAGCAAGAGAGACGAGTCGCTGGCGAGGGTAAGCAGCACACAGATAGCCTGCACCAGTAAATTCGCCGTCAGGCAGGGCAAAGCCCCCCAACGTTTGGCTGCCCATAGCCAGCCAAAGCAACCAGGCACAATTGATAAGCCGACTAACGTCCAGAGATGGGCGGTTAACAATGGTGAGCCTGCATCTTTCGCCATGAGCGGCAGGTAAGTCGCGACGATGATATAACCAAATCCCGCCAGGCCGTACAGAATAGCCAGTAACCACCAGCTCATTATTTGTTGCTCCGTTTTTGCCAATGGCGTTGGTGCGATGGCGTGTTTTTTCGAGGGCATTAAAAGCGTAAGTGCAATCAGCATCATGCCAGAAAGCGCCCCGGCGCCTTGCCATAACGTTTGCGAGGAGAGGGCAAAATGCAGGCCTGCCAGAACATATTCATTGCCCAGCGCGATGCCAATGCCAACGCCAGAAAACAAAGCTGCCAGCACAAAAGGATGGCGCGTGTGCTGCATAATCAGCGTTGAACCAAAAATCAGCATTCCGGCGCTGGCGACACCCGCCAGGAAGCGAATCAATAACACCAGAATAAATGGCGGTAACCATGCCATTGCGAGGATCAACAATCCGCTCGCCAGGGCAGAAGCCAACAGAAATGGGCGCAGGCGCGACGGCTGGTGAAATGCGCCAAACGAAAATAGCAGACTGCCAGCCAGATACCCCGCGTAGTTGCCGCTGGCAATCCACGAGAGCTGGCTAAATGAAAACGCCCCTTCCGCCATCATGACGGGCAACATAGGTGTATAAAGGAAGCGACCTAATCCCATACCTAAGGTCAGAACCAGCATCCCGAAAAGCGCGGTGCTGAAAGAAAAGCGTTCTACGGGATGCGAAGACGGGGGCATGTTTCACCTTGTTTGTATTTTTTTGTAGTTAACAAGTTAATAACAAAAAGGTGAAACATGCCAGCCTGTTAATGTGATGATTTAGGGGTAAAGCGATAAAAATGATTTGGTTCGCTAACGATATAAATATTACCAGAGGCATCCATCGCAACCCCTTCGGCCTGTTTGATGTTATGCGACAAACCTCGACTGCCTTTGGTTAGTGACATTTCACCGATAACCTCGCCAGCCAGCGTTACTTCCTGGAGTGCGCGTGATTCATGAGACAGCACCAGAAGCGTATTTTTTTGTTGGTTAAATTCTGCGCCGGACACATCATCTAAAGTAAATTGCCGTTGTAGTGTCTTGTCTTTGCTGATGTGCAATTCATTGCTACTTAACAGCCCGTTAACTTTGTAGACTTCAATCGGGTTTTTCTCTTTAAAAAACCAGAAAGTGTGATCCTGACGAGAGTAGGCCAACCCTTCAAAACCGCAATTGGTTGGGGATTCTTGCAGCGGGATCTTTATTTTTTTGAGGATTTTTACTTCCGAGTTTGGGGTCAGTGAAATCACATAAATGGCATAATCGCGCTCATCGCTAATGACAAACTGATTATCGCCAATGTATTCGATCGTCTCGAGATCCTTAACAAAATCCAGAGGAATAGTGCGGATCAAATCGCCATTGGTGGTCATTTCAACAATGGCGGCAGGTTTGTTGATAGTGCTAAACAGGGTATTGCTCTGTGCCGACCAGGTCAGCGAGGAGATATTATTCGTTACGCCTGCAATTTCTTTGCCGTCAATGGTGGCGTGGTAATTCTGAAATGATGCTGCATGATTGCTTTTACGGGCGCAAGACTGCACGAAGAAAGTACACACTGCCACAATGGCAAAAAGAATCACAATAACGGAGATGCGTTTACTTAACGAAATACTTTTTGTCACGGTAATCCCTTTAAGGCAAATCAATAAGATATCGAGAAGTATACGTAGCGATCTTAATGAATCCTTAACGCCGTTCGGCTGTTGCATTACATGAACAGGTTTAAACGCCGCCATGTATTCGTACATTTTCTTTTTGCTGTCGCAGATAGCTTCACTGACCACCAGATCAGAAAAATAGAAGTAGGGGCATTATCGATTTTGCTGAAACTGTAGCTGCTTTTCTCAGTTCGCCCCTGGCATAATTTTTATCGCTTCCTAAAAATTGCTGAAGGGTAGCAAGGCCGGGATCTGCGACAACAAATACAAAATCAGACCAATACAACCGCCGACTAGCGTGCCGTTAACACGGATAAACTGGAGGTCCTTGCCAATATTTAACTCGATCTGCCGCGACATATCGCGCGCATCCCAGCTTTTTACCGTATCGCTGATGTGGCGAGTCAGGAATGCCGAAAACTCTGGCGCGACGCGGTGCGCGGCCTGTTCCAGATGACCATTTAACGAGGCGCGCAGGGCATCATCGGCAATTAACGTCTCGCCAAACCACTGTCCTGCACGAGCAATACGTTCTTTCACGCGAGAATCTTCGCTGTTGATATCCGCTTTCAACCACTCCCGCAAATCTCCCCACAATTCACCAAGATAGCGGTTAAATGCTTCATCTTCTTTCAGATAACTTTTCACGGCGTCGGCCCGCGCCGCCATTTCCGGATCGTTTTTCAGTTTCTCGATCAGCGCGAAGGTAGCGCGATCAAACGCATGGCGGATCTGATGTGCGCGATCGCGGCTGATATCATCAAGCAAAGAATTCACGGCGTCAGAAACCAACTCCGCACTGTGTTCGCCCAGCCATTCGGTAGGCAAGATTTTCGCTTTCAGCGGATGTTCGCTCTCCAGCCAACGAACAATTTGCTGGGCAATAAACTTGCGCGATTTATCGCGCTGAAGCAGGGCGATCAGTTGTGCGATCAACGTATCGAGCAGTACCTGATGACGATCGTTTTTGGTCATGCTCTCCAGCATCAACGCACTGGTGCCGGAAAGATCCACTTTATCGATCGCCTTATGCACCGCGCGCTTGAGCAGACGCTGAATACGCGCATCATCGGTCAGTTCGAGAAAACCGCTCATGATCTGCAACAGATGCTGCCCAACGCGACGGGCGTTTTCCGGTTGACTAAACCAGTTGCCAATTAACAACGCCGGTTCATGACGCCGGATTAGCGCTACCAGCGATTGAGTATCGAGAAATTTTTCCTGCACGAACTGGCCGAGATTTTCGCCAATCCGGTCTTTATTACGCGGAATAATCGCCGTATGGCGAGAAATAATCGGTATCGGCACGCGGCGAAACAGCGCCACCACCGCAAACCAGTCCGCCAGCGCGCCGACCATCGCCGCTTCGGCAATCGCCTTCACGCCGCTCACCCAAAAATTAGGCGGTAAAAACAGCGTAACGATAAAAGTCGCGGCAGCAACGAGCAGCAAAGAGAGCGCCAGCATTTTGGCGCGTCGGAGTTCAATGATTTTATTCATATCGTAAGAATAGAGCCTGACGGTAAGAAAACGCAAAAAGCGAGATATCTTCCATAAAAATGTATCGTTTGCAGAAGAATAAAAATAGCCTGGAAAGCGCCTCGGGGAACGGGAAATTGCCAGGTGAGAATGGTTTTGTTAGTCGCTAAAGTCGGGCCATCTTATCTACAGGTGACGGATCGCCATGACAAACTTCACGAGCAGCACGCCGCATGACGCATTATTTAAATCCTTTCTCACGCACCCTGACACCGCGCGGGATTTTATGGAGATCCACTTACCTAAAGATTTACGTGAGCTGTGCGATCTCGACACCTTAAAACTGGAATCCGCCAGCTTTGTCGATGAAAAATTGCGGGCGCTACATTCCGATATTCTGTGGTCGGTAAAGACCCGCGAAGGCGATGGTTATATCTATGTGGTGATTGAACATCAGAGCCGTGAGGATATCCATATGGCGTTTCGCCTGATGCGCTATTCCATGGCGGTGATGCAGCGCCATATCGAGCATGATAAACGCCAGCCGCTACCGCTGGTCATCCCGATGCTGTTTTATCACGGTAGCCGTAGTCCTTACCCCTGGTCTTTGTGCTGGCTGGACGAATTTGCCGACCCGACTACCGCACGGAAGCTTTATACCGCCGCGTTCCCGCTGGTGGATATCACTGTCGTGCCAGACGACGAGATTGTGCAGCACCGCAGAGTCGCCCTGTTGGAGTTGATCCAAAAGCATATTCGCCAGCGCGATCTAATGGGGCTTATTGAT
Source organism: Escherichia sp. E4702 (assembly GCF_963883545.1). Classification (NCBI taxonomy): domain Bacteria; kingdom Pseudomonadati; phylum Pseudomonadota; class Gammaproteobacteria; order Enterobacterales; family Enterobacteriaceae; genus Escherichia; species Escherichia sp. E4702. Next base: position 37,079 of record NZ_CAWORF010000028.1, on the reverse strand, counting down.
CAACTGGCAGTATTACTGGTTACAGGGTGCGCTAATGACAGCCAGATAACCGCGCTGTTAAATTACATTTTACTGGCTGGCGATGAAGCGAGTTTTAAAGAGTTTATCAGCGAACTAACCAGTCGAATGCCACAACACAGGGAGCGAATAATGACGATTGCAGAGCGAATTCATAATGATGGATGGCTGTTGGGAAGGGAGAGGGGGAGGAAAGAAGGGAAAGAAGAAGGGGAACAGAGCCTCCTCCGATTGTTGTTGCAGAATGGGGCGGATCCTGAATGGATACAACGATATACCGGACTTTCGGCAGAGCAAATGCAGGCATTAGATCAGCCCTTGCCTGAAAGCAAGCGCGATCCATGGATCGAGTACTAATCAGAGACTGATGACAAACGCAAAGCTGCCTGATGCGCTACGCTTATCAGACCTACATTATCTCTGCAATCTATTGAATTTGCGCGGTTTGTAGGCCGGGTAAGGCGTTCACGCCGCATCCGGCATGAACAAAGCGCACTTTGCCTAAGCCATGCCGGAACGTGGCGATGTCGCTATAAAGATAAAACGAGTCACACGCTATTCGTGAGAGGAAATCAGGCGCTTCGCCACTATTTCGAATTCATTCCATTGCCCGATACACGGCCTCGCCAATTTGCTTCAGTGCTTCGCGATAGGTTTCGCTGAGCGGCAAAGCGCAGTTGATGCGCAGACAATTACGGTATTTGCCGGAAGCCGAGAAAATCGAGCCTGCCGCCACCTGGATTTTCATGCGGTACAGTTGCCGCGCGACGCAGACCATATCGACCTGTTCAGGCAATTCTATCCACAGTAAAAATCCGCCTTTCGGGCGCGTAATACAGATTTCGCAGGGAAAATATTCCCGTATCCAGCAGGTATAAAGCGCCATATTGCGCTGATAGATCTGCCGCATCCGCCGGATATGGCGATGATAGTGACCTTCCAGCACAAACGTCGCCGCCGCCATTTGCGTAGACGGTACATTAAAGCTGCTGATGGCATATTTCATATGCAGCAGTTTATCGTGATAACGTCCCGGCGCGACCCAACCCACGCGCAGGCCAGGCGCAATGCTTTTACTGAACGAGCTGCACAGCAGCACTCGCCCATCGATATCCCAGGAGTGAATGGTCCGCGGGCGCGGATACTCCGTTGCCAGTTCGCCGTAGACATCATCTTCAAAAATTACAATATCATGACGCTGAGCGAGAGAGAGAACGGCCCGTTTGCGCGCGTCCGGCATAATAAATCCCAGCGGATTATTACAGTTTGGCACCAGAATGATGCCTTTAATCGGCCACTGTTCCAGCGCCAGTTCCAGCGCTTCAACGCTGATGCCTGTTTCTGGATCGGTTGGGATTTCAATCACTTTCACGCCCATACCGCGCAGCATCTGCATCGAACCGTAATAACAGGGGGATTCGACTGCGACAATATCGCCAGGTTTACACACCGCCATTAACGCCAGCGACATCGAGTTATGGCAGCCGCTGGTGATGATGATGTCATCGGCGGTGACCACCGAGCCGCTGTCGAGCATCAGGCGGGCAATCTGCTCTCGCAATACCCGCTGACCGGCTAACAAGTCATAACCGAGCACGGTTTGCAGATTATGCTGCACCACCCGGCTTAGCTCCCGCCACAGCGGTTTCAGGCTGGGCGCTTCGACATCCGGCGTGCTTTTGCTTAACGGAACAATGGAACTATCGCTATGCGCTACCAGCATATCCAGTACCTGGTCCCACTGGGTAATCTCCACTGGGCGCTGCACCGGACGCGTCATCGGCGGTACTGGCGGCTGGGCTTTACGTTGTGCGACAAAATAACCCGAACGCGGCAGCGGAGTGATGAGCTTCATCGTCTCCAGTATCTGATACGCTTGCTGCACGGTACTGATGCTGACGCCGTGCTCCTGACTTAAGCTGCGCACCGACGGCAATTTCTCCCCGTGACGATACAGCCCTTGCTCAATCCGCTCGGCAAGCAGAGTTGCCAGATGTTGATAACGCGTCATTCTGTATTCCTTATTTGGACCATACAGAGAGAAAAACCGGTACAGATGAGGCTAAAAAACCGGATGCAGATGCTGTTTTAACCTGTCTGTATGTTAAATAAAAGTAATATTTGCATCTGTATTGTGAACTGCCAGAAGGCGGATGATGAAGCCTCTGAAAGATGAGGAGGCAGCAGATGGAATTTCACGAAAACAAAGCTAAAGCGCCGTTTACTGGCCTGGTGCAACTCTGGCAGGCGGTGAGGACCTGGTGGCTGAAAAAGCAGACCCGGCGCGTGTTACAGCAGATGAGTGATGAGCGGTTGAGAGATATTGGGTTACGCAGGGAGGATGTGGAGTGAGGGGGCAGTTCGTCGCGGATAAACAGGATTTCTCTATAACCTCCACAAGGAAGTGGTTATTATTGCGAAATCATCGCTTCACGGAAAGACGTCAGAATGAAAGCAACAGAAGCCCGCTTACTCGATTTTTTAAAACGTTCGCAGCAGTTTGTTATTCCCATTTATCAACGCACTTATTCATGGACGGAACAACAATGTCGGCAACTTTGGGACGACATCATTCGTGCCGGAAAGCGTGACGATATATCAGCGCATTTTATCGGTTCGGTTGTTTATATAGAGCAGGGGTTGTATCAGGTTTCTGGTATTTCTCCGTTGCTGGTCATTGATGGTCAACAACGGCTGACGACCGCAATGTTGCTGATTGAGGCTTTATCGCGCCATCTTGGCGAAGACGAAGTTTTTGATGGCTTTTCGGCAATGAAATTGCGTAATTATTATTTACTCAATCCTTATGAGTCCGGCGAGAAAGGATTTAAATTACTGCTGACCGAGACTGATAAAGACAGTTTGCTGGCGTTAATAAAACAAAGACCAATGCCGGAAAACTATTCCCATCGAATAATGGAAAACTTTACTTTCTTTGATGAGCAAATTGCCAAACTCGGTGATGACTTGATCCCCTTATGTCGTGGGTTAGCAAAGTTATTAATTGTCGATGTGGCGCTTAATCGTGGTCAGGATAATCCGCAACTGATTTTTGAAAGTATGAACTCCACCGGTAAGGCGTTAAGTCAGGCCGATCTGGTGCGTAATTTTATTCTGATGGGCCTCGAACCAGAGCATCAAACCCGGTTGTATGAAGATCACTGGCGTCCAATGGAAGTCGCCTTTGGTCAGCAAGGTTACAGCGAATATTTTGACAGTTTTATGCGTCATTATCTGACGGTAAAAACGGGGGAGATCCCTCGGACAGATGAAGTCTATGAGGCATTTAAACTCCATGCCCGTAGCCAGCGTGTTGCTGAAAAAGGCGTAGATCGGCTGGTTGAAGATATTCACATCTACGCGGAGTATTACTGCGCAATGGCATTGGGAAAAGAAAGTGACAAATCGCTTGCTACGGCTTTTCTGGATTTGCGCGAGTTAAAAGTCGATGTGGCGTATCCTTTCTTACTGGCGCTTTATCATGACTATAAAAATGGCGTTTTGTCTCACGAAGATTTCCTGAGCATAATTCGTTTAATTGAATCTTATGTTTTCCGCCGTGCAGTATGTGCGATTCCGACAAATTCTCTTAATAAGACGTTTGCTACTTTTTATAAGGTCATTAATAAAGAAAATTATCTGGAAAGTATTCAGGTACATTTTCTGAATCTGCCTTCATATCGTCGTTTCCCCAACGATGATGAATTTAAACGGGAATTAAAAGTTCGCGATCTCTATAACTTCCGCAGCCGCAGCTACTGGTTACGACGACTGGAAAACGATAAACGCAGAGAGCGCGTGGAAGAGTTTACGATTGAGCACATTATGCCGCAGAACGAAAATCTGTCGGCTAAATGGCGTGAAGAGCTGGGAAGTGACTGGCAGCGTGTGCATAAAGAACTGTTGCATACGTTGGGGAATCTCACATTAACGCGCTATAACTCCCGCTACAGTGACAGACCTTTCGCGGAAAAACGCGATATTGAAGACGGCTTTAAACATAGCCCGCTTTATTTGAATATCGGTCTTGGACAGTGCGAAAAATGGGATGAAGCCGCCATTCGCGCCCGTGCCGATCGTCTGGCCGATCTCGCGGTTCAGGTCTGGCAAGCGCCTTCTCTTCCTGAAGAGGTTTTAGCTGTTTATCGGGGGCAACCGGAGAACAAAACCAGTTACAGCCTGAATGATTATCCTTTTCTTGCTGATGGTTCGCATAGTCGGGTGTTATTCGATCATCTTCGCGATGAAGTTATGCGCCTGGACGAAGGGATCACGCAGGAAGTCTTAAAACTGTATATTGCGTTTAAAGCTGAAACGAATTTTGTTGATGTTGTGCCGCAAAAAAGCCGACTGCGGTTGTCGCTTAATATGCAGTTTCATGAACTGGTCGATCCGAAAGGTATTGCCAAAGATGTGACAAATGTTGGGCGATGGGGCAATGGTGATGTGGAAATTGGTTTCAGTGACCTCGCACAACTTCCTTACATTATGGGATTAATTCGTCAGGCATTTGAAAAACAGATGGAAAGCGCGTTGGTATAACGCGGCGAAAAATGCCCGGTAGTACTGGCGCTACCGGGTCAAGGTATCAGGCGACTTTCTGTTTACCCGCAATCACCCCAATAAACTCCTGCACCTGCCTTTGTTTACGCGCCGACAGCTTGCACACCTGGCGCAGCGACTGCATCAGTTCGCTCTCGGCGGCGGCAGGTGGTTGGGCGGTGAGGACAATACAGCCTTCCATTACTTTGACATCTACCGCCGCGCCGGTGGCAAAACCGGCGGCTTCCAGCCACTGACCTTTCAGGGTGATGGCGGGAATACGGCTGTAATCCGGGTAGCGGCTCGCATAACTCACGGTTAATTGACGGTTATTTGCCGGGGAGACTTCTGCTTCGAACGGTTGTGCAATAGAATGCGTGTCAGTCATAACTGCTATTCTCCGATAATAGTGATTGTGATTAGCGGTGCGGGTGTGTTGGCGCACATCCGCACCGCGCTAAATACCTGGATATATCATCAGTAAATACAGGGAAAGTCCAGCTAAAAATTAATGAAAATAAGATGAAAATTAGCGTGAAATATAATTTTTGGTGATGTGAATAAAGCGGCCATTTAGCCGCTTTATTGGTTTTTGAGGGCGAGGAAATTAGTTTATCGCCGCGTCAGTCAGTACGTCTGCAAGGTGCACTTGGGTTTGCTGGGCGGATTGGATTTGAGAACTAAGCTCTTCACATATTTTCATGTATTGTTTTAATGTTTCAGTGATTTTTAATTGCTCTTTATAGCAAGGCAATGCAATAACTAACTCTGAAACTTGATTTCTGGATACATTTTTCATAGATGAACTTGTTCCTCCCGCTACGTCCTTATAATATTTTCGCGAAAACACTGAATTATTAACTAAGTTAATATAATAAGGGTTTGCAAATGAGGAAAATTCAAATCTAATGATCTTATCACTAAGCATTAGATTTATTGGTGGATTTTCAGGTACAACAACAGATCGAGCAACTAGCTCTGAAGTGTTTGCTCTGGAAATTAAAAAATCATTTTCTTTAACTTCATATTCTTGCCTTGGTAATAAATGTGCGGGTAATGCTTTATTTTCTTGTGGTCGATATTCTCCCCAAGTTACAGCACTAATTTTCAGTACGCCCCATTGATTTCCAGATCTTGGTTCATTCTCACATTGTGGACTCCAGCCTGCCTCGGACTTTAGAGCTAAATCACCTAAACGACACCACTCCCACCCTTCCGGCAGTTCAAACGGTTTTTCCTCATCGCTAATCGGGGGCAACGGTTTTTGTTTTTTTATTTTCCCTTCTTTCACCAGTTGAGCTTTTTCCTGCGCAATACGTTTGAGCAGTTCAGAGGCTGGTTCGTCATTCGGATCCTGCGGCACAAGTTTACCCATTACGGCCAGTTGCAGAATGGTCTGTTTTAACGCATCCACGCTGGCTTCGGTGGTAAATAGTGTGTCGAAATGCTCGCTAATACGCGCCCAGTTTTCAGCCAGTTCCTCTGCGTTTTGGCTGCCTGTAAGCGTTCCCAACAGTGTTTCAACCAGTTGCTGATGTGCGTCCAGACTGGTTAGGGATTGCTGTTCCAGTTGGTCACAAAGGGACATTAGTTTTTTTATTTTAGTCACAATTGCTTTCTGTTCTTTGAGGGGAGGAAGACCAATTATGTAATTCACTAATTGTTCTTGTTTAATACCCTCAACTGTTGTACCTGTGCCATTTATCTTTACAGTTCTATAGGCATTAAAGAAATATTCTGGAATTAAACTTTTCGTAAGCTTTACTGATTTTAAATCTTGATTAAAGGCCATTGGACATAAAGTAATAGCGATTTTACCTAAGCCCATTCGTGTGCAAATTAAAATATCTCCTTCATCGGCTAACCTGCTACCTGAAGAAAGTCCAACTTCTGTAATATAATCTTGAGTTTTAGATATATATTGTGATGAGCCAAGATCTTTTACACTTGCCCAAGGAATATCTCCTCCCCAAAATGCAGAGTTAATCTTGCTAGGTGTACCTCCGCTGAGGATAGAGTTGAATAAAGTACCCAATCGCACCCACTCCCATCCCTCCGGCAATTCAAACGGCTTCTCTTCCTCGCTAATTTCTGGCAGTGGTTTTTGCTTTTTAATTTTCCCCTGTTTCACCAGCTCTGCTTTTTCCGCCGCAATACGCTTCAGCAGCTCCGACGCCGGTTCATCGTTCGGATCCTGCGGCACCAGTTTACCGCGCACAGCCAGTTCCAGAATCAGCTCACGTAATTTCTTAATGCCATATAAATCAATTTTACCGGAACTGCCGCGCCCGGCGGTGGAACGGGTTTGCAACGCCGAGGTCCAGGTTTCCATATGATCAACGATCAGCTTTTCCACACTCATTAGTTAACCTCCTTGCCAGACAGCGCAGCGCCAAGAATATCGCGCAGTTGATTACGCAGCGTCTGGATCTCCGCCTGCTGTTTTGCATACTGCGCTAACAGCTCGTCCGGATCATGGCTGACGGTTTCCGCCTGATGTGGGTTTTTAATATCCAGATTGAAGTTACGCGCAATCACGTCATCAATGCTGACTTTCCACGCCTGCTCATTCTCGACGCGGCTGGCAAAACCATCGGCCTCGTTACCCCACCAGTCGATCTCCGCCTGAAACTCTTCAAACTTCATCGGCTTGGTTTTGCTGTAGTTTTTCACGCCCGCCGGATACGGATGTTCATAGAACCAAATCTCTTTGGTTGGCTGACCTTTGGTAAAGAACAACAGGTTGGTTTTAATGCCGGTATAGGGGTTAAACACACCATTCGGTAAACGCACGATGGTATGCAGGTTGCACTCTTCGGTAAGTAGCTTTTTGATTTTGGTTTTAACGCCTTCGCCAAATAGTGTGCCATCCGGCAATACCACCGCCGCACGACCGTTTTTCGCCAGTACTTCCACAATCAGTTGCAGGAACAGATCCGCCGTTTCGCGGGTTTGCATCTCTGCCGGAAAGTTCTTCTCAATACCGTCTTCTTCCGTGCCACCAAACGGCGGGTTGGTAACAATGACATCCAGTTGCTCATCCCAGGAGGAAAGCGGTTTGTTCAGGGTGTTGTCGTGACGAATTTGTACTGGTACTTCAATGCCGTGCAGCAGCATATTGGTGGTCGCCAGCAGGTGCGGAAGCTGTTTTTTCTCAACACCGTGGATCTGTTGTTGCAGCGTCTGATGATCGGCGACGCTCTTCACGTATTTGTTCTTTACATGATCGAACGCGCAGGCAAGAAAACCGCCCGTACCGCAGGCCGGGTCCATAATGGATTCTCCGAGTTTCGGATCAACGCGATCCACCATAAAGCGAGTGACGGCGCGTGGAGTATAGAATTCGCCCGCATTGCCCGCAGATTGCAGATCTTTAAGGATCTGTTCGTAAATATCACCAAACAGATGGCGTTCGCTGGCGCTGGTAAAGTCAATTTCGTTCAGCTTGTTGATCACCTGACGCAGTAGCGTACCGTTTTTCATATAGTTATAGGCATCGCTGAACGCCTGCTTTACCACGTAGCCGCGTGGGTTTTTATCGATAGGCGCAGTGAGGTTTTTCAACGCCGGGAACAGATCATCATTAACGAACTCCAGCAGGGAATCACCGGTAATGCCCTGCGCGTTGGCGGCCCAACTGCGCCACAAATAACGCTGTGGGATCGGATATTGATAGTTATCCTGCTCCAGTTCCAGCGCCTCTTCCTGGGCATCGAAGATTTTCAAAAACAGCAGCCAGGAGAGCTGACCGAGACGCTGCGCATCGCCGTCCACACCGGCATCTTTGCGCATAATATCTTGTAATGATTTGATTACTGAGCTGATAGACATGTTGTATTCCATGAAAAACAAGGCCTTCTGCAACATGATGGTTGCAGAAGGCGCAAAAGAGAGTTGTTAAGCAGAGCGGGGCGGTAATTGGTAGATTTCGTTTTCCAGCTCGCTGAGCGCCTGATTATACCCGTTACGGTCGCCAAATCCGGTTTTAATAATCTCCGGTAAGGTGCCCATGCTGTCGAATGGCTTAAGTTTCAGCACCTGAATACTTTCGATCTCCTGTACGCCCGCATCGGCGTATTTATCCAGCAGATTATCGAGCACGGCTTGCGCTGCTTCAGAGTATTTTGTGAAGTAGTTCCGCTTGCGCACGTTCTCGGCGCGCTCTTTGCGGGTTAACGGCGGCTGACCATACACTACGTGGCAAAGCATGTCGAACGGGTCAAGATCTTTACCGACTTCTTCTGCCAGTACTTCCCAGATGATCCCCTGTTGCTCCAGCTCGTGAATGATCGCTTCTTTGCGATCGGCATCCTGCCACTTGCGGGTAAAATCATCCAGCGAGGCATATTCTTTGAGCAGTGTTTTGCGGGTGTAATTTTTAAAGGATTCGGTAACCAGTTTACCGTCGGCGTCGTAATACTGAACACGCTGGGCAATAACGCCCACCGCTACACCGTTGACGTGAAACTTGCGGATTTTCTTCTCGTCTTCTTCCGGAAGTGGGCCGACATCATCGGTATCGGTAACCTGGTATGGTGGCGCAGGCGGTTCATCAACGCCTGTTACCTGCTCTTCGTCATGTTCGCTGATTTCTTCGAGTTTCTCTTCAAAATCAGATTCTGGGTCGGCGATATCCTCTGGTGTGGTATCCATGACTTTTTCGGGAATGCCATCGAAACGCTCATCGGCAAACAGTTCGGTGGCTTTTTTAAAGTCGAGGATGGTAAACCAGAGTTTGCCGTAACGTTCGTCGATGCGTGTACCACGACCGATAATTTGCTTGAATTTGGTCATCGACTGGATGTTCTGGTCCAGTACTACCAGTTTGCAGGTTTTAGCATCCACACCAGTGGTCATCAGCTCTGAAGTGGTCGCGATAACCGGGTACGGTTTTTTCGGGTTGATGAAGTTATCCAACTGAGCTTTGCCAATTTCATCATCGCCGGTGATTTTCATGACGTATTTGTCGTTCTTTTTCACCTGCTCCGGGTTGAGATTAACCAGGGCGCGGCGCATACGTTCTGCATGATCGATGTCGTTACAGAAGACGATGGTTTTATCCATCGGGTTGGTGCGCTTGAGGTAGTCGGTAATGGTTCTGGCAACCAGTTCTGTGCGTTCGTCGATTACCATCGTGCGATCGAAATCTTTCTGGTTATAGATACGATCGTCGATCACTTCGCCGTTTAAGTCAGTTTGCCCTTTGGTTGGGCGCCAGCCTTGCAGATCAACATCAATATCAACACGGACAACTTTATAAGGGGCGAGGAAGCCGTCTTCGATCCCTTCTTTTAGCGAGTAGACGTAAACCGGATCGCCGAAGTAATCCGTGCTGGAGACTTCATGCGTCTCTTTTGGCGTGGCGGTTAAGCCAATTTGGGTGGCGGAACTGAAATAATCAAGGATCTCTCGCCAGGCGCTGTCTTCGGATGCGCTGCCGCGATGGCATTCGTCGATCACGATCAGATCGAAGAAATCTGGTGCGACTTGTTTAAACGCTTTTTGGTCTTCCTCCGGGCCAGTTATAGCCTGATAGAGCGCGAGGTGAATTTCATAAGCGGGATCAATGGTGCGTCCGCTGACTTTGGTCATTGCCGTACCAAATGGCTGGAAATCATTATTTTTGGTTTGGTCGACCAGAATGTTGCGATCGGCAAGGAACAAAATGCGTTTTTTATTTTTTGATTTCCACAGGCGCCAGATGATCTGGAATGCGGTATAGGTTTTCCCTGTTCCGGTCGCCATGACCAGCAGAACGCGGTTTTGCCCGTTGGAGACGGCTTCAATGGTTTTGTTGATTGCCTGAAGCTGGTAATAACGTGGCGATTTACCGCTGCCATCGTCGTAATAGTCCTGAGTAATTACCGGAAGCTGAGCTTGTGTGTATCCTTTCCAGAGGCAGAATTTTTGCCAGAGTTCAGCGGGGGAGGGGAAGTCATCCAGCGTTATTTGCTTTTCAAGGCATTCACCTTCGGCTGCGGTGGCATCGCGGAAGATAAAGCCATCACCGTTGGTGGCAAAAACAAAAGGAACGTCCAGCAGGCGCGCATATTCAATGCCCTGTTGCATCCCTTTGCCAATTTCATGTTTGTTGGCTTTTGCTTCAATCACGGCTAAGGGAATGCCTGGCTTGTGGTACAGCACGATGTCAGCAGATTTTACCGTTCTGCGTGCCGCAACTTTACCACGTACGATGACTTTACCGTCCCGGAGTTTGACCTCCTGTCTGATTTGCGTTGTGTTGTCCCAGCCTGCATTGAGAATGGCTGGCATAACGCATTTGGTAATGATGTCTGCTTCCGTCAGGTTACTTAGGTTCAGTTCCGCCATGGGGGGTTCTCGCTTTTATCAGGACGATTCTGATTGTACATAAAATCAATAGCATGGCTATGACTTAGGGCGGTGTTTCAACGTAAAGTACGTAGCAGAGATCACATTGATATCTCTGTTATATCTTGCTTGAATTAATCTGGGCATATCAGAGACAGATAAACAGAAGTTACAGGAACCATATCAACTCTAACAAAATATATAAAAATCTTATAGTTGCGTTTCTTTCGAGCAAGAAAGATAATGTTATTGTTGATTGTTTGATTGGGTATATGAAATGGAAGCTAAAGAATGTAAGGTGCAGGATATCCTTACTGAAAACAAAAAGTTTATTATTCCTTCTTATCAGCGTCCTTACAGTTGGACGGTAGATAATGCAGAGCAACTCATTGATGACATTTATAAAAGCTCTCAATCAGAAGAGAATGAATATTTTATTGGGAGTATGATTTGTATCAATAAAGGGCAAAATCAGTATGAAGTTGTAGATGGACAACAACGTCTTACAACGTTAAGCATTATTGTCTCCGAGCTAAAAAAAATCATCCCGATTCAGGGGATAAAAGATGATTTGCAAAAAAGAGTTCTGCCTATTGATGTTTATTCTGATGAAACAGATGAACCAAGACTAATTGTTAGAAAAAAAGAGTATGATCTTTATAAATATTATATACTGCAGGATTCTAAAGATTATAAACCTGAAAAGCCATCGGATACTGAGTTAGTATTCATTAGCAACGCTGAAACAATTAGAGATTATTTGTTGCGGTTATCTGTTGATGAGTTGAAGTTGCTTGCTAAATATATTTTGCAAAATGTATATATCGTATTTGTGCAAACTGATGATTTCGCATCATCATTTAGACTCTTTAATGTATTAAATAGTCGAGGTTTACCTTTAAGTAATGCAGATCTTTTAAAAAATGCACTGTTTGAATCAGCTTCTACGCATAATAAAAAAATCAGAGCAAATAGAATCAGCATGGTCGCAAATTGAAGATATGGTTGGAGTGAGACGGCTTGATAAATTTCTTACGCTTCATAAGCTTTCCGAGAAAAAAGATCGTGATAGGGTGTTACAAAAAGGTTTTGAAGCTTTTATTGAAAATCTCCAGCAGCAATTTGATGGAGATGCTATTGCTATGTCACTGATGTTGGTTAATTCTGCAAAAAATTATACTAAGATTTTAGAGAATGATTTTGAACACCCTTCAATACGACGAAAAATAGCATCGCTAAGTAATTTAGGGGTAGATGAGTGGATTCCTCCGGTTATGGCATTCATGAATCGAATGGCTCGTACAGAAGATTTTAATTTAGATGATTTTTCTCAATTTATTACCGCCTTTGAGAAGGTATATATGCATGGGTGGTTAAAAAAACAAATTAAAAGCCAAAGAGAAATGGTTTGTTATTCAGCTCTGGTAGCAATAAATAATGATATGCCTTTTGATTCTGTGATAAATCAGATAAACCAACATGCAGATAATTCAGGTTTTATAGCTGCTCTGGATGAAGATTTATATGAGCCTCGTCCGAATCAAGTGAACTTAATAAAAGCAATTTTGCTTCGCTTAGATATGGAGCAACAAGATGAGAGCGTGATTAAAACCTATACGGGGAGAATCACAATTGAGCATATTCTTCCTCAAGCATTAGTTAATGAATACTGGATTAATAGATTCCAACCTCAAGAGCATGTCTACTGGCTGCATAAAATAGGTAATTTAACACTCATAAGTGGTTCCAAAAATTCTGAAGCACAACACTATGATTTTATCAAAAAGAAATCTATTTATGAGAAACTTAATAGTAAAAGCTCTTTTGATTTAACAAAAGATGTTTGTAATTCTTCAGAATGGGGATTGGCTGAACTGAAAATGAGACATGAAAAAATGAAAACGCAATTGAAGAAGCTTTGGTTGGTCTGACATATCTAAAGAGTTCCACTCGTAATAATGTTGCGGTGGAACTCTCGAAAAGTTTATCTTTCTTGAACTTACTTCCTCAACCCCGCAAACGCCGCCCGAATCTCATCCTCCGGCAGATGAATCCCGATAAACACCATCGTGCTATGCGGTTTTTCTTCGCCCCACGGGCGGTCCCAGTCGGCGCTGTAGAGGCGCTGGACGCCCTGGAACAGCAGGCGATTAGGTTCGCCGTCAATCCACAGCATTCCTTTGTAACGCAGCAGTTTATCTGCCGATTCCAGCAGCAGGTTTTCCATCACGCGGGAAACTTCGCTGATATCTACCGGGTAATCCAGTTCCACCACAATAGACGAAATATCGTTTTGTTTATCCGCGATAAAGTGGAAACGCGGTTTGGTGCTGACGACGTTCTCTTCCAGCATAAAACCGTTGGTGTTGAACAGCAGGCCCAGGTCGATGTTGCCGTGGGTGACGGTGTAGACCGGTGCACGGGCATTGATGCGTGCCAGACGTTCACGCAGTTTTTCTGCTTCGCCTGCGACGTCGGTTTTAGTCAGCAGAATACGGTCGGCGTAGCCAACCTGGGACTGGGCGATGGTGAACTGGTTCATCTGCTCGTCGGCATGTACCGCATCCACCAGCGCAATCACGCCGTCCAGCAGGTAGCGCTGGCATAAAATCTCATGGGAGAAAAAGGTCTGAATAATCGGGCCAGGATCGGCCATGCCGGTGCATTCAATGACCAGACGATCGAACTGAATATTGCCCTTGTCGAGATTATCCAGCAGGTCGAGTAGTGCGTCTTCCAGCTCGTTGGAGCGCGAACAGCAGATGCAGCCGTTGGTCAGCGTTTTGATCTGCGTGGCGCGGTCACCAATCAGTTGATCATCAACGGAGACTTCGCCGAATTCGTTTTCAATCACGGCAATCTTGTAGCCGTGTTGTTCGTTAAGAATATGGCGCAGCAGGGTGGTTTTGCCCGCGCCTAAAAAACCGGTGAGTAGGGTAACTGCAATCGGGTTCATGCTCTCTCCATTAACAACAGCGCATACCACCTTTACCATCGCCGCCGTAGCGCGCGTTCTGGCGTTCGCGGAAGAATTCTTCATAGCTCATGTACGGCTTGTCGGGATGGTTGGTCTTCATATGCTCGACGTAGTTGTCGTAGTCTGGAATGCCAATCAACATCTTCGCCGCCTGGCCGAGATATTTTTTTGCCTGTCCTAAGTTACCAAACATTTTGCCTTCCAGATATGCGTAAAGCCCGGAAGGTCCGGGCTGGGGATTTGCCGGATGCGGCGTAAACGCCTTATCCGGCCTACGATAGACACTTTGTAGGCCGGATACGCGCAGCGCATCCGGCAACCGGTTAGTGGTGCGAAGAGATCTTCACGCCGCCTTCCGGGATTGGAACGTACGGTGTTTCTTTGTCAGTACGTTTGTCGCTGTTACGCACCGCAAGCCAGGTTTTGAAACCGTAGAAGATGATGCTGTACACCACAATCAGGAACAGAATACTCAGGCCCGCGTTGGTGTAGTTGTTCACAACGATGTGGTTCATGTTGGCAATCTGCTGCGCCGTCAGGTCAGTACCGTTAGCAATCTTCTCTTTGTACTGGCTCGCCATGTAGAAGAAGCCTTCCATCTGCGGGTTGGTGCTGAACAGTTTCAGACCCAGCGCCCAGGTGGTGCAGATAAGCAGCCATACAGCCGGAACAACTGTTACCCAGATGTATTGGGTGCGCTTCATCTTAATCAGCACAACGGTACCCAGTACCAGCGCTACGGCTGCCAGCATCTGGTTGGAGATACCGAACAGCGGCCACAGGCTCTTAACGCCGCCCAGCGGATCGACCACGCCCTGATACAGCAGGTAGCCCCACAGACCCACACAGCCCGCAGTACCGATGATACCGGCAACCAGAGAGTCGGTTTTTTCAGGAACGGGATGAAGTTACCCAACAGATCTTGCAGCATAAAGCGGCCAGAACGGGTACCGGCATCCAGCGCGGTCAGGATGAACAGTGCTTCGAACAGAATACCGAAGTGATACCAGAAGCCCATGTCAGCCATCGGCAGCACTTTGTGGAACACGTGAGCGATACCTACCGCCAGCGTCGGCGCACCACCTGCACGGTTCAGGACAGAAGGCTCACCAATGTCTTTCGCGGTTTGCAGGATCTGCTCTGGCGAAATCACGAAGCCCCAGGAGCTGACGGTCGCCGCCGCGTGTGCGGTAACGTCTTTCAGCTGCGCCATGATGATCGGCGCGTTCTCGCCACCCATTTCATGCAGGTTAGGCATGGTGATGCCAAGGCCCGCAGGCGGGGTATTCATCGCGAAGTAAAGACCCGGTTCGATGATGGACGCAGCAACCAGCGCCATAATCGCCACGAAGGACTCCATCAGCATTGCGCCGTAGCCAATGAAACGCGCGTCGGTTTCGTTAGCCAGCAGTTTCGGCGTCGTACCGGAAGAGATCAGCGCGTGGAAGCCGGATACCGCACCACAGGCGATGGTGATGAACAGGAACGGGAACAGAGCGCCTTTCCACAGTGGGCCAGTACCGTCAATGTACTGAGTCATCGCAGGCATTTTCAGTTCCGGGTTCAGCACCACGATACCCAGCGCCAGGCCGACGATAACACCGATTTTCAGGAAGGTTGCCAGATAGTCGCGCGGTGCGAGGATCAGCCACACCGGCAGCAGTGCGGAAACAAACGCATAGCCAATCAGCGCGAAGGTAATGGTGGTGTCTTTAAAGGTCAGTGCCGGACCCCAGTACGGATCGTGAGCAATCACGCCACCGAAGTAGATAGAGGCAACCAGCAGCACGATACCAATGACAGAGACTTCACCCACACGCCCCGGACGGATAAAGCGCATGTAGATACCCATAAACAGTGCAATCGGTACGGTTGAGCAAACGGTGAAGACACCCCACGGACTTTCGGCCAGGGCTTTAACCACAATCAGCGCCAGGACGGCAAGGATGATGATCATGATTAAGAAACAGCCAAACAGCGCGATAGTCCCCGGTACTGGTCCCATCTCTTCTTTGATCATCTCACCGAGAGATGCGCCGTTACGGCGAGAGGAGATAAACAGCACCATAAAGTCCTGTACCGCACCGGCCAGCACTACCCCCGCCAGCAGCCACAGCGTGCCAGGCAGGTAGCCCATCTGCGCGGCGAGAACCGGACCAACCAGCGGACCAGCACCGGCGATAGCGGCGAAGTGGTGACCAAACAACACGTAACGGTTGGTCGGAACGTAGTTCAGACCGTCATTGTTAATAACCGCAGGCGTCGCGCGCGTGGGGTCGAGTTTCATCACCTTCTGGGCGATATACAGACTGTAGTAGCGATACGCCACCAGATACACCGACACAGAGGCGACCACGATCCACAGGGCGCTGACGTGCTCCCCCCGACGTAATGCAACTACCGCGAGGCAGAATGCACCGATGATTCCGAGAATCACCCAGGGTATGTGCTTGAATAGTTTTTTCGTATCCATAGTAAAACCTGGCATTTTACTCGTCGTCTTTTGGCTTACAGGTGCGGCAGCTGCGTTCGTTCACCTCTGTCACTTACTGTTGTAAGCTCCCGGGGATTCACTCACTTGCTGCCTTCCTGCAAACCAAAATCCATAGAGTAATTTGTTAATCATAGGCCGAAGCCGTTCTAGGTTTGCGTTGCGTTTGAGGAGGTAAATTGACCGCTATCCTGCAGTGATGTTGCCAGAGTTACGCGCGCGTAAAGTAAGGTAAATAACTGAGTGGTTATTTTAGGGATGTAAGCGGTCAGGAATGGCGGTGAGCGGTTGGGCAAGAATTATTCATTAGGTGAATATGTGATTGACATCACAATAAAAATGCCCCTTCGATAATTAACCGAAGGGGGAGTTATTAGAAGAGAGTGTCTAATTCTGCCAGTACGTTGTAGCCGTCATCAGTCAATAACAACGTTTTCCATTTGTCGAAGGTCAGGCACGGATGGGAAGTGCCAAACACCAGAATATCCCCCACCTGCACGTCGCTATTAGCTGACAGTTGCAACATACAGTGCTGATCCATAATGCCGACACTGCGAATAGCTTCAGGATTAAACGCCAGTGGCTTGCCGTTGCGATAGTGGGCGACTGGTTGCGGCAGTCCGGCGTCGAAGGCGCAATCACGCTTACCAAAATTAACCACCGCACGATCGGCCTCTGGCACCGATTGCACCATGGCGACCAGTTCCAGTGCAGATGTGAGATCGCCTGCCAGATCGCAAGCCACAGGATCGCGGGCGATCAATTGCTGTTGCGCGGTGTCGTAGATCCCTGCGTCATGGGTGATGTAGCAGCCTGGGCGAATGACGATTCGGCAGTTAGTCGGTTTTTCTGCCGCCAGCCAGATATTGCACACCACGTCATACCAGACCGTGCCTGCTCCGGTGAGAATAAACTCGCCATCAACCAGACTCGCCATATCACAAGCCAGTTGTGCGGCATCCCGCAGCAGCGCTTCTACCTGCGGTTGTGGATCGTCACCGTGTAAAACACCTTCATATAACTCAAGCCCCCGCAGACGTAATCCTGGTAATTGGGCCGCCTGCTTAGCCAGTGCCAGTGCGGCATCCGTTGAGCGGCAGCCACAGCGCCCGCCGGGAACACCCAGTTCAATCATCACGTTCAGCGTCTGTTGCTGGCTGGCAAAAAAGGCAGACAAAGCGCGGGCGTTCTCAATGCTGTCGATACAGCAGATAAAATCGACCGTCGGGTAATGCCATTGCAACTGGGCAATCAACTGCATATTCGCCTTGCCGACCAACTGATTAACCATCAGCACTCGCTGAATACCGCTCGCCATTGCCGCACCAGCCTGCCATGCGCTACCGACACCTATTGCCCAGGCACCAGCCGCCTGCTGCGCCTGAAAAATCCACGGCGTCATGGTGGTTTTACCGTGCGGTGCCAGCGAAACGCCGCGCGCGTCAGCATAGCGCTGCATCCACGCAATGTTGTTCTCCAGCGCCTGCTTTTTAATGATCGCGGCAGGTAAACAAACATCTTCGGCAAGGATATTTGCGGGCATTTGCATCAGAGCAGATTTATGGGGAACCAGAGGTTCTGAGTGGTATTTCATAACATTTACCTTTTGAGTTTTTCACCGTATCGGATGCGAGTATCATTTGTAACTAAATGAAATATAAACATTTAGTTTATTTATCTTATGATTTATGAATAAAAGTATCAGAAAATCATCTGGGTTTTGCGTAGTTTTCCACTGTTTTTCATCCTTGTAAATGGTTAACTTATCACCATTGCAGAAATGGAGTGACGAACATGCAGGTTGACTGGTTATTCAAAAATGTGACGGTTATCGACGGCAGCGGCGGCCCTGAATTTCGCGGTGACGTGGCAATAACAGGCGATCGGATTGTCGATATTGCCCCTGCGCTTAACGTTACGGCGCAGCAGGTTATTGACGGTGAAGGACGGGTGCTGGCACCAGGGTTTATCGACGTTCATACCCATGACGATATCAACGTTATTCGTATCCCGGAATATCTGCCAAAAATCAGCCAGGGGATCACCACGGTGATTGTCGGCAACTGCGGGATCAGTGCAGCGTCGGCGAAAATGAAAGGCGAAGTCCCTGACCCGATGAATCTGTTGGGGGAAGCGGAGCACTTTATTTATCCCACCGTTGAAAGCTATGCCCAGGCAGTGGAAGCAGCCAGACCGTCACTGAACGTTGGCACACTGATTGGTCATACGGCGCTGCGTAATAATCATATGGACGACCTGTTTCGCCCGGCGACGGCAGATGAAATTGCCGCTATGCGTGCCGACTTACGTCTGGCGTTGAGTCAGGGGGCGCTGGGGTTAAGTTCCGGACTGGCCTATGCCACGGCATTTCAGGCGACTACCGAAGAGGTGATGGCACTGGCGGAAGAACTGGCAGGTGAGAAGGGGGTTTATACCACTCATCTGCGTTCTGAATTCGAACCGATTCTGGATGCGCTGGATGAGGCGTTTCGTATTGGGCGTCATGGCAAAGTGCCTGTCGTTATTTCCCACCATAAATGTGCCGGGGCGAAAAACTGGGGGCGGACAAAAGAAACGTTGGCTTTTTTTGACAAAATGCGTCAACACCAGGAAATTGGCTGCGATGTCTACCCTTACTCGGCCAGCTCTTCAACGCTGGATCTCAAACAAGTCACCGACGAATTCGATATTGTGATCACCTGGTCACAAACACATCCGCAGCAGGCCGGGAAAACACTGGCACAAATCGCCATCGACTGGCAGATGAGTATGCTGGAGGCTGCAAAGCTGCTAATGCCTGCCGGGGCTATCTATTACAACATGGACGAGCGCGACGTCCGCCGAGTGTTGAGTTATCCGGTCAGTATGATTGGCTCTGACGGTCTGCCCAATGATCCCATGCCGCATCCGCGTTTATGGGGCGCTTTCCCTCGCGTGCTGGGTCACTATTGTCGTGATGAAGGCTTATTCCCGTTGACCACGGCTATCCACAAAATGACCGGGCTTTCTGCCAGCCGTTTTTGTCTACCCGAGCGTGGACTGGTGAAAGTCGGCTATTTTGCGGACCTGGTGTTGTTCGATCCGCAAACCATTCGTGATGTTGCCAGTTTTTCTGATCCCAAACGCCCGGCAGATGGCATTGAGGCGGTGATGGTGAACGGTGTTATGAGCTATGGTCGCGATAAACATATTACAGGCCGTGCGGGCCGTTTCCTGCGCCGCCAGACCTCACATTAAGGAGTGAATATGAGCATTAAACGTTACGGTACGGAAGGTGGAACAGGCACTGGTGGGCAGCATTTGCCGTTTGCCAGGGCGGTTGAGGCGGGCGGCTGGCTGTACGTCTCCGGGCAAACACCCATGAAAAATGGTGAAGTGGTAGAAGGCGGTATCGTTGAACAGTCACGACTGGCGATCCAAAACTGTGTCGACATCATGACTGAAGCCGGTTATAGCCTGGCGGATGTGGTTCACGTGAAAGTGATCCTGACCGACGCCCGCTATTTCCAGTCATTTAATAAAGTATTCAGAGAATTTTTTGGCGAGAATCCGCCTGCACGTATTTGTTGTGTGGCTGATCTGGTTGTCGATTGTAAAGTCGAAGTCGATGTGACCTGTTATAACGCGACCCGCTAATAAATTTAAGAATTAAAAAAACAGACCGCAATTGAGTGCTGAATACATTCAGCACTCCGGGAACTCTTACATTATTTTTTCTCTACTGGCAGGATGTGAATTATGAACAGTCATATCTTTTTAGTCGGCTTTATTATTTATGCCATCGCCATGATTTGGCTTGGTTGGTTTGTTTCTCGTAATCAGAAAAGCGGAGAAGATTTTCTGCTGGGCGGGCGTTCGCTGCCGCTGTTTCTGACGCTGGGCTCAACCGTTGCCACGATGGTTGGCACGGGTTCCAGTATGGGCGCAGTGGGCTTTGGCTACAGCAATGGCTGGGCCGGAATGCTTTATGGCGTCGGCGGGGCCGTAGGTATATTGCTGGTGGCGTGGCTGTTTGCACCGGTACGTAAATTACGTTTTATGACCATGAGTGAAGAACTCTCTTATTATACTGGCGGGAGTCATTTAATTAAAAATATTGTCGGTCTGATGATATTTATTGCCTCTATTGGCTGGCTGGGGGCGCATATATTAGGTGGCAGTATGTATCTTGCCTGGGCAACAGGTATTGATCTTACTGTAGCAAAATTAATTATCGCCTTAGCTTTTGCGATATACGTTATTATCGGCGGTTATTCGGCGGTAGTGTGGACAGACACCATTCAGGCCTTAATTTTGTTCTTTGGCTTTATATTGATGGCTATTCTTGCCGTTGTTCACGTTGGCGGCTGGAGTGCGATTGAACAGGCGATGGACCCAAAAGCGATGAGCCTGTTTGCGATTGATAAAATGGGCGTGCTGCCTGCGCTTTCGCTGGCGCTGGTTATTGGCGTTGGTGTACTGGCCACACCGTCTTATCGCCAGCGTATTTACTCGGGTAAAGATGTTCCCTCTGTACGCCGTTCGTTTGTTATTACTGGCGTGTTGTATCTGTTCTTCTCGATTCTGCCTGCCATTATCGGCATGGCGGCGTTCACCATGAACCCGAATCTGGAAAACAGTAACTATGCCTTCTTGTTCGCTACTAGTTTTCTGCCGCCATTGCTTGGCCTGGTGGTACTGATTGCCGGGCTTTCTGCCACCATGTCTTCTGCCAGCTCCGATGCCATCGCAGCGGTGGCGATTATGATGCGCGATGTCTACACCATGATTACCGGCAGAATGCCGCCGGAGAACAAGGCAATCACTTACTCACGCTGGATGCTGACCTTTGTTATTGGCCTCGCATTGGTCTTTGCTCTGACCTCTAACGATATCATCAGCTACATTACCAAAATGATTTCGATGCTGATGTCCGGGCTGTTTATCTGCTCGATTCTCGGTCGCTTCTGGCTACGCTTTAACTGGCAGGGCGCGTTGGCAGCGTTAGTGAGCGGTATGGTGATGTCAATTGTGGTGCTGATGAATGCCGACTGGCTGGCTTACTGGGGTAACCCGTGTATTCCGTCAGTGCTGGGAAGCCTGGTCGCTGGCGTACTGGTGACGCTGGTAACGCCAGCAAGCGAGATCAGCCGGGAAGAAGCTCTGGCTATTATCACCAATGAGCGTGAAAACCAGAATGTCGTGATCACCAAACCTGAAGAGGCATAACCAATAGTGCTAATCGCCAAGTGGCTGGCGGTTAGCGCCACCCCGGTGGCTGTCTAATGCCAGTTTTATCCGCCGCAGGCGATCTTTCGCCTGCGCTTTATTTGCCATAGCCAGCTCTGTTGCCAGCACATCGATCATCGCGAGCATGGCGTAACGGGAAGGCGTGGGCTTAAAAATGTAATCACTTTCCTGAACCAGCAACGGTAATACCAGATCCACCTGTTCTGCCAGTGGTGTTTGTGCAGGCGTAATGGCGATAACTCGCGCGCCGTACTGACGAGCGATAGCGGCGCTTTCGATGATTTCTGGCGTATAGCCGCCGAGTGAAAGAACTATCACCACATCCTGCGGCATCACGGCTGAGCACATCATTCTCATCATGAGTGAATCGTTCTGACTGACCACTGGCAATCCCAGGCGGAACAGACGGTACTGGATCTCCTGCGAGCAGATGGTAGAACCGCCGCCCGTTCCCAATGCAAGAATTTGCCGCGCCTGACTTAACCAACTGACCGCCTGACTGATGGCGTTCATATCCAGTGAGCGACGATGCGTTTCCAGCACGCTGATAATTGATTCGTAGATCCCCTGAACGCCGTCAAGATCCGGTACATCGAGAATAAACCGCTGCCCGATAGCCAGTGACTGCGCCAGTTTGACTTTCAGTTCGCGGACATCTTTGCAACCCAATGCACGGGCAAAACGCGTCACCGACGCCTGGCTGGTTTGTGTTAACCGCGCCAGCTCGGCAATTGGCAGTTCCACGGCTGCGGAGACGTCATCAAGAATAAATTGTGCGATACGCTTTTCAGTGGCGGTTAACGCCATAAACCGCTCGGTAATGCAGGAGATGATATCGATGCTATAAGCCATGGGAGTATCACTGATTCAGTAAAAACTGGTACTTTGTACCATAAAAATTGCTCCAGAGTGTGACCCTCATAAAAAATGTAAGTACGCAGCGACAAAAAAACGCTCAACACCGCTCCAGATCATAAAGTTTTCTACCACCAGGCCGACAACCTGAGTATCAGGTCTGGAGGGAAGAGAAACCATGTTTAAACGTATTAAGATCGTGACCAGCTTATTGCTGGTTTTGGCCGTTTTTGGCCTTTTACAACTGACATCAGGCGGTTTGTTCTTTAATGCCTTAAAAAATGACAAAGAAAATTTCTCCGTTTTACAAACCATTCGTCAGCAGCAATCCACGCTGAATGGCAGCTGGGTCGCGTTGTTGCAGACACGTAACACTCTCAACCGCGCGGGTATCCGCTACATGATGGATCAGAACAATATTGGCAGCGGTTCAACCGTCGCCGAGCTGATGCAGAGTGCCAGTATTTCGCTGAAGCAAGCGGAAAAAAACTGGGCGGACTACGAAGCATTGCCGCGTGACCCGCGTCAGAGCACAGCCGCAGCGGCGGACATCAAACGTAATTACGATATTTACCACAATGCGCTGGCGGAGCTGATCCAGCTGTTAGGCGCAGGCAAAATCAATGAGTTCTTTGAGCAGCCGACTCAGGGATATCAGGACGGTTTCGAGAAGCTGTATATGGCTTATATGGAGCAAAACGATCGTCTCTACGATATTGCCGTCAGCGATAATAATGCTTCCTACAACCAGGCGATGTGGGTGCTGGTGGGCGTGTTGATCGTCGTGTTAGCCGTCATTGTGGCCGTCTGGTTTGGTATTAAAGCCTCGCTGGTAGCACCAATGAATCGCCTGATCGAAAGCATCTGTCATATTGCTGGCGGGGATTTGGTAAAACCCATTGAGGTGGTTGGTTCTAACGAAGTAGGACAACTGGCTCAGAGTTTGCGCCATATGCAAAGTGAACTGATGCGTACTGTCGGAGATGTACGTAACGGTGCGAATGCCATTTATAGCGGTGTCAGCGAAATTGCCACGGGTAATAACGATCTCTCATCACGTACTGAGCAGCAAGCGGCTTCACTGGAAGAGACGGCGGCCAGCATGGAGCAACTGACTGCAACGGTGAAACAGAACGCCGAGAACGCGCGTCAGGCCAGTCATCTGGCGTTAAGTGCTTCTGAAACCGCGCAACGTGGTGGCAAGGTAGTGGATAACGTGGTACAGACGATGCGCGATATCTCCACCAGTTCGCAGAAGATTGCCGATATTATCAGCGTTATCGATGGTATTGCCTTCCAGACCAATATTCTGGCTTTGAACGCGGCGGTTGAAGCGGCGCGCGCGGGCGAGCAAGGGCGTGGTTTTGCGGTAGTTGCGGGGGAAGTGCGTAACCTGGCGCAGCGTAGCGCCCAGGCGGCCCGTGAAATTAAAAGCTTGATTGAAGACTCCGTAAGTAAAGTGGATGTCGGATCTACGCAGGTCGAAAGTGCCGGGGAAACCATGACAGAGATTGTCAGCGCCGTAACACGCGTTACTGACATTATGGGAGAAATCGCTTCAGCCTCTGATGAGCAAAGCCGTGGCATTGATCAGGTTGGTTTAGCGGTTGTCGAAATGGATAGGGTAACGCAACAGAACGCCGCGTTAGTGGAAGAGTCTGCTGCCGCTGCCGCCGCGCTGGAAGAGCAGGCCAGCCGTCTGACCGAAGCCGTAGCGGTGTTCCGTATACAGCAAACGCAACAGCGTCAGTATGAAGCTTTGCCAGTGGTAAACGCAGCGTTGCCGGTTGTGTCGCGCAAAATTGTCGTCGCTGATAGCGGGGATAACTGGGAAACGTTTTAATCGCCATGAAAAATGCCCGATAAGCAAAATGCTATCGGGCATAGGGAGATTAATCTTTACGTGGGTCGTTGATCGGCTGACGAACCAGGAAGATGTACGCCAGCGCACCAGCCGCGGTGACGCAACCGCAGATGATGAGTGCCAGATGGAATGAGTGTGTGGTATCAACAATAAAACCGGTAATAATCGGCGCGAAAGAGGCGCAGATGAAGCTGGCAAAGTTCTGGATACTGCCCACCGACGCAGTCATGCGAGAAGCGACTGCGACGTGGATCAATCCCCAGCAGGATGTTCCGGCAAAGTGAATACAGAACAGTGCCATGCCAATCAGCAGAACCGCCGTCATGGATGTTGTCGCTTGCGGTACTACCAGCGTAAAGGCGGCAGAACAGAACATCCCGGCAATAATGCAGATCTTCCGGCTCTTAATCGGAGCCATTCCCCCTTTGACCAGCCAGTCGGTAACGTAACCGTTGACCAGCATCCCGGCAGCCCCAAACAGGAAAGGGATAGCCGCCATCAACCCTGTGCTTTTTAAATCCAGGTTATAGGCTGTTTGCAGGTAACCGGGAAGCCAGGCCAGATACAGCCACGCAGTGTAGTTGATGCCACTGAATCCGAGCATCATTCCCCACATTGTGCGGTTACGGAACAGGCTGCGCCATTCGGCAGAACTGAGCGGATCTCGGCGGGCATTGACGCTACCAGCATTGAGATAAGCTTGTTCAACGGCAGTCAGTTCTACGTGCTCGCGGTTGCGATAGAGCATATACCAGCCGATGGCGAGAAAAATACCCAACACACCAATGGTAATAAACATCCCGCGCCAACCCATCACCAGCATCATCGCCGCCAGAATCGGTGGGCTTACGGCTACGCCAATGGTAGACGCTGCGTTGAAGAAGCCCATCGGGCGTCCGCGCTCTTTGATGTTGAACCAGTCGTTAATGACTTTTACACCGCATGGGTTCATCGGCGCTTCACCAATCCCCATACCGATACGAACCAACACGAACTGCGTAAAGCTGTGCACCATGCCAGACATTGCCTGGAACAGTGACCAGAAGAACATCCCAAGGCCCAGCATTAGTCGCGGGCTTTTGCGATCCAATAGTGGGCCGCAAGGGAGTTGCGCAATCCCGTAAGCGAGTGAAAACACGGAGAGCAAAGCGCCGATCTCGGTGGCACTTAACCCCAGTTCTTCACGAATCGTTAAATTTGCTACCGACAGCGAACTGCGGTCGAGATAATTGATTACCGCCGCAAAAAATAATAATAACATGGCGGTGGTTTGAATGCGTTTAATTCTGGCGCTGCGTTGAACTAATCCATCTGGTGGCACGGGAATATCTGCCAACGAAGATGCAGTAAACGAAGAATGCGGATCGAGGTTGATATTTTCTTTTTCCACGCCGGACTCCTGTATTTATAATTTTAATTGGTTTGCGTAATTATGCATTACGCAAGGTTGATATTAATGGCAGGTTAAAGTTTTAGGACTTTACTGCCGCTCACAAAACATTTTTAGTCGACTGATTGTGAGCATAGGTAAGTGGAAATTTTCCGGTATTTATCTTTTAATAAAACCGTGCACTCGCTAATAGTTTGCTGTTTTTAATCCGTACTTAATGAGCATGACGTTTGTTCTCATTAATGGAGCGAATCATTGATTGTTTAGCTGAATTCAAATGGTTACGGAGCGCAAGGGTGGCATCCAGGTCACTGCGGCAAATCAAGGCGCTGAGAATGGTCATGTGCTCATCGACGGCAATGATATTACGCTGTTTAAGATCGCTTTCGTCCCATTGATAGTGAAAATGAAAGATGATTGAGATTATCTCAATCGATTGATCAAAAAAGATATTATCGGCAGCTGAAAGCAGTAAGGAGTGAAAATCTCTGTCCAGTTGGGAAAACATACGAAAGCTATTGCCGATGTTGTCTCGTAGTAGGCGATGACGTTCGAGCATGCTTTTCGCCTGCAGCCAGTGGGGATCATGATCAGGCAGGTCAAGAAAGTGCTCAAGTGAATGTGTTTCGAGCATTTCACGCAGTTCAAACAGCTGCTCGGCGTAGGGTTGATCGAATTGCTTCATGCACCACTGACCGCGTTTTTCGCTTTGAATAAGATTATACCGACCGAATTTTAAAAGGTATTCCCTCACTACCACCGGGCTGACACCCGCGGCTCGCGCCAGTTGCA
The DNA here is from genome assembly GCF_963883545.1 of Escherichia sp. E4702. Lineage (NCBI taxonomy): Bacteria > Pseudomonadati > Pseudomonadota > Gammaproteobacteria > Enterobacterales > Enterobacteriaceae > Escherichia > Escherichia sp. E4702. Next base: position 10,591 of record NZ_CAWORF010000028.1, on the reverse strand, counting down.
GTTCAGAAAAAGTTTCCCCAGGGCGTAACTGGCGCTGGTTTATCATAGTGAAAAAAGCCTGTTCAAACATTTTGTTTTGCTCACTCATTGAAGCGATAGTGCAGGCGAAACCGTCATCGTAGTCAGGTTTGCGCGTAATAACATGGTCATTTCCGACCTGTGTCAGGACGCCGCATTCGCGTAAGTGGCTGAGAATATGCCGCACTGTGGTGCGACTGATGTTGTACATTTCCGCCAGCGCGCTTTGCGATGGAAGTGGTGAAGGGACATGACCACGCGCCATATCATCAATGACCTGGTTAATCACATTGTGGCGTAAATTTTGCGAACGACTCATATTTTCTCCTTGTGAGTCCATTAAAACCATATTTAAAACATTTTTATGTGTGTGTTTTCACAAAATAGATTTTCTGTTTTGCTGTCATTTTTAATTTTCATTGATATCTATTGCAACAAAGAATGGAGAACAGAATCATGTCTACGATGAAATTTTTAATTTGTCAGCAGCCGAAAGAATTAATCTGGAAACAACGCGAGATACCTATTCCGGGTGACAACGAAGCATTAATTAAAATTAAAGTCGTCGGAATTTGTGGTACCGATATTCATGCCTGGAGGGGGAATCAACCATTTTTTAGTTATCCACGCGTTTTAGGCCATGAAATATGTGGGGAGATTGTTGGATTGGGAAAAAATATTGCTGATCTTATAAATGGACAGCAAGTTGCGGTAATTCCGTATATTTCTTGTCAGGAATGCCCGGCGTGTAAAAGCGGTCGCACCAATTGCTGTGAAAAAATTTCGGTCATTGGCGTGCATCAGGATGGCGGTTTTAGTGAGTATTTGAGCGTGCCGGTGGCGAACATTTTGCCTGCGGATGGTATTGATCCGCAGGCGGCAGCATTGATTGAACCTTTCGCTATTAGCGCTCATGCGGTTCGTCGCGCAGCAATTGCGCCAGGTGAGCAGGTGCTGGTGGTCGGGGCGGGACCAATTGGTCTGGGCGCGGCAGCAATCGCTAAAGCCGATGGCGCACAGGTGGTGGTGGCGGATACCAGTCCGGCGCGGCGTGAGCATGTGGCAACGCGTCTGGAGTTACCCGTGCTGGACCCGTCAGCCGAGGATTTTGACGCGCAGCTGCGAGCGCAGTTTGGTGGTTCGCTGGCGCAGAAAGTGATCGACGCAACTGGTAATCAACATGCGATGAATAACGCCGTTAATCTGATTCGTCATGGAGGCACGGTAGTATTTGTTGGCCTGTTTAAAGGCGAGTTGCAGTTTTCTGATCCGGAATTCCATAAAAAAGAAACCACGATGATGGGCAGCCGAAATGCCACGCCGGAAGATTTCGCGAAAGTCGGGCGGCTGATGGCGGAAGGGAAAATTACTGCCGATATGATGTTAACCCATCGCTATCCATTCGCCACGCTGGCAGAAATCTATGAACGCGATGTGATTAACAATCGTGAGTTGATTAAGGGCGTGATTACTTTCTGATAATGCGAGTTGCCATGCAGCGCCCGGGGAAATGTTGGGCGCTGTTTTTTCTGTTTCTCAATAATGTTTTGTAGGTCGGAGAAGGCGTGTAGGTCGCACTTTATGCGACCTACAAATCAGTCAGTGATTACCCTTCACGCGCCACCACTTTGATTTCCACCATGCCAATGCCGAGCTTACGCGGCGAGTGTCCGAGGATATTCCCTTCGTTGGTTGAGACAGGTTCTGGCGGAACAATTACCAGTGTGTCGGCATCGGTTGGGTTATCGAAATGCAGCGTGGTGGTGGTCACTTCATTGCCCAGTACGATGGTTTGTTCTTCATTGCCTACGCGTACCGGAATAGGACGGCTGGCGTTATTGCCGTATGCTTTGGCGGTAATCACCAGGTCAAATTTCTTCGGCAGCGGATGCTTGTACTCGATTTTTACTTCATCGCCCAGCTGCGCGTTGGACCAGCGGCCCCACGACTCCGGACGGGAAATCCCGCTAAACTGTTTCACTTCTTCCGGTGCACCCGCGACGTTAAAAATGAAACTGTCGGCTTTGTAGCGAATATCGTTATCGACAATCTTCAGCGTATCGACATTGCCTTTGTAGCGTTCCATATCGATGACGGTATCTTTAAATGCGGTTTTGCCCTTCCACGTCGTTTTATCAACATGTTGAACAATTTGCTGACCACCAAGCTGCCCCTGGGAAACACACCAGTCAGTGGAGAGAGCCAACTCTGGCGCCCATAGCTGCGCCATCTTGTAGCAGCGATCAACCCAGACGAAATTGTCGCGCGGAGCGAAATCGGCCAACTGGAAACGGAGTGGTGCAGAATATTCGCTTTCTGGCAGTGGTTCCACACGTTTATCCGACACGCGTAACAGTAGCGGCAGACGGAAATGGGTACCCGAGAAGGCGATCATGTTTTTATTCTGATCAATGGTGAACTCTTTCATCTCGGTGGGGAATTTCCACAGACGAATGATATCGGGCTTCCACGCCAGCACTTTCTCTTTAATGTTGAGGAACACTTCCGACATGGATTGACCAGAGAGGCTACTACGCCCAAGGCCGATAAAGTTATCGCCACCAAGAATATCCAGCACTGTAGCGCCGTTATCCATGGTGTTGCGCTTCACCGCCAGCGTCTCTTGCTGTGGCTTGTCGCCACGGATGACGAAAAACAGGTTGTTACGATCCTGTTTATTAAGGTATTTCCACGCCGTGTTGTTCATCGCTAAATGGTCAGATGAGACGACGATGACGGTATCTTTAAACCACGGTGACGCTTTGATTTTATTGATAAACGTCGCGATGTTCTCCTGGCTGCAACTTACCGCGCTGAATGACTGATTCGGCTTACCGTCAAAATCATATTTTTTGCGGTTGCAGGTGCGAGAGATAAAACCATCCGGGTGATGGGTATCGACCGTCAGAGTAAACAGTGAGAATCGCTGACCAGAGCGGGAAAGCTCTTCAAACTTTTTCCACGCTTCATCCAGCACGGTATCGTCGTAGAATCCCCAGTCGTTGCGATAATGCGGATCCGCCACCACACTTTTCAGCTCTTCTGCACCATACAAATGGTCGAAACCGTGTGATTTCAGGAACACATCTTTACCCGCAAAACGCAGGTTAGCCCCTTGCACAAAATAGTTCTGATAACCGGAGTTTTTCAGGATATCGCCAAGACAGATGTTCTGCGGGAAGAAGCTGGAAACCGAGGCAGAGGCGTTACCTTCAAACGGGGCAAACAGTGGAATCCCGCACTGAGACGCCACCATGCCCGCGATAGTGTAATCCGTTCCTGGCAGTTGTTGAGTATGACTGAAATCCAGCCCTTCATTTTTCAGTGCGCCCAGTTCGGGAGTGAGGTCAGGAAAAGCGTCGTTATCAAAATAGGTCCGCTCCAGACTCTCACCATAGATATAAACCAGGTTAAGTTTGGGGGCAGGGATGGTTTTCGACGGTTCTTTATAATAAGCCGCAAAGTCAGGATCGCCGTCGCGTGACTGGGATTTTACCAGCTCCGTTATCTGGCGAAACGCCGGGCTGGCGTCCACAGAACCCAGCGCCAGTAAGAGCGCCAGCAGGCTGTAGCCAAAATGGTGAGGATGATGACGGCGTCGGCGTAGGATCCAGCCCAGCGCGCCGAAAACTACCGCCAGTGCCAGCACGATACCAACTCCCGGCAGGATATACTTGCTGACGCCAGCACCGGTCAGGCTGTTAGTTAAGGTATAAAGCACCGCGTCGTTAATGCCGTCGCCAGTAAAATAGTCACTGGCAAACAGGGTAATGTTTAAAACGACAAATAACCCCAGTACCGTTAACGTGGCGGCAAACCACCAGGTGTTACGTCCCGCTTTCCATGCGTAGATCAGCACAGAGGCGAGAAATAGGGCGAAAGAGAATAGTTCTGACAACGGGCGATCCTCACTAAAACAGGCCGGTTAGCCGATGTTTAAGATTTTTTGAGAAACACAATGTAATGGTGCTGCCATATAGCTGCAATTCTAGTGTCAAAAAAATGCGATGTTGTTAGGAATTAGTTTATAAACAGACTTTTTTGCGCAAGAAAGTTGCCCGTGTAACAGAGGGAAAGACGTCCAGAAACAGGGAAAAGAGCGGGGAAGGGCCGCGTTAGCTTGTTAATAGCTAAAACGCGGCGTTATGCTGATCAGGAAATAAAGTTCAGACCTTGCTTTAACACCAGATCGCAGGCTTTGGTTTTTACCTTTTCAGCCAGAGGCGTCGTACCGATGTTATCCAGGTTAAGCTGCTGACCATCTTTGGTTTTTAGCAAACCCTGAATGCCATCCAGATAGTTGGTATCTTCTTTCTGCTCTTCGCTGTTCAGGCCCAGCTTCTCCAGGACCTGATTTTTGATATTTTCCGCATCGGTAACTGAAGCCAGCTTTTGCTTCGCGCAGTATTGCAAAATGCCTGCGGCATTGTTCATGTTGTCTGCGCTTAACGCCTGGTTGCCACTACTAAGCAGATTAGTTAATGAGGCGAGCGACCAACCGCCTTCCTGTGTGGTGCTGTTTTGGTTGCTTAACTCGCTGGCGGCGCTGGAAAGCGCATCTTTCCAGGACGCGGCATGCACCCCGGTGGAAATTAATGCGCTGGTGGCAATTGCACAGCACAGAAGGTGTTTAATAGTTTTCATCATCATTACTCAAGGTGGAATTGTGTCGCAGTATAGCGCCGGAAAGGAGGATTAATACTCTTTACCCGTTACCCGGCTACGATAGCTTTCCCAGTTAAAAATAACCCACAGACTGTTACCCAGTCGCATACGATCCATAACGCGTTCGCCCAGTAACTTGGTCATCTCTTCCATATTGCTGTTGGTCAGCATCCCGGTCGGGCGTTTGGAAGAAGAGCGGCGATCGACGATCTGGTTGATGATCACTTTTTCGTATTTCGATTCGGTCTGCACGCCGATCTCATCGATCACCAGCAGATCAACGTTGCTCAGATCGTTAAGCAGTTGTTCTTCGCTGGTACCGCTATTTCTGAAGGTATCTTTCATCGCCGACATAATATCGGCCACGGTGATGATCAATACGGACTTACCGCGTAGCAGCAGTTCGTTGCAGATTGCCGCCGCCAGATGGTTTTTGCCAGTTCCAGGCTTGCCAGAAAAGATAAAGCTGGCGATGTTGCCGTCGAACTCTTCGACATACTGGCGCGCTTTGCTCAACGCATTCATCTGCCCTTCGCACTCAACACGATAGTTCTCAAAGGAGCAGTTTTGATGCAGTGGACGAATGCCAGAGCGGTTAAAGGTTCGCTGCATTTTCATCGCCCGATTCTCGCGCTCAAGAGCGGCGGCGCGGAGCGCCCCTTGTTCTTTCTGCCATGCCAGAAGTTCTTCACCCGTTTTGAAAGCGGGTTTGATATGGGCTGGCATCATTTTTTGCAGACGTTGCATCAGGTCGCCAACGTTTTTCATCGTTACCCTCTGAATCCCGGTGGAATTTGGCTGTCAGGTTCACTGACTGTGTTCACATCTCGTTTCGTTAATCCGCCATTGCTGGCACGACCTATTTGCAGGCTGCGCGCCAGTTTTTGTTGCCACTGCACATGATGGAAGACTTTGCCTTCCGCCTGCCAGTAAGCAATAAATGACGCCAGTTCTTCAGCGGTCACCGACTCTTTTAGCGCCACGCCCCATAATGCCGCCTGACGGATAAAGTCGGTATCGGGTTGCCAGTCTGGGTACATGGCGAATTTGCCCATGGGTACGGCAACGGGGGCGGCTTGCGGTTCCTGATAGAGTTGATCGTCCAGGGCCACGTCACTTCCCGGACGCGTCAGTTTTTCTTCCAACGCCAGCAGTTCAGCAAGACGCGCGGGCGTAACGGCATAAAACGCCGGGGCATTGTTGGCAAATACGGCAACCATGCCGCCTTCTGCTTTTGCCAGAACGGTTTGGTGATCGTGTACCAGGGCGTCAATACCAACGACGTCCGGGGTCAAAACTCTGGAGGACATACTGTTTCTCAATATGGAACGATGAACGAGAAGGGAGATTACTTTTATAGTAACACACGGATGAGGCCAGGCAGCCTCTCATCCATGTGCTTTAAGCGAGGCAATTTTATACGCGGGGGCGCTTGCGGTACAACCACAATCCAGGAACGGAAAGACCGATGGATAACGCGCCAACAATTGATGAAGCGGTAAGAAAGTTAGTTAACAGGGTAATCATTAACGGCTCGCTGTAACCTAACTGACTGATTTTTACCGCTGAAATCATTGCAGTATACGCCGGGATGCCCGGGAACATCGGAATGACAGCCGCCACGGTAAAGACTTTCGGGTGCGCCAGATACCAGCGCGACCACTGAATACCAATGGTGCCGACCAGTAGCGAAGCCATAAACGTCGACCACTCAATATTGAGTCCGGTAGTCATTAAAATCATTCGTGAACCATGACCCATCGCGCCAAGCAGCGCACACCAGCGTAATGCCCGGATTGGCACGTTGAACACCATCGCAAAGCCGACCGCTGGGATTGCCGCGAGAATCATATCCTGCGCTAATGCTAATAGAAATTCGATTACACCCATCCGCGTAGCCCCCAAATTGTGAGTGCCATCACTACGCCAACGCAGGTTGCCAGTGTCAGCAGGCTGGCAATCGCCCAGCGTGCCAGCCCGGTATTTATATGACCTTTAAACATATCGGCTACAGCATTTATCAACGGAAAACCTGGCACCAGTAAAAGAACACTGGCCGCCATTGCCACAGTAGGCGTATGACTGAATGTCGGAAGTTGTAGAAGGAGGCCAGAAATTGTGGTGGCGGCGAAGGCAGTGATGCAAAAGTTTATTTGTGGATGGAGGTGGCGTTGTGCCAGTAGCTGGCGGATATACATGGCGATCATACTGGCGAAGAATGTAATCAACGCCCCATCCCAACCACCGTTATTCAGTTTACAGAAACAGGCGCAAGAGAGTCCCACCATCAAAGCGACCAGCCAACGCGGATAGCGCAGGGGATGTATTTGGCTAAAACGTTTCTCAACACCTTTGTAATCCAGCAGCTTATGTTCCGCCAGAATCACAATGTGTTGTACCTCAGTAACCATATGCATATTAATGCCGCGATCGTGGTTTTTGCGCGTAGATGTCAGACATTGACCATCTTTAATGGTGGTCAGTACGATAGCATTGGAAGAGATGGAGCTTTCAACGCAGTCCATCCCTAACGCCCGACCCAGTCGTGAAGAAAGCTCGTCAACCAGCGCGCTCTCCGCCCCGTGCTGTAAAAGAAATAATCCGCACTGGATACATAGCCGTGTAACGGCTCGCTGTTGCTCTGTTTGCATAACTCGCCCTTTGTCATAGACGCGTTGCGTATTTTTCAAAAAATGAGAACCCTTTTGTATCACGAAGCATGGCTGTTTTGACGTTGGTTAAGATCAAAATTGCGCTGATTAATCCTGGTTGCGGTGATGAGTTCGCGGAAGGGAAACGGTGCAAGTTTTGAGTGGAATAAATAATTCCATGAATATTATCATTAAAATGAATTTATTGTTTTGTTTTTACGCGTTTGAGTAATGGCCGGTGAAATCATTTTTTTCGGTTTCAGGTAAGAAATACACTTCAGTTTTTATTAGTTTTTTTCTTGATATTCTGGCTAAAGGCGTTTCATTTAACTTTTATTCGTTATTTTAAATGATATCTTAAACTGATTGATTTTGAGGATGTTGATTAAGTATTTCTAACAACATAATTTAGATATTTTAAATGTGTCAGAGGTATTTTTCCAGGTTATTATTTGATGCTAGTCTCCTGAAACATACAAAGGATTTTTTGTGTGGCTGGGGTAAACTGATATGAAGTGAATGCTAAGGATAAATTATTTGCTGAATCTATTAATTTATTGGAATTATTTAAAGGATGAATATTCTGAATAAACCATCATAATTTATAGACAGTGGATGTGGAGGATATATGTTGCCAGGATGCTGCAAAAATGGAATTGTTATCAGTAAAATACCCGTTATGCAGGCAGGGTTAAAAGAGGTCATGAGGACCCATCTCCCTGAATACGATATAACGAGTAGCACCTCTGCGGAGGAGCTGACCATATTACAATTACGTCGGGCTGGGTTAGTTATTGCCGATTTAGCCGGACAAACAGAAGACCCGCGTTCTGTTTGTGAACATTACTATTCATTGATCTCACAATACCGGGAAATTCATTGGGTTTTCATGGTTTCGCGAGCCTGGTACTCTCAGGCGGTGGAACTGCTTATGTGTCCAACTGCGACGTTACTGTCCGATATCGAGCCCATTGAGAATCTGGTCAAGACCGTTCGTTCCGGCAATGTCCATGCAGATCGCATCAGCGCCATGCTGACTTCGCCTGCAATGCCGGAAATTCAGGAATTTGGTTATCGCACCGTGATTCTTACCCTTTCTGAACGCAAGGTACTGCGGCTGTTAGGTAAAGGATGGGGCATCAACCAAATAGCTTCATTGCTTAAGAAAAGCAATAAAACCATCAGCGCACAAAAAAACAGTGCGATGCGCCGGCTGGCAATTCACAGTAACGCTGAGATGTATGCATGGATTAATAGCGCACAGGGGGCAAGGGAACTTAACTTGCCTTCTGTTTATGGAGATGCCGCGGAATGGAACACAACCGAATTAAGAAGAGAAATGTCGCACTCATAGAAAAGTGCGTCATGAGCAGTATCGGTATTGAGAGTTTATTCAGAAAGTTTGCGGGTAATCCTTATAAACTCTATACGTATACCAGCCAGGAGGCTTTTCAGGATGCTATGTCGCGGGTTTCATTTGCGGCGGTCATTTTTTCTTTTTCTGCCATGAGAACTGAGCGCAGGGAGGGATTATCTTGTCTGACTGAGCTGGCAATCAAATTTCCACGTACCCGGCGTTTGGTTATTGCGGATGATGATATTGAAGCGCGGTTGATTGGCTCATTATCGCCTTCTCCTTTGGATGGTGTGTTAAGTAAAGCATCAACGCTGGATGTTTTTCACCAGGAGCTGTTTCTGTCATTAAATGGCGTACGTCAGGCGACCGATCGACTGAACAACCAGTGGTATATTAATCAAAGCCGGACGCTAAGCCCGACGGAGAGGGAAATATTACGGTTTATGTCGCGTGGCTACTCAATGACGCAAATTGCTGAACAGCTTAAACGGAATATAAAAACGATCCGCGCGCATAAATTTAATGTGATGTCGAAACTGGGTGTCAGTTCTGATGCCGGATTGCTTGAGGCGGCAGATATTCTGTTATGTATGCGGATTTCAGAAACAAGTAATGTGTTGCATCCATATTAATCTACTTAATGCCGGGTTTATCCTCCCGGCAGTGTGCTTATTTCAGCGCGCAATCCCCACACTGTTGCACATCCGGTAAGCGATAACGCTGGCAACAGGTGCGGCGCACCAGCAGGCCGTCGCGCAGCACGACTGTGCGCCATAATGGATTATCTTCGCCGCTGGAGAGCGTTTTCTCAAAGAACAGGGCATGGCGGAGCGATTCAACTAACGCCTCGCCAAGCAACTGCTTCATCTCGGTCAGATACCAGTTAATCAAATAACCGGTATTACTCCAGATAAGTTTGCCGTTAATTTCACCTGTCGCTTCTAATGCCTGCACAACCGGAACCAGCGCCTGGCTGATTAACGTTTCCATTCGCTGCTGTGGCGAATGTGATGTTGCGTTTTTATCTTCACACACATCGACCCAGAAACAGGCAGCACGACCGGTTTCGTGAAACTCAACGTAGAAATGTTCCGCCGACACATCTAACGCTTTATCCTGCGTCAGCAGCGCCAGCATTAATGGCGGCACCATCAGGCCGATATACCATTGCGCCCACAGTGAGATCAGCGGTTTGTTCTCGCGGATCATCATTGGTTGATTGCGGTAGATATGATCGGAATAGACCGCCAGTAGAGAACTTAGCGCATTGGGAGAGGACCATTGCGCCAGCGTCATGGCACTAAGCGGGGCGGGTTCATCCAGACGGATAAACTCCAGCAAATGTTGACGATGTTCGGCGATCGTCGCGCGAACCGCTTGTGCAAGCGTGGGATCTTGCGGCTTGAGATGCGTTCGCCAGATAACATCTTCATAGAGCGGTGCGGAACGATAGGCCATAATCGTGATAGTAATCTAAATGATAATGATTGCTAATCCTAGCGATAGGTTTACCCGATAGCAAGGGATTTCTCTGGCTTGAAAATGATAAAAATCATCATATGATATTGGTTATCATTATCAATGAAAGAGATCAAACCATGTTGCAACGTATGCTGGGCAGTGGCTGGGGAGTGTTGCTGCCAGGATTGCTGATTGCAGGGCTGATGTATGCGGATTTATCGCCGGATCAGTGGCGGATTGTGATTCTGATGGGATTAGTATTGACGCCGGTGATGCTGTATCACAAACAATTACGGCATTACGTTTTGCTACCATCGTGCCTGGCGCTTATTTCAGGCGTCATGCTGATGATAATGAACGGGAATCAAGGATGATAAAACAGGGAAGGAAGTAAAGATAATTGGTGCGAGGGGGGGGACTTGAACCCCCACGTCCGAAG